>NZ_JAYXBQ010000044.1:0-366266 GCF_039668335.1 Mycobacterium sp. SM3041 | reverse complement strand
CTAGGCGTCGGTGGCGTCACCCTTTTCCGCCATCGCGGCGTCGATGTCGAATTCCTTGATCTGGCTGATGACCTCGTCGAGCTGGTTGGCCGCCAGCATGCCCGAGTGCCGGAACACGAGCTGGCCCTTCTTGAACGCCATCAGGGTCGGGATGGCCTGGATCTCGGCGGCGGAGGCCAGCGCCTGCTCGGCCTCGGTGTCGACCTTGGCGTGGAAGACGTCGGGGTGCTTGTCCGACGATGCGGTGAACGTCGGGGCGAACGCCCGGCACGGCCCGCACCATGACGCCCAGAAGTCCACCAGCACGATGTCGTTGTCGCTGATGATGCCGTTGAATTCGGCGGCGGTGATGTCCTTGGTGCTCACGCTTCTCCCAACATTGCGGTGTACCTGCTTGTTCCCGGTATCTGGTCGGCTCAATCCTGGTCTGGTCAGCTCAATCGCGCCAGCGCAGTGGCCGCGTCGTAGCCATTGAACCCGTCCAGGGTGCCGCTGCGCAGGCGGTTGACCCAACCGGGCACTGCAGCCGTCCTCCGATCGGTCGAACATGTCAAATCCTGGCCATTTACTACCAAAGGGCCGGGTACCATCCCCGCATGTCGCTAGGGGTCCATGAGCGGTTTGCGGACTTCACCATCATCCGCCGCATCGGGGCAGGCGGAATGGGCGAGGTCTATCTGGCCCAGCACCCCCGACTGCCGCGGCGGGACGCATTGAAACTGCTGGCTGGCGAGGCCTCATCCGACCCCGAATTTCGCGAACGCTTCTTACGTGAAGCCGACCTCGCCGCTACGTTGTGGCATCAGCACATCGTCGGGGTGCACGATCGCGGCGAGTTTCACGGTCAACTGTGGTTGTCGATGGACTACGTCGACGGTGAGGACGCCAGCACGCTTCTGAAGCGACAGTACGCGAGCGGAATGCCGATCGACCTCGTCACGGAAGTCGTCACCGCAATGGGATCGGCTCTGGACTACGCCCACGGCAAGGGACTGCTGCACCGAGATATCAAACCGGCCAACATCCTTCTAACCAAACCCGATGACAATGGCGGTCGGCGCATCCTGCTGAGCGACTTCGGGATTGCTAGGACTATGGACGACCGAGGCGGACTGACTGCCACCAATATGACAGTTGGCACCGTCGATTACGTTGCACCCGAACAACTTCTGGGCGAGACGCTCGACGGCCGCGCAGATCAGTATGCACTGGCAGCGACCGCATACCACCTCCTAACCGGCACGGTGCTGTTCCCAAATTCCAACGCCGCAGTGGTAATTAGCCACCACCTGCGTTCGTCGCCGCCTCCGTTGTCGGCCGTCCGCCCAGACCTCGCGGCGTTTGATCCGGTGTTTACTGCCGCACTGGCCAAAGACCCCAACGACCGCTTCGCAACATGCACAGATTTTGCGAAGGCGTTTGCGGCGCGGCGCGGCCTCGCGGCCGCAGCACCGACCATCGCTGCCGTCTTCCCAGGTGTCACGATGGCTCGCGAGGCTGCTCTGCCTTTTGTGCCACCGCCAGCAGCCGCATCACCTCCCGAATCCATCCGCACGCGTCGAGCGGCGTGGGCTGTATTCGCCGCGGTCGCACTCGGCGCCCTCGCCCTCATCGGAGGGTTCATGCTGGTGTCCAAACGGAATAATTCGACAACGGCAGCCGCCCAACAGACAATCGTGACGGTCTCGGTGCCGTTGCCACAGTCATCGCCGAGCCTCACCATTAGCAGTGCCGCTGTGCCACCTTCAACGGTTACTGTGACCCGGCCGTCGCCAGTGATCGTCGCACCAACTGTCGCCGCATCGCCCTTACCTACCGGCGTAGTTATCGGCACATGCGATGAAGGCGGATCCTGCGGCGTACAACAGCGGATTGCGCCGCACACCAATGCCACTCGCTTGTACCCCGATGATTTGAGAGACGGCATGACGGTCACGATTGCGTGTCAGACGACGGGGGACGCGCGATCAAGCGCGGGTCACGGCTCCAGCAAGACCTGGGTGCGTCTGACAAACGGAGCCTATGTGAACTCCGTCTACCTCGATATCGAGCCAGCGTGGGTCCCATACTGCTGACCGCCGCAACCGATCGAACCCGCTATCGGTTGGCGCGAATCATTCTGTGCACCATGGTGTTTGGGACGGTTGGTTGTTCCACCCCGGCACGTCAGCCCGCCGCGGCACAGCTCTCGATCGTCCGCTCCACGGCCGCACCGGTAACACCACCGTCGGCCATCGCCAATGTGGGCGCTGATGGACCACCTACGTGGCAACCGATAGCCACCACTGTGCAAGGCCGGCCGATCCGAGCGCTGACGGTCGGCCATGGACCACACCGGGTGCTGTTTGTCGGGGGAATCCACGGCGATGAACCCGAAGGCTCGCTTACTGCCGCTGAGCTACCGGCTGCGTTCACTGAGGCAGGACTGAATGAAGTGGCCTCACTCACCGTGATCGAGGACATCAACCCAGACGGTCGCGCGGCAGCGACGCGCGGCAATTCCAACGGCATCGACGTAAACAGGAATTTCCCGGCGGCCAACTTCGATGCCACCATCGCGGAGTCCGGGGGCGAGCCGTTGAACCAGCCCGAGTCACGCGCGTTAGTGGAGACGATCGATCGAGTCCACCCCGACCTCATCTTGGTTGCGCATTCCTGGCGGGGCAGGCAGTTCATCAATTTTGATGGTCCTGCCCGCGAAATTGCCGAGAAGTTCTCGGCAACAACCGGTCTACCAGTCGAGGAGTCATCAGCGTTCGCCCCGACCCCAGGTTCGCTGGGGTCCTATGCCGGGCGAGACCGAGGCGTGCCAGTTCTCACGATCGAGGTGCTCCGTGGCACAAACCCCCAGGCCGTGTGGACGTCGCTCAAGACGGCTTTGTTAGACGCGATCCACGGCTGACTGGTACGACCTTCCGCACTAGCTCGGCTCAGCTCAATCGCGCCAGCGCAGTGGCCGCGTCGTAGCCATTGAACCCGTCCAGGGTGCCGCTGCGCAGGCGGTTGACCCAACCGGGGTCGGCCAGCAGGGCCCGGCCGATCGCGACCATGTCGAACTCACCCGCGTCGAACTGCTCCACCAGCTGATCCACCGGCCCCGGCTCGATGACCTGGCCCGGCTTCTCGGACCGGAATGCGGTCTGCAGGCCGACCGAACCGACCGTGATGACGGGCGTCCCGGTGACCTTCTTGGTCCAGCCGGCCAGCGTCAGCGCGGGGTCGGCGTCGGGGAAGGCCGGCACATAGTGGCGGCGCGTCGACGGATGCAGCGCATCGACACCGGCATCGACCAACGGCGCCAGCAGTTCCTGCAACTGAATCGGGTCATCGACGAGCGTCGCGTTGTAGTCGGTGCCCTTCCACTGCGAGAAGCGGTAGATGATCGGGTAGTCCGGGCCGACTGCGGCCCGCACCGCCGCGACCACCTCGGCGGGGAACCGCGTGCGGTTCTGGACCGAACCGCCGTACTCGTCGGTGCGCAGATTCGTTCTGGCCCACAGGAATTGGTCGAGCAGGTAGCCGTGGGCACCATGCAGCTCGACGGCGTCGAAGCCGACCTCCTTGGCGTTGCGGGCCGCTTCGGCGAACCACTGCGCGACGGCAGGGAGCTCGTCAGCATCCAGTGCCCGGCCGATCTGCTCGCCATGGCCGTTGACGCCCGACGGACTGACCGGTGCCACCCCGTCGCGGTCGCCACGCTCGGCGCCCTGGTGCCACAGCTGGGCGGCGATGGTCGCGCCGTGCCGGTGCACCGCGCTCGTGACGTTGCGCCAGCCGTCGAGCGCCTCGGCGCCCACGAGCGTCGGGATGTCCGGCGAGCCGGCTGCCGACGGGTCACCCAATCGCACGCCTTCGGTGATGATCAGGCCCACGCCGCCGGCGGCCCGACGCGCGTAGTACTCCGCCACGTCGGGCCCCGGGACGCCTCCGGGCGACGCCTGCCTGGTCATGGGTGCCATCGCGAACCGGTTGGGCACGGTCAGGTTCCGCAGGGCCAGTGGGGCGAAGAGTCCAGATGCATCGACGGTCATGAGCCTATGCAACACCGTGCCGGCTCAACCGATTCCGGCGGCGCCCGGCTGGCGGTCATTCGTCGGCCGTCAGGCCGACGACGGCAGCTCCTGTGCGCGGCGGGCTTCGAACCGCCAGATCGCCTGGTGCAGCGCATCGGCGTGCCAGCCGGCCGCGTCCGAGACTGCGGCGAGGAGCCCTGCCGTGTCGGCCGGGCCGCCATCAGCAACCTCGCGTGCGACGTATCCCGCGACCGTCGGATCGGTGCCCGGCAGTTCCGCCAGCATCAGCAGGAAGCGCCAGGTGAAGCCCGACCGTTGCCCGGGCACCGCGCACCACGCCCGCTTGGCCGCCTTCGCCCGCTCCGGGTCCGCGGTGATGACCCGTAGGTCCTCGGTGGTGCAGATCCCCAGTGCGACGAAGGCCTGCGCCACTTGTGTCAGCGCCACCGATCGCAGCGGTGCGTCTTTCCTCGTGGACGTCGGCCGCCGGTTACCGATCTGGGCGGCCCACTGTTCCGGACCGCCCAGCGCCTCGACATTGGCGAGCAGTTCGGCTGCGCCGTCGGTGTCGGCGTCACCGCCTTGCCCGGCCCGGTAACTGCGGTACCGCTCGACGATGGTGTCGACGGTGAGGTGCCGGGCGCCGGGTGCATAGATCGCGTCAATGATGCAGAGCGCCAATGAATTCGGATAACCGACGGGCGTCGGCCAGCCGGCCGGATCGCCGAGATCGCGTTCGCACGCGGCCTGCAGTCGTTCGATGTCAGCGTTCATCGTGTTGCCTCCTGTCGCAACGGACCGGTGTGGTCCTGTTGCGCTGGAAGCTAGAGAAGGGCTCCGACAAGAGCGCCGCGTGCAGGCGCCGGAATCGGGAGTTATCCACAGGACCGGCGACTTCCCAAGCGTGGATATGTAGGGAATCCCCTTATTTGCCCGGCAGTCTCGCGGCCCTAGCGTCGATGTCATCAGCCGACTGGAAGGGGCCGACATGTTCGACGGTGTATTCGTCCGGCGTTGCGGCAGCATGGCATTCACGTTGATCGGCGCCTTCGGCACGGCGGGCGTCGCGTGGGCGCCCCCTGCTGCCGCCGACGTGGTCGAGGAGTACGTGAGGGGTTACTGTTCGCCGCCGAACGGTCAGGACTGCAATGCCCGGCCGTCGATCCATTTCGACGCCCACATCGCCGAGAAGGTGCTGGCATCGTTCAACAACGACGCCAACGGTTGTTCGGACATCGTCGTGCGCTTCTATCTGGACGGCCGCCAGATCGCTGCGCCGGCCATCGCGCGGCCCGGCAGCACCGTCACCGCTCCGCCGGCCTACACCAAGACGGCCGGTGGCCACGAGCTGAGTGTCAGCGCCACCGGCATCAAGGGTGGCTGCAACACCGGCACGCTGGAGGCGTTCGGCGGCACGTTGTCCGCCAACGTCATCGAACTGCGGCAGTGAGTGCGCGCCGCGGAATCAGACGGTGAAGCCCAGCGCCCGGAGCTGTTCGCGACCGTCGTCGGTGATCTTGTCCGGGCCCCACGGCGGGTTCCACACCCAGTTCAGCTTGAGGTCGCTGACCAGGCCGGCACCGACCAGGGCGGTCCGGGACTGGTCCTCGATCACGTCGGTCAACGGACAGGCGGCCGACGTCAGCGTCATGTCCAGCTTCACGACGGTGCCTTCGTCCCCCTCTTCGAGGGTCATGCCGTAGACGAGCCCGAGGTCGACGACGTTGATGCCGAGTTCAGGGTCGACGACGTCGCGCATGGCCTCCTCGACGGCGTCGAGCAGTTCGGGGTCGTCGACCACGTTGGCCGCGGTGGTGGCTTCGGGTGTGCCTTCAGTCATCGCTTGTCCTCCGCAATTGCGCCGGCGGATGCCAGCGCGGTGTCTTTGGCGCTCGCCTCGGCGAGCGCGGCTTTGAACGCGGTCCACCCCAGCAGCGCGCATTTCACGCGTGCCGGGTACTTGGCGACACCGGCGAACGCGATGCCGTCACCCAACACATCTTCGTCCCCCTCGACGTTGCCGCGGGAGGAAATCATCTCGGTGAACGCGCCGACGGTCTTGAGCGCTTCGTCCACGGTCTGGCCGATCACCTGATCGGTGAGCACCGACGTCGACGCCTGGCTGATCGAGCAGCCCTGGCCGTCGTACGAGATGTCGGCGATGGTCTCGCCGTCGTCGGACAGTGTCACCCGCAGCGTCACCTCGTCACCACACGTCGGGTTGACGTGGTGCACCTGCGCGCCGAACGGCTCACGCAGCCCGCGGTGATGCGGGTGCTTGTAGTGGTCCAGGATCACTTCCTGGTACATCTGTTCCATTCTCATGCAAAGAACTCCACAGCGCGTTTGACGCCCGCGACCAGCCGGTCCACCTCGTCGAGCGTGTTGTAGACGGCGAACGACGCCCGGGCCGTCGCGGCGATACCGAACCGCCGGTGAAGTGGCGCCGCGCAGTGATGCCCGACCCGGACCGCGATGCCCTCGTCATCCAGAATCTGGCCGACGTCGTGGGCATGCACACCATCGAGCACGAAGCTCACCGGAGACCCGCGATGCTCGGTGGTGGTCGGCCCGATGATCCGCACCTGCGGAATCTGGGTCAGCCCATCCAACGTGGCGGCCACCAGCTCGGCTTCGTGCGCCTCGACAGCGGCCATCCCGATGGCATCGAGATACCGTGCGGCAGCGGCCAATCCGACCACCTGCGACGTCATCGGCGTGCCGGCCTCGAAGCGCTGCGGCGCGGCCGCATAGGTCGCCGACTCCATCGTGACGGTCTCGATCATGGATCCGCCGGTGAGGAACGGCGGCAGCGCGTTGAGCAGCGCACGGCGCCCGTACAACACACCGATCCCGGTGGGCCCCAACATCTTGTGGCCAGAGAAGGCCGCGAAGTCGACGTCGAGCGCGTGGAAGTCGACGGGCTGGTGCGGCACCGACTGGCACGCGTCCAGCACCGTCAGCGCACCGACAGCCTTGGCCCGACGCACGATCTCCGCCACCGGCGCGATGGCACCCGTGACGTTCGAATGATGGGTGAAGGCAACCACTTTCACCCGGTCATCGAGCTGCAGCGAGTCCAGGTCGATGCGGCCGTCGTCGGTCACCGAATACCAGCGCAGTTCCGCGCCGGTCCGGCGGGCCAGCTCCTGCCACGGGATCAGGTTGGCGTGGTGCTCCAGCTCCGTGGTGACGATGACGTCCCCCGGCCCGACGGCGCGGTCGAACCGGTTGTCCCCCACCGCATACGACACCAGGTTCAGGGCCTCGGTGGCGTTCTTGGTGAAGACGAGCTCGTCGTCGTCGGCACCGACGAACGCCGCGATGTCGGCACGGCCCTGTTCGTAGGCGTCGGTCGACTCCTCCATCAGCTGGTGCGCACCGCGGTGCACCGCGCCGTTGGAGGTGGTCAGGAACTCCCGCTCGGCATCGAGCACCTGCAGCGGCTTCTGCGACGTGGCCCCGGAATCCAGGTACGCCAACGTGTTTCCGCCGCGCATCACCCGACTCAGGATCGGGAAGTCGGCCCTGATCCTGGTCAGGTCGAGGTCGACTGACGCTGTCATGGGAATCAGGCTCCGGCGGCCGCGGCCTGCGTGTAGCGCTCGTAGCCGTTCTCTTCGAGCTCGTCGGCCAGCTCCGGACCACCGGAGGTGATGATGCGGCCGTCGAAGAAGACGTGCACGAACTGCGGACGGATGTAGCGCAGGATGCGGGTGTAGTGCGTGATCAGCAGGACGCCGCCGTGCTCGGCCTCGGCGTACCGGTTGACGCCCTCGGACACGACGCGCAGTGCGTCGACGTCCAGGCCCGAGTCGGTCTCGTCGAGGATGGCGATCTTCGGCTTCAGCAGGCCCAGCTGCAGGATTTCGTGGCGCTTCTTCTCACCACCGGAGAAGCCCTCGTTGACGCTGCGCTCGCCGAAGGCCGGATCGATGTCCAGCTCCGACATGGCGGTCTTGACCTCTTTGACCCAGTGGCGCAGCTTGGGGGCCTCGCCACGGACCGCGGTCGCCGCGGTGCGCAGGAAGTTCGACATCGAGACGCCGGGCACCTCGACGGGGTACTGCATGGCCAGGAAGAGGCCGGCGCGCGCACGCTCGTCGACGCTCATCTCCAGCACGTCCTCGCCATCGAGGGTGATGGAGCCCGAGGTGACGGTGTACTTGGGGTGGCCGGCGATGGCGTACGACAGCGTCGACTTGCCAGAACCGTTGGGGCCCATGACCGCGTGGGTCTCGCCCGACTTCACGGTCAGGTTGACGCCCTTGAGGATCGGCACATCGGCGCCGTCCGGTGCGGTGACCGAGACGTGCAGGTCCTTGATTTCCAGTGTGGTCATGAGTTGTTGCGTCCTTCAGTCAGTTCAAGTTCGTGTTCGATGGCGGCGGTGAGGCGTTCGCGGACTTCCGGCACGGCGATCTTCTGGATGATCTCGCCGAAGAAGCCCCGGACCACCAGGCGGCGGGCCTGGTCCTCGGGAATGCCGCGGGCCTGCAGGTAGAACAGCTGCTCGTCGTCGAAACGTCCGGTGGCACTGGCGTGTCCGGCGCCGACGATCTCGCCGGTCTCGATCTCGAGGTTGGGCACCGAGTCGGCGCGGGCACCGTCGGTGAGCACCAGATTGCGGTTCACCTCGAAGGTGTCGGTGCCGGTGGCCGCGGCCCGGATCAGCACGTCGCCGATCCATACGGTGTGGGCATCGGCCTTCTTCGAGTCCGGATCCCCTTGCAGCGCACCCTTGTACAGCACGTTCGAGCGGCAGTTCGGCACCGCGTGGTCAACCAGCAGGCGCGACTCGAAGTGCTGGCCCTCGTCGGCGAAGTACAGGCCGAGCATCTCGGCGTCACCGCCGGGGCCCAGGTAGCGGGTCCGCGAGGTCAGTCGCACGACGTCACCGCCGAGCGTGACGGCGACGTGCCGCAGCACGGCGTCCTTACCCAGCGTGGCGTGGTGGGTGCTGACGTTCACCGCGTCGTCGGCCCAGTCGGCGATCGACACGACGGTCAGCCGCGCCGCGTCACCGACGACGAATTCGATGTTGTCGGCGTAGGTTCCGCTGCCGCTCTGGTCGATGACCACGACGGCCTCGCCGAGCTCGGCGACCCGCAGCTGCAGGTGGCCGTACGCGGTCTTGCCCTCACCGGGGCCGGCGATGGCGATCTCGATGGGCTCGGCGACCTGGACGTCGCGACCGACCGACACGATGGTCGCCTCGGCGAACGACGAATACGCCTGCGCGGCAACGCGGTCCGCGGGCACACCGCCCTGGCCCAGTCGCTCGTCGTCGCGGCCGACGGTCTCGACGGTGACACCGTCGCGCTCCGAAACCTCGACGCGCGCAGCGCCGGTGGCGACAGCGGAGCCGTCGTGCAGGCCGTGCAGACGCTTGAGCGGCGTGAACCGCCACAGCTCGTCACGGCCGCCCGGGACCTCGAAAGCGTTGACGTCGTAGGACGTGAACAGCTCACCCTTGTTGGCGACGATGCCTTCCGTCGCCTCAGTCAGATTCGAACTCACTAGCCGACAGCACCTTCCATCTGCAGCTCGATCAGCCGGTTGAGCTCGAGCGCGTATTCCATTGGCAGTTCCTTGGCGATGGGCTCGACGAAGCCGCGCACCACCATCGCCATGGCCTCGTCCTCGGTCAGGCCGCGGCTCATCAGATAGAACATCTGGTCCTCGCTGACCTTCGAGACCGTGGCCTCGTGACCCATCGTGACGTCGTCCTCACGGATGTCGACGTACGGGTAGGTGTCCGAGCGGCTCACGTTGTCGACAAGCAGCGCATCGCATTTCACGCTCGACTTGGAGCCGTGCGCGCCCTTGTTGACCTGGATCAGGCCACGGTACGACGAGCGGCCGCCACCGCGGGCCACCGACTTGGACACGATGTTGCTCGACGTGTTCGGCGCCAGGTGCACCATCTTGGCGCCGGTGTCCTGGTGCTGGCCTTCGCCCGCGAACGCCACCGAGAGCACCTCGCCCTTGGCGTGCTCGCCGGTCATCCAGACCGCCGGGTACTTCATGGTGACCTTGGAACCGATGTTGCCGTCGATCCACTCCATGGTCGCGCCGGCCTCGGCGCGGGCCCGCTTGGTGACCAGGTTGTAGACGTTGTTCGACCAGTTCTGGATGGTCGTGTACCGAACGCGCGCACCGGGTTTCACCACGATCTCGACGACGGCCGAGTGCAGCGAGTCCGACTTGTAGATCGGCGCGGTACAACCCTCCACGTAGTGCACGTAGGAGCCTTCGTCGGCGATGATCAGCGTCCGCTCGAACTGGCCCATGTTCTCGGTGTTGATGCGGAAGTAGGCCTGCAGCGGGATGTCGACGTGCACGCCCGGCGGCACGTAGATGAACGAGCCACCCGACCACACGGCCGAGTTCAGCGCGGAGAACTTGTTGTCACCGGCCGGGATCACGGTGCCGAAGTACTGCTTGAACAGGTCCGGGTGCTCGCGCAGGCCCGAGTCGGTGTCCAGGAAGATGACGCCCTGCGCCTCGAGGTCCTCGCGGATCTGGTGGTACACGACCTCCGACTCGTACTGTGCGGCGACACCGGCGACCAGGCGCTGCTTCTCGGCCTCCGGGATGCCCAGGCGGTCGTAGGTGTTCTTGATGTCCTCGGGCAGGTCCTCCCAGGACGCGGCCTGCTTCTCGGTGGACCGCACGAAGTACTTGATGTTGTCGAAGTCGATGCCCTCGAGGTCACTGCCCCAGCGCGGCATCGGCTTCTTGTCGAAGATGTGCAGCGCCTTGAGCCGGAAGTCGAGCATCCACTCCGGCTCGTTCTTCTTCGACGAGATGTCGCGGACGACAGCCTCGTTCAACCCACGGGTCGCGGCGGCGCCTGCGGCATCACTGTCTGCCCAGCCGTAGCCGTACGTGCCCAGGGAGGCAATGGTCTCCTCCTGGGTCAGCTGTTCCGGGGTGGTCGTCATTGCGACACTCCTTCTTCTTGGGTCGCGGGGTGGATCGAGTGGACTGCGTTCTCGGGGATGACGGGAACGTGCGTCGTACATGCACAGTCGCCGTTGACGATGGTGGCCAGGCGCTGGACGTGCGTGCCGAGGACCTCGGCGAACGCTTCACGCTCGGCGTCGCACAGTTCGGGGAACTCCTCGGCGACGTGCGAGACCGGGCAGTGGTGCTGGCAGATCTGCACCCCGCCGATCGGCCCCGTCACCGGGGTTGTTGTGGTGGCGTAACCGGCCTTGGTCAGCGCCGCGGCCACCTGGTCCGCGGTGTCGGTGACGTCGTCGGTGGCCGTCACGCCGGACAGGATCGAGTCGATACGACGACGCGCGAAGGTGCGGATGGCGTCGTCACCGCCGATTTCGCGCAGCTGGCGCATGGCGGCCGCGGCGAGGTCGTCGTAGGTGTGGCCGAGCTTGGCGCGCCCGGCGGCGGTCAGCCGGTAGCGCTTGGCGGGACGACCACGCCCGTTGTGCTGCCATGCGGCCGCGGCACTGGACTCGGCGTCGCCGGCCTCGATGAGAGCGTCGAGATGACGCCGCACACCAGCGGCGGAGATGCCGAGCTGCTCGCCGATCTGGGTCGCGGTGACCGCGCCTTCCAGCAGCAACTGCACGATGGCCGAACGGGTGTGACCATCGGAAACAGCCGTCGCCGACGCCACCGCGGTCGCGGTGCCGACAGCTTCGGGAGCTCCGGACGGTAATTTCACAACACCATTGTGACGGAATTCAGAACCCGAATCTAGGAAGGTAACCCTTATCACCGAGTTGGCGGGGGCCGAACAGGCCTACGGCTAATCTGCTCTGATGCCCGACCGCCTTCAGCACCTGAGCACGGCCGTCGCGCATTGGCACGCCGACGAACCGTCCGTCGGCTCGCCCCTGAACGCGTCCGAGGTCGCATCCCTGCGCCGGACCCGGCGATTCGGCGCCACCGGAACCGTACTCATGGCCATCGGCGCGCTCGGCGCCGGCGCCCGGCCCGTCGTGCAGGACCCGACGTTCGGCGTGCGCCTGCTCAACCTGCCGTCGCGCATCCAGACCGTCTCACTGACCATGACCACCACCGGCGCCGTCATGATGGCGCTGGCGTGGCTGATGCTGGGCCGCTACACGCTGGGCAAACGCCGGATGTCGCGTAGCCAGCTGGACCAGACACTGCTGCTGTGGGCGCTGCCGCTGCTGATCGCGCCGCCGATGTACAGCAAGGACGTCTACTCCTATCTGGCGCAGAGCCAGATAGCGAGCATCGGGCTGGACCCCTACCGTGTCGGCCCGGCGACCGGTCTCGGGCTCGGCCACGTGTTCACCCTGACGGTGCCGAGCCTCTGGCGCGAGACACCGGCGCCCTACGGACCGCTGTTCCTGTGGATCGGGCGCGGCATCTCCGAGCTCACCGGCGACAACATCGTCGCCGGCGTGCTCTCCCACCGGCTGGTCGTGCTGCTCGGTGTCGCGGCCACGGTGTGGGCAACGCCACGTCTGGCCCGTCGCTGCGGTGTCGCCGAGGTCAGCGCGCTGTGGCTGGGACCGTGTAATCCCCTGCTCTTCATGCACCTCATCGCGGGCATCCACAACGAGGCCCCGATGCTCGGCCTGATGCTCGCCGGCACCGAATTCGCCATGCGCGGCATCGATTCCGGCCGTCCCCTCATCCCCCGACCACTGCACTGGCCACGGCACCGGGAGGACTGGTCCGCGTGGTGGCCGCTGGCGATGCTGCTGACCGGCACGGTGCTCATCGCCATGTCATCGCAGATCAAGCTGCCCTCCCTGCTCGCGCTGGGTTTCGTGGCGATGGCCCTCGCGCGCCGGCTGGGCGGGACGGTCAAGGCCTTCTTCCAGGCCTGTGTGCCGCTGGGCACCGTCGCGCTGGCGGTCATGGCGCTCATCGGCTGGGCCAGCGGCCTGGGCTTCGGCTGGCTGTTCACCCTCGGCACCGCGAACGTGGTGCGGTCCTGGATGTCGCCGCCGACACTCGTCGCGCTCGGCACGGGACAGGTCGGCATCCTGCTGGGCCTGGGCGACCACACCACCGCGGTCCTCGGACTGACCCGTGGGATCGGCGTCTTCGTCATCGGCGTGCTGGTCAGCTGGCTGCTGCTGTCGGTGCTGCGGGGACGGCTCCACCCGCTCGGCGGCCTCGGCGTCGCCATGGGCGCGACGGTGCTGCTGTTCCCCGTCGTACAGCCCTGGTACCTGCTCTGGGCGATCATCCCGCTGGCCTGCTGGGCCACCCGGCCGGGCTTCCGTGGCACCACCATCGTGGTGACGTTCGTCGTCGGCGTCTTCGGCCCGACGGCCAACGGCGACCGGTTCGCGCTCTTCCAGATCCTCGACGCCACGCTGGCCAGCACCGTCATCGTGCTGCTGCTGATCGCCCTGACGCGGGGCCGCCTGCCCTGGCGCGGATTGCCGGAATCGGACAACGGTGACGCCCCTGGTAGCGGCGCTGCCAGGTCCGACGCTTACGCTGAATCCCCGTGAGTTCCGGTGAGACGCCCGTATTGCTGCGCGGCGTCAGCAAGCGCTACGGCGATATCCAGGCCGTGAACAACCTGGATCTGGAGGTGCAGCGCGCCGAGGTGCTGGCCCTGCTCGGACCCAACGGGGCCGGTAAGACCACCACTGTCGAGATGTGCGAAGGCTTCAACAAGCCTGACTCCGGCAGCATCTCGATCCTGGGCCTGGACCCGACGGCCGACAACGCCAAGCTGCGCGCCCGCATCGGTGTGATGCTGCAGGGTGGCGGCGGCTACCCCGCCGCCAAGGCCGGCGAGATGCTGAACCTGGTCGCGGCGTATTCGGCGAATCCGCTCGACCCGCAATGGCTGCTGGACACCCTCGGTCTGACCGAAGCCGCGCGCACCACCTACCGCCGGCTGTCCGGCGGGCAGCAGCAGCGCCTGGCACTGGCGTGCGCCATCGTCGGACGGCCCGAGCTGGTGTTCCTCGACGAGCCGACCGCCGGCATGGACGCCCACGCCCGAATCGTGGTGTGGGAGTTGATCGAAGGCCTGCGCCGCGACGGTGTCACCGTCGTACTGACCACGCATCAGCTCACCGAGGCCGAGGAACTGGCCGACCGGATCGTCATCATCGACCACGGCGCGGCCGTCGCCGCGGGCACCCCCGCCGACCTGACGCGCGGCGGCGCCGAGAACCAGTTGCGCTTCTCGGCCCCGCCCAAACTGGACCTTTCGCTGCTGATCTCGGCGCTGCCGGAGGGCTACCGCGCCACCGAAGCCGGCGCCGGCGAGTACCTGGTGGAGGGCCACATCGACCCGCAGGTGCTGGCGACCGTCACCGCGTGGGCCGCCCGCCTGAACGTGCTGGCCACCGACATGCGCGTCGAGCAGCGCAGCCTCGAGGACGTGTTCCTCGACCTGACCGGACGGGAGCTGCGGTCGTGAGTACCGAGACCAATCGGTTCGCACCGGGGACGTTCACCCCGGACCCGCGGCCCGCGGGTATCCCCGCCATGCTGGCGGCACAGTACGGCCTGGAGCTCAAACTGCTGCTGCGTAACGGCGAGCAGCTGCTGCTGACCATGTTCATCCCGATCACGCTGCTGGTCGGGCTCACGCTGCTGCCGCTGGGCTCCCTGGGGGACCACCGGCCGGGGACGTTCACCCCGCCGATCATGGCGCTGGCGGTCATCTCGACGGCGTTCACCGGACAGGCCATCGCCGTCGCGTTCGATCGGCGCTACGGCGCGCTCAAGCGCCTCGGCGCGACCGCGCTGCCGGTGTGGGGCATCATCGCCGGTAAGTCGCTGGCCGTCATCACGACGGTGTTCCTGCAGTCAATCCTGTTGGGCGGCATCGGCATTGCGCTGGGCTGGCGGCCGAGCCCGCTGAGCCTGCTGCTCGGCGCCCTCGTCATCGCGCTCGGTACGGCCTCGTTCGCGGCGCTGGGTCTGCTGCTCGGCGGGACGCTGAAGGCCGAGATCGTGCTGGCCCTCGCGAATCTGCTGTGGTTCATTCTGGCCGGCCTCGGCGCCTTGACCATCGAGCATCGCGTCGTCCCCGAGGCGCTGCGCTGGGTGGCCCGGCTGACGCCGTCGGGTGCGCTGACCGAGTCCCTCACCCAGGCGATGACGCTGTCGGTGGACTGGTTCGGCATCGCGGTGCTGGCCGTGTGGGGAGTGCTCGCCGGGCTGGCCGCGATGCGCTGGTTCCGGTTCAGCTGACGGCCCCTACTACGCCACGTAGTTAGCGCTGGCCTACGATCAGACCGTGCTCGACAAGCTGCCCATCCCCTCGCTTCGGGTCCAGCGGCTCATCGCGTTCCTCGTCATCCTGACCCAGGGCGGCATCGCCGTCACCGGAGCCATCGTCCGCGTCACCGCATCCGGTCTGGGCTGCCCGACGTGGCCGCAGTGCTTCCCGGGCAGCTTCGTGCCGGTGCCGCACGCCGAAGTGCCCGTCGTGCATCAGGCCGTCGAATTCACCAACCGCATGTTCACGTTCGGCGTCGTGCTGACGGCCGCCCTGGCGGTGCTCGCCGTCATCCGTGCCGGCCGCCGCCGCGAGGTGCAGGTCTATGCCTGGCTGATGCCGGCGTCGACTGTGGTGCAGGCGGTCATCGGCGGCATCACGGTCCGCACCGGACTGCTGTGGTGGACCGTCGCCGTCCACCTGCTGGTGTCGATGGTGATGGTCTGGCTGGCCGTGCTGCTCTACGTCAAGATCGGCGAACCCGACTCGGGCACCGAGGAACTCGTCGTGCCGCAGCCGCTGCGCTGGTTCACCGCACTGACCGCCGTCACCCTGTCCGCGGTGCTCGTCACCGGGACCTTGGTGACCGGCGCCGGACCACATGCCGGCGACAAGAGCGCCCTCCAACCGGTCAAGCGCCTGCAGGTCGAGATCACTGATCTGGCGCACCTGCACTCGTCGCTGCTGGTGGCTTACCTCAGCTTCGTCATCGGCCTGGGCTTCGCACTGCTCGCGGTGCGCGCCCCCAAGCCCGTACTGCTGCGGCTGGCGGTGCTGGCCGGGCTGGTGCTCGCGCAGGGCGCCGTCGGCGCGGTCCAGTTCTACACCGGCGTCCCCGCCGTTCTGGTCGCCATCCACGTCGCGGGCGCCGGCGCCTGCACCGCGGCCACCGCAGCGCTATGGGCGTCGATGCGACAGCGGACGTCCCCGTAACGAAATCCCTGGCTTCAGTCGGGTCTGCGGCATCCCGCCACAGATTTCAACCAGGGACGCAGCGACGCCGAAATCGATCCCTGACTTGAGTCAAAGTAGCGACACGTCGCCGCAGATTGACGTCAGGGATCTCGGCTCAGCACTTCGCCCGCCAACCATGCCCCAGGCAGCCTGGTTATCCCCGGCCCGACAGCGGGCCTAGCCCGAGCCGCTCCAGGGCCGACTCGACGCCGACGGCGAATTGCCGTTGGGCCACAGCGCGTTCGGGCTCGGCCAGTTGCCGCCAGCCCAGGCCCGGTTCGACGAGTTCCAGCTCGAGCAACCGCGGGTCCCGGTGATCGCCGATGACGTCCACCCGCGCGTACAGGAACTCCTCCGGCTCGATCCCGAGATGCGTGGCCGCAGCGGCCAGCGTCGCGTAGCCGACGTCCCACAATTCGAAATCCGGGTCGGCAGGCTGTAGCTGTTCCTCGGTGTACGTGCCGGATTCGTGCATCTCCACACTGCCACCGGGCGGCGGCAACATCGGCCCCTTGCTGAACGCGTGCGACTGCTTGCCGGCCAGGAACACCAGGGCGGTCTCCCCTGCCTCGATACGCTCGTCATACGGCTGGATCAGCGCCGTGCGGCCATCGGCCTGGAGCGCGGCAGCATGCGCGGCGGCCGCGGCGGCATCGGTGAATCGTTGCGCCCCAACCGAACCCGCACCCACTGCGGGTTTGACCACGACCTCACCGCTGGGCACCGTCACCGACTCCCCCGGCGCGAAGAAACCGCTGGGCACCGTCGGCACGCCGGCCGCCGCCAAGTCCGCCAGGTAACGCTTGTCGCTGTTCCACGCCACCACCCCGGGCGCGTTCAGCAGATTGCGCACCTTCGTGGTCCAGGCCAGGAATTCGTCGTGCCGCTCGGTGTAGTCCCACGTGGCCCGCAGGATCACGAGATCGGCCTGCAGTGTGGCGGGGTCGTCCCACGCCAGCCACTGCGCATGCAAACCGCGGTCCCGCAACGCCTTGACCAACCCGTCGTCGTCTCCGTCGCCTTCGACGAGAGCCCGGCAACCTGCCAAAACGATGCGTGGATGACGGATATCGGGCCGCGCGAGTTTCACGTTGGAATGATAGGTGGCATGCACGCCATCGAAGTCGCCGAACTCGGCGGTCCAGAAGTCCTGTCCTTCGTCGAACGCCCCGAGCCCACGCCGGGCCCGGGCGAGGTCCTGATCAAGGCCGAGGCCATCGGCGTCAACTTCATCGACACGTATTTCCGCTCCGGCCTCTATCAGCGCGAAGTGCCGTACATCCCCGGCACCGAGGTCTGCGGCACCATCACCGCGGTTGGTGACGATGTGGCGGCGCTGGCCGTCGGCGACCGCGTGGTCACCGCCGCGGCCGACGCCACCTACTCCGAATACTGCGTCGCACCAGCCGATTACGTGGCCTACGTCCCGGAGGGCGTCGACCCCGAGGTGGCGGCCGCGGCACTGCTCAAGGGCATGACGGCGCATTACCTGATCAAGTCGACCTATCCGGTCCAGCAGGGCGACACCGTGCTGCTGCACGCCGGCGCGGGCGGCGTCGGGCTCATCCTGACGCAGTGGGCCACCAGCATGGCCGTCCGGGTCATCACCACTGTCTCCAACCAGGACAAGGCCGAGTTGTCCCGGCGGGCCGGCGCCATCGAGGTGCTCGACTATCCCGACGACCCCGCCGAGTTCGGCGCCAAGATCCGCGAACTGACGGGCGGCAACGGCGTCGCCGCCGTGTACGACGGGGTGGGCGCGTCCACGTTCGAGGCCAGCCTGGCCAGCCTCGCGGTGCGCGGCACCCTGGCCTTGTTCGGCGCGTCGAGCGGTCCCGTGCCGCCGTTCGACCTGCAGCGGCTCAACAGCGCGGGCTCGTTGTTCGTCACCCGGCCGACGCTGGCCCACTACACCCGCACGGCCGACGAATTCTCGTGGCGGGCAGGCGAACTGCTGCAGGCCGTCGCCGACGGCACCATCAACGTTACGGTCAGCCAGCGCTACCCGCTGGCCGACGCCGCCCGTGCACACGCCGACCTGCAGGCCCGCCTGACCGTCGGCTCGGTGGTGCTGGTGCCCTAGACCGGCTCGGCCGCCGGGAACGTCCAGGCGCCGTCGAGAATCTCGGCCCGCGGGCGGTACAGCCGCACGGTGTAGTTCCAGCCCGGCGTGATCGGCAGCAGATTGTCGGCACCCGCGCCACCGAACTGGATGGTTGTCGAACCGTCGGCGGCCTTGACCGCGGTGATGTTGTTCAGCGAGTAGGCATTCTGCTCGTTGGCGGTGAAGTAGCCGTCCTGGTTGTAGACCGTCACCGACCAGAAACCGTCCACCGGAACGTCTTCGACGGTGAGCCGGTGCACCGTGGTGCCGTCGTTCTGGGACGGCACCACGGTCAGGTAGAACGCGTCGCGCTCGGGATTGCCGCCCCAGGCGTTGGCCGAGCCGATCAGGTGCCGCACCGGGTCGGTGTCGGCCGCGGTGCCGAACATGCCCTTGGTGTCCGGCAGCGTGGTGGCCAGCGTGACGAGGGCGTCGCGCACGGTCTTCTGGCTGACGGGGTCCCAGTCGGGTACCTCGAAGCTGCCCGGGGCGTCCTGCGTGACGGTGACGGCGTCCTGCAGCGCGTGCACGGCGGCCAGGTCGGCGGCATCGTTGGGATCGACCAGCGTGCGGACGGCCACCGCCACATACCGGGTGCCGACGGCGTCGCGTGTCAGGTCGACCGTCGCCGGGGCGTAGGCGACCTGGGTCGTGTAGTGGTCCTCGTTGATGACCTGGAGCGACATGAACCGGCTCGCGCTGTCGGGCAGGGTGACGGTGACCGGTCCGGCGTCGAGGTCGAACACCGCCGCCGAGTAGAGGGTGTCGCGGTTCTGCCGGATGACGACCTGGTGATCGATCGAGCTCAGTTCGCGATGATGGAGAAAGCCACCGACGCCGCCGTCGTTCACGATGCCGGAGAAGTACAGATCCGATTCGGCGCGGGCGAAATTGTCGGGGCTCACCGGTTGGGGCATGCCCCCAAGCTAGCGGGTCAGTGGAACAGCATCGGCAGCGCGAGTGCCGAGTCGACCGCCAGCGCGCAGAACACGACGGCGAGGTAGTTGTTCGACTGCAGGAACAGGCGCAGCGGCTTCACCGGCTCACCGCGCTTCACGCCCGAGTACAGCTGGTGTGCCATCACCAGGAACCAGACGCCGGCGACGAGCGCGACGGCCGCGTACAGCCAGCCGGTGGCGAACGCCAGCGCGAGCGTCGTGAGGACCGTGGCCCAGGTGTAGATCAGGATCTGCTTGGTGACCGCGCGCTCGGTGGCGACGACGGGCAGCATCGGCACGCCGGCTGCCTCGTAGTCCTCCTTGTAACGCATGGCCAGCGCCCAGGTGTGCGGCGGCGTCCAGAAGAAGATGATCAGGAACATCACCAGCGCCGGCCACTGGATGGTGCCGGTGACCGCCGACCAGCCGATCATCACCGGCATGCAGCCGGCCGCGCCACCCCACACCACGTTCTGCGAGGTGCGGCGCTTCAGCAGCAGCGTGTAGACGAAGACGTAGAAGGCGATGGTCGCCAGCGCCAGCAGGCCCGACAGCAGATTCGAGCTGCGCCACAGCCACAGGAACGACGTGACCGTGAGCACCAGGCCGAAGATCAGCGCGTTGCGGGTGGGCACCGTCGCGCGGGCCAACGGCCGGCGGGCGGTGCGCTTCATCACCTTGTCGATGTCGGCGTCGGCGACACAGTTCAGCGTGTTGGCGCCGGCCGCCGCGAGCAGCCCGCCGACCAGGGTGTTGAGGATCAACAGCGGCTTGATCGGACCCTGGCTGGCCACCACGTCGAAGCGGTGCGCCAGCAGCATCGCCGGGATGGTCGTCACCAGCAGCAGCTCGATGACACGCGGCTTGGTGAGCGCGATGTAGGCCAGCAGCGTGTCCCGCACGCGGTTCGGCGACTTGGTCCCCGAAGCAGCGTCGTGCTCGTCAGACGCCGCAGCTCCGGGACCGAAACCGTGTGCCCCGTGGACGGAACGGCGCTCGCGAATGCTCACGCAGATATCTCCTCGGAAGTCACGGCCGCGCAGCCTCTACTACAGACGATGGTAGACCGCGCACCTGAGTGCTCCACACCGCAGGGTGCATTCAGGTGAACGGAAACCCAATGACGGACAGGCCAAAGGTGAAGCGGTCTGCACCACACCAGCGGCGCGCACTAGGGTAGTCATGCAGCTCGCTTGCGATTTGCCGAGCCCGAGACGTCCCTCAGTAGGAGTGCGCCCGTGACCACAGTCGAAGAGATTTCCGAACTCACCCGCCCGCACCACCCGGACGACTGGACCGAGCTGGACTCGGCCGCCGTCGACACCGTGCGCGTGCTGGCCGCGGATGCGGTTCAGAAGGTCGGAAACGGCCACCCCGGAACCGCCATGAGCCTGGCCCCGCTGGCCTACACCCTGTTCCAGCGCCAGATGCGCCACGACCCGTCCGACACCCACTGGATCGGCCGTGACCGCTTCGTCCTGTCGTGTGGACATTCCAGCCTGACGCTGTACCTGCAGCTGTACCTGGGCGGCTTCGGCCTCGAACTGGCCGACATCGAGGCGCTGCGCACCTGGGGCTCGCTGACCCCCGGCCACCCCGAGTACGGCCACACCAAGGGTGTCGAGATCACCACCGGTCCGCTGGGCCAGGGCCTGGCGTCGTCGGTCGGCATGGCGATGGCGGCCCGCTACGAGCGCGGTCTGTTCGACCCCGACGCCGCTCCGGGTGAGAGCCCGTTCGACCACTTCATCTACGTGATCGCCTCGGACGGCGACATCGAAGAGGGGGTGACGAGCGAGGCGTCGTCGCTCGCCGGCACCCAGCAGCTGGGCAACCTGATCGTGCTGTGGGACAACAACAAGATCTCCATCGAGCACGACACCAACATCGCGCTGTCCGAGGACACCTGCGCCCGCTACCGCGCCTACGGCTGGCACGTGCAGGAGGTCGAGGGCGGCGAGAACGTCGTCGCGATCGAAGAGGCGCTGGCCGCCGCGCGCGCGGTGACGGACCGCCCGTCGTTCATCTCGGTGCGCACCATCATCGGCTACCCGGCGCCCACCAAGATGAACACCGGCGGGGTGCACGGTTCGGCGCTGGGCGCCGACGAGGTCGCCGCCACCAAGAAGGTGCTGGGCTTCGACCCGGACAAGAGCTTCGAGGTGAAGCCCGAGGTCATCGAACACACCCGTGAACTGGTCGCCCGCGGCAAGAAGGCGCACGACGAGTGGCAGGTCGCGTTCGACGCCTGGGCCGCCAAGGAACCCGAACGCAAGAAGCTGCTGGACCGCCTGGAGGCCGGCGAACTGCCCGAGGGCTGGGACGCCGACCTGACGTACTGGGAGCCGGGCAGCAAGGCCGTCGCGACGCGTGCCGCGTTCGGCAAGGTCCTCAACGACGTGGCCGGCAAGCTGCCCGAATTGTGGGGTGGCTCAGCCGATCTCGCGGGCAGCAACAACACCACCATCAACGGGGTGAAGTCCTTCGGCCCGCCGTCGATCTCGACCGAGGACTACACCGCCGACTGGTACGGCCGCGTGCTGCACTTCGGCATCCGCGAGCACGCCATGGGTTCGATCCTCAACGGCATCGTGCTGCACGGCCCGACGCGTCCGTTCGCGGGCACCTTCCTGCAGTTCGCCGACTACATGCGCCCGGCGGTGCGGCTGGCCGCGCTGATGAACATCGACCCGATCTACATCTGGACCCACGACTCCATCGGTCTGGGTGAGGACGGCCCGACGCACCAGCCGATCGAGCACCTGGCCGCGCTGCGCGCGATCCCGAACCTGTCGGTGGTCCGTCCCGCCGACCCGAACGAGACCGCCTACACCTGGCGCACCATCCTGCAGCGCACCCACGGCAACAACCCGACCGGTTTCATCCTGACCCGCCAGGGGGTACCCGTCCTCGAGGGAACGTCGTCGGAAGGTGCGGCGAAGGGTGGCTACGTGCTCGGCGGCGGTAACCCGGCCGACGACGCCGACGTCATCATCATCGCGACGGGCTCCGAGGTGCAGCTGGCCGTCGAGGCACAGAAGCTGTTGGCGGACAAGGACATCGTCGCCTACGTGGTGTCGATGCCGTGCCTGGAATGGTTCGAGGCGCAGCCGAAGGAGTACCGCGACGCGGTGCTGCCGCCCGACGTCTCGGCACGTGTTGCGGTCGAGGCCGGCATCGCGCAGCCTTGGCACAAGCTGGTCGGTGACACCGGCGAGATCATCTCGATCGAGCACTACGGCGCATCGGCCGACGACAAGACCCTGTTCCGGGAGTTCGGCTTCACCGCTGAGGCCGTCGTCGCCGCCGCAGAACGCTCGTTGGACAACTGACAACCGATTCAGAAAAGAGCACCCTCATGACTCAGAACCCGAACCTCGCGGCGCTGAGCGCCGCCGGTGTCTCCGTGTGGCTCGACGACCTGTCGCGTGAGCGGCTGCAGACCGGAAACCTGCAGCAGCTGATCGACACCCGCAGCGTTGTGGGCGTCACCACCAACCCGTCGATCTTCCAGGCCGCGCTGTCGAAGGGCACGGCCTACGACGAGCAGGTGCACGAGCTGGCGTCTCGTGGCGCCGACGTGGACGCCACCATCCGCACCGTCACCACCGACGACGTCCGCAACGCGTGCGACGTGCTGGCCAAGGTGTACGAGGCCACCGGCGGCGTCGACGGCCGGGTGTCGATCGAGGTCGACCCGCGCCTGGCGCACGACACCGACAAGACGATCCTGCAGGCCATCGAGCTGTGGAAGATCGTCGACCGGCCCAACCTGCTGATCAAGATCCCGGCGACGCTGGCGGGCCTGCCGGCGATCACCGCCGTGATCGCCGAGGGCATCTCCGTCAATGTCACCCTGATCTTCTCGGTCGAGCGGCACCGGGCCGTGATGGACGCCTACCTGACCGGGCTCGAGAAGGCCCGCGAAGCCGGCCACGACCTGTCCAAGATCCATTCCGTCGCTTCGTTCTTCGTGTCCCGCGTGGACACCGAGATCGACGCGCGGCTGGAGAAGATCGGCGGCTCGGCGCTGGGTCTGCGCGGCAAGGCCGGCGTCGCCAACGCCCGGCTGGCCTACGCGGCCTACGAGCAGGTCTTCGGCGGCCCGCAGTTCGCGAGCCTCAAGGCCGAGGGCGCTCGCGTGCAGCGTCCGCTGTGGGCGTCGACCGGCGTGAAGAACCCGGACTACCCGGACACGCTGTACGTCACCGAGCTGGTGGCCGCCGACACGGTCAACACCATGCCGGAGAAGACGCTGGAGGCCGTCGCCGACCACGGTCAGATCACCGGAGACACCATCACCGGCACGGCTGCGGCCGCACAGGCCGTGTTCGACGAGCTCTCGGCCGTCGGTATCGACCTGGCTGACGTGTTCAACGTCCTCGAGGTCGAGGGCGTGGAGAAGTTCGAGAAGTCCTGGGGCGAGCTGCTCGAGGCCACTCAGGGTCAGCTCGACGCGCTGAAATGAGCGACAGCAGCGGGCGGCCGACGGACTGGGTGAACCCGCTGCGGGACAAGCGTGACAAGCGCATGCCCCGCATCGCCGGCCCGTGCGCGGTCGTGATCTTCGGTGTCACAGGCGATCTCGCCCGGAAGAAGCTCATGCCGGCGATCTACGACCTCGCGAACCGCGGGCTGCTGCCGCCGTCGTTCGCCTTGGTGGGGTTCGCCCGGCGGGACTGGGCCGACGAGGATTTCGGCAAGGTCGTCTACGACGCCGTCAAACAACATGCTCGGACACCGTTCCGGCAGGAGGTCTGGGACCGACTGGCCGAGGGATTCCGGTTCGTGCAGGGCACGTTCGACGACGACGCAGCGTTCCAACGGCTGCGTGACACGTTGCACAAGCTCGACGAGGAACGCGGCACCGGCGGCAATCACGCGTTCTACCTGTCGATTCCGCCGAACGCGTTCCCGCAGGTGTGCGAGCAGCTGTCGACGTCCGGCCTGGCCAACAAGTCGGACGGGTCCTGGAGCCGGGTGGTCATCGAGAAACCGTTCGGTCACGACCTGGCCAGCGCCGAAGCGCTCAACGGGGTCGTCAACAGTGTGTTCCCGGAGTCATCGGTGTTCCGCATCGACCACTACCTGGGCAAGGAGACCGTCCAGAACATCCTGGCCCTGCGGTTCGCCAACGAGTTGTTCGAGCCGGTGTGGAACGCCCATTACGTCGACAGTGTGCAGATCACCATGGCCGAAGACATTGGTCTCGGTGGCCGCGGCGGTTACTACGACGGAGTGGGCGCCGCCCGCGACGTCATTCAGAACCACCTCCTGCAGCTGCTCGCGCTGACGGCGCTGGAGGAGCCGGTCAACTTCTCGCCGCATGAACTGCAAGCCGAGAAGATCAAGGTGCTGTCGGCAACGCACCTGGCCGAGCCGCTGGACGAGACCACGGCACGCGGTCAGTACGCCGCCGGCTGGCAGGGCGGACAGAAGGTGGTCGGGCTGCTCGACGAGGAAGGCTTCTCGAAGACGTCCACCACCGAGACGTACGCCGCCATCACCGTCGAAGTCGACACGCGGCGCTGGGCCGGCGTGCCGTTCTACCTGCGCACCGGAAAACGGTTGGGGCGCCGGGTCACCGAGATCGCGCTGGTGTTCAAGCGGGCCCCGCACCTGCCGTTCGATGCGACGATGACCGACGAGCTCGGGCAGAACGCACTGGTGATCCGGGTGCAGCCCGACGAAGGCATCACCCTGCGGTTCGGTTCGAAGGTGCCGGGTCATCTCATGGAGGTCCGCGACGTCAGCATGGACTTCTCGTACGGTTCGGCGTTCGCCGAGGACTCCCCCGAAGCCTACGAACGACTGATCCTCGACGTCCTGCTCGGCGAACCGTCGCTGTTCCCGGTCAACGCCGAAGTCGAATTGTCCTGGAAGATATTGGATCCCGTGCTCGAACATTGGGCGGCGCAGGACCGCGCCGGCGGCCGGCCCGAGGCCTACGAAGCAGGCACCTGGGGGCCGGAATCGGCGTTCGAAATGTTGCGGCGCACCGGCCGCGAATGGAGGCGGCCGTGATTCTCGAACTGCCCGACACCGATACCGGTGCGATCAACAAGAAGATCGTCGCCCTGCGCGAAGAGGGCGGCGCCATCACCCTCGGGCGGGTGCTGACCCTGGTGGTGGCACCTGACACCGAAGCCATGCTGGAAGAGGCGATCGACGCGGCCAACACCGCCAGCCGCGAACACCCCTGCCGCGTCATCGTGGTGATCCCGGGCGACCGGTTGGCCACCGAAGCGCGGCTGGACGCCCAACTCCGCGTGGGCCGCGACGCCGGCGCCAACGAGGTTGTGGTGCTGCGTCTTTCGGGTCCGCTGGCCGGCCACGCCAGCAGCGTCGTGACGCCTTTCCTGCTTCCGGATACCCCGGTGGTCACCTGGTGGCCCGATGTGGCGCCGGCGGTGCCGGCGGCCGACCCGTTGGGCAAGCTGGCCATCCGCCGGATCACCGACGCCACCAACGGCGAAGACCCGCTGGCGTGCATCAAGAGCCGACTCGCCGGCTACACGTCCGGGGACACCGATCTGGCCTGGAGCCGGGTGACCTACTGGCGGGCACTGCTCGCCGCCGCACTGGATCAGGCACCGTACGAACCGATCACCGAGGCACTGGTGTCGGGGCTGAAAGACGAACCGGCCCTGGACATCTTGGCCGGCTGGCTGGCGGCCTGCATCGACGGTCCTGTGACACGTGCAGTCGGCGATCTCAAAGTCGTGCTGACCCGGCCGAGCGAGACCATCACGCTGAGCCGCCCGCAGACCGGTGTCACCGCGTCGCTCACCCGCACCGGCCGGCCGGAGGCCCGCATTCCGCTGGCCCGCCGGGAAGCTCGCGACTGCCTCGCCGAAGAGATGCGCCGGCTGGATGCCGACGAGATCTATCATCGCGCCCTGGTGGGCCTGGACAAGGTTGTTTATGTCTGAGCAGATCATCGAAAAGTACGCCGACGCAGACGCTTTGGTGACCGCGGCGGGAGACCGCCTGGTGTCGGCCATCAACGGTGCCATCGCGGCCCGCGGTGTGGCGTACATCGTGCTGACCGGCGGCGGCACCGGCATCAAGTTGCTCAAGCACGTCGGCGGACATCCGATCGACTGGGCCAAGGTGCACCTGTTCTGGGGTGACGACCGTTTCGTCCCGGCCGACGATGCCGACCGGAACATCAAGCAGGCGCGCGAGGCGCTGCTGGATTCCGTTGCGATTCCGGCCGCGAACGTGCACGCGATGGCCGCGAGCGACGGCGAGTTCGGCGACGACATCGACGCCGCGGCCGCCGCCTACGAACGCGAGTTGGCCCTGGTCGCCGGGAATGGTTCGCCGACACCGGAATTCGACGTCCACCTGCTGGGCATGGGCGGCGAGGGGCACGTCAACTCGCTGTTCCCGCACACCGACGCGGTGCGCGAGACGGCACGGTACGTCGTCGCCGTCACCGACTCCCCCAAGCCCCCACCGCGGCGGATCACCCTGACGCTGCCCGCGGTCCGGCGGGCCCGTCAGGTGTGGCTTGTCGTGGCCGGCGCCGAGAAGGCCGGCGCGGTCGCGGCCGCGGTCGGTGGCGCTGCGGCAGAAGACATTCCAGCGGCCGGCGCCGTCGGCACCGAGGCGACGGTGTGGTTGCTCGACGAGGCCGCGGCAGCGAAACTGTAGCCATGGTCGACAAAGGCGATGGCCGCGCGCGTCCGGTCGGCGGCCGCATCCGGACGCTCACGCAGGCGGCGCTCAACGCCGACGTCACGGTGTCCCAGGTCGACGCACTGCTGGTCGACATGGAAGGCACCCTGGCGACCCTCAGCACGCTGACCGGCGACCTCGACACCACGATGTCGCGGTTCAACGAGACCATCACTCAGATCGACGAACTCGCGCCGCGCATCTTCGGCGTCGTCGACCGCATGGAAGCGATCGTGACCCGCGTCGAGGCCATCGTCGGGGTCGCCGAGACGGTGCTGTCGCCCATCACGGTCACGGAGAACGTCCTGCGCGGCGTCCTGAAGTCGGTTCGCGACTGGGCCCCGTAGGACTACGGCGACGCGAGTCGATCAGACAGCTGCCGGCGATTGGACGCCGCCCATTGCGCTTCGACGGGCTCGATCCGGCTACGCAAACTGTCGTGCAGCAGGGTGCCGCGTTCGCTGAGGAAGACCCGAACCTTACGGCGGTCGAATTGGTCGACCTCCCGGTATGCGAGTGCCTGGACGACCAGCCGGTCGACCACCCGGGTCAGGGTGGGTCCAGGGGTCGGCGTCAGCGCCTGCAGTTCTGCCATCGTGAGTCCGGCGGCGGCGGCCAGGGCGTCGAGTGCCAGCCAGTGGTCGACGCCGAGCCCGGTGTCCTGAAGTTCGGCATCCAGGCAGGCGGTCAGATTGCGGGCTGCGCGAAGCAGCGTGGCGGTGATCGACGTCGTCATGTCGTGCTGGGACACCGTGCTCGCCATGACCAACTCCTACGTGTTGCCCGCTGGGCCGGGTAGCGCAATACTTTCAATTGAAAATGATGATAGCCGGTCCGCGGACGGTGCGGCAAAGGACGTAATGGTCATGAACTCGCAGGCCACCAGCACTGTCGGCGAGGCATGGCGGGTGGCCATGGTGGTGCCCCTGCAGGGTCCGGGCGGCGTTTTCGGGCCGGCATGTGAAGCCGTCAGCGAGCTGGCGGCCCACGACCTCAACGTCGACGGCGGAGTCCTCGGCCGCGAAGTGCAGATCGAGGTGGTCGACGGCGGGGCCGACCCGCACCTGGTCGCCCGGCGCATCGATCAACTCATCACAACGGGCACGATCCACGCAGTCAGCGGATGGCACATCTCCTCCGTACGCAATGCGCTCGCTCCGGTGATCGCAGGCCGGGTGCCCTACGTGTACCCCGCCCTCTACGAAGGCGGCGAGCGTCGCCGCGACATCTATTGCTGCGGCGAGACTCCGGACCGCCAGATCGCGCCGGCGTTGCGCTGGTTGCGGGAGAACGCCGGGGTGCGGCGCTGGTTCATCGTCGGCGACGACTATGTGTGGCCGCGATCGTCGGTGGCCGCGGTCCGGGAGTATGCCCGCGATCTCGGTCTCGACCTCGTCGGGCACCGGTTCGTGGACCTGGGCCGCGCTGACATGTCGGAGGCCGTCAGGGCGGCCATGGCGTCGGAATGCGATGCGGTGTTGATGCTACTGGTGGGGCAGGACGCGGTCGAATTCAACCGCGCCTGCGCCGCCCTCGGTGCCGCCGACGCGTTCCTCCGGTTCAGCCCGTTGATGGACGAGAGCATGTTGCTGGGCAGCGGGGCGGACGGCACCCGAGGATTGTTCGTCGCCGCCTCCTTCTTTTCCTCGCTGGTGGGCGCCAACGCAATGGAGTTGACAGGCCGCTACCACGACCTGCACGGCCCCACCGCGCCACCGCTGAGCGGTATCGCCGAATCCTGTTACGAGGGACTGCAACTGCTGTCCCGGCTGATTCATCGCTCAGGGCAGTTGACCGACATCGCGACGAGCGATCGGGTCTCGTACGACGGTCCGAGGGGCACCGTGCACTACCGGGCGGACGCGACCGTGCAACCGGTGCACCTGGCCGTGGCCGACGGATACGACTTCGATGTGCTCACCACCCTGACCGCATTTTGACAGCCGGTGGTTTAGCCGGCTCGGGTTGACACCGTGCCAACGGGCATTTAATTTCAATTGAAGATATTTCATCTGAATCTTTTTTGAGGTGGCAACCGTGCCCGGCGTCGACGTGGTCCCGGCATCGCCACAGTTGTGTTCCGTCCGTATTCCGTTCGAGCCCTTACCTTTTGAGGAGAACCGCCATGCGCCATGGTGACATTTCGTCGAGCCCGGACACCGTCGGCGTAGCCGTCGTCAACTACAAGATGCCCCGGCTGCACACCAGGGAAGAAGTCCTCGACAACGCCCGCAAGATCGCGGACATGGTCGTGGGAATGAAGTCCGGGCTGCCGGGCATGGATCTCGTGGTGTTCCCCGAGTACTCGACTCAGGGCATCATGTACGACCCCGAGGAGATGTACGCCACCGCGGCTTCCATCCCCGGCGACGAAACCGACATCTTCGCCGCGGCGTGCCGGAAGGCCAAGACGTGGGGCGTCTTCTCCATCACCGGTGAGCGCCACGAAGACCATCCGAACAAGCCGCCGTACAACACCCTCGTCCTCATCGACGACACCGGTGAGATCGTGCAGAAGTACCGAAAGATCCTGCCCTGGTGTCCCATCGAGGGCTGGTACCCCGGAGACACCACCTATGTTTCCCGGGGGCCGAAGGGCATGAAGATCTCGCTGATCATCTGCGACGACGGCAACTACCCGGAAATCTGGCGGGACTGCGCCATGAAGGGTGCCGAGCTGATCGTGCGCTGCCAGGGCTACATGTATCCCGCCAAGGAGCAGCAGGTGCTCATGGCCAAGGCGATGGCGTGGGCGAACAACACCTACGTCGCCGTGGCCAACGCGGCCGGCTTCGACGGGGTGTACTCCTACTTCGGGCACTCGGCCATCGTCGGGTTCGACGGCCGCACCCTGGGCGAGACCGGCGAGGAAGAGTACGGAATCCAGTACGCGCAGCTGTCGCTGTCGGCGATTCGAGACGCCCGCCAGAACGACCAGTCGCAGAACCACCTGTTCAAACTGCTGCACCGCGGCTACTCCGGCGTGCACGCGGCCGGTGACGGCGACAGGGGTGTCGCCGATTGCCCGTTCGAGTTCTACAAGCTGTGGGTGACCGACGCGCAGAAGGCTCAGGAAGTCGTCGAATCGATCACCCGGGACACCGTCGGTGTGGCGGAGTGCCGCGTGGGAAACCTGCCCGTCGAGCGGACCGTCGAGGCGTAAGAGAGCGACGTGCCCTACCTCACCGACATGTTTCACGATCAGAACGCGACGCCGCAGCGCACCAACGACGTCGCCGTGAAATCGGTCGCCGGGTTCGATCCCGATGCCTTCGCCGACCGACTCGGGCAGCGGATACTCGGTCAACCGGAGGCCGTCAGCGCCGTCGCCCGGGCATTGTCGATCGCACATGCCGGTATCGCAGATCCCGGTCGCCCGCTGGCCAGCGTGCTGCTGGTCGGGCCGACCGGGATCGGCAAGACCGAACTGGTCCGCCAGGTCGCCGCCGAGATCCGCACCGGGCCCGACGACCTCTGCCGAATCGACATGGCCGCCCTGGCCCAGGAGCACTACGCCGCGTCGTTCTCCGGGGCACCACCGGGATACGCCGGAAGCAAGGAATCCTTCACCCTGTTCGACAAGAACAAGATCGAAGGCGATCCGTACACACCCGGCATCGTGCTCTTCGACGAGGTCGAGAAAGCGGATCCCACGGTGATCCGTGCGCTGCTGCACGTGCTCGACAGCGGCCAGCTGAGGCTCGCGAACGGGCGCGAACGCATCAGCTTCCGCAACAGTTACGTCTTCATGACGTCCAACCTGGGCTCCAAGGCCGTCGCCACGGCCCAGCGCGCACACCGCTGGTCGTCCCGGTGGCGCCGCCATCCGGCGACCCACATGCACGGTCTGGTGACCGCCGCGGTCGAGGAGTTCTTCGACCCGGAGTTCTTCAACCGGATCGACGAAACCGTCGTCATGGAACCCTTCAGCACCTCGACGGCCCGGCAGGTCACCGCGCGCGAAGTGGAGTTGTTCACCGCGCGGCTGGCCCGCGAATCTGTCGAACTCCGTGTCGACGAAACCGTGGTGCAGTTCTTGCAAGACTGTGGGTTCGACCCGATCTACGGTGCCCGTGGGTTGCGCCGAACCATCCGATCCCATCTCATCGCACCGGCCGCCGAGTGTGTACTCCGCGGCCGCACCACACCGACCGCGCGCATCGTGATCGAGGCGAAGATGATCGACGGATCCGTCGCGGTGACACTGGCCGACCGCGCAGCCTGAGTCGGCTACCCGCTGTTGCGCAGCGCGGTGGCCAACCCACTCATGGTCAAGAGGATGCCGCGCTGCACGAGTTCGGCGTCGTCGCCCGAGCGGTAGCGGCGCAGCAGCTCGACCTGGAGGTGGTTGAGCGGCTCCAGGTACGGGAACCGGTTGAACACCGACCGCGCGAGGGCCGGGTTGTCCGCGAGCAGGTCGTCGTGGCCGGTGATCAGGGCGTGCATCCGGATGGTGCGCTCATGTTCGGCGGCGATCTTGTCGAACACCCGGTGGCGCAGGGCCTCGTCGTCCACGAGCTCCGAATACCGCGCTGCCAGACCGAGATCCGACTTGGCGAGTACCTGCGCCATGTTGGACAGCACGGTCCGGAAGAACGGCCACTTCGCGTACAGGTCCTGCAGCACCTCGAGGCCGCCGTCGGTGTTGTCGATGAACTCCTCGAACGCGGTCCCCGTGCCATACCAGCCGGGCAGCATGACGCGCGACTGGCTCCAGGCCAGCACCCACGGGATGGCCCGCAGATCGGCGATCGAGGTGGTCGGCTTGCGGGACGTCGGGCGACTGCCGATGTTGAGCGCACCGATCTCGCTGACGGGAGTCGAGGCCTTGAAGTACTCGACGAATCCCGGTGTCTCGTGCACCAATTCGCTGTAGGCCCGTTGCGCGCGGGCGGCAAGGTCGTCGAGCACGTCGTAGGCGGGTGCCGCGGCGTCGCCGAGCCCTTCGACGTCGAGCAGCGTCGACTCCAGCGTCGCCGCGAGCAGGGTCTCCAGATTGCGGTGTGCGGCATGCGGTTCGGCGTACTTGGCGGCGATCACCTCACCCTGCTCGGTGATGCGCAGCGAGCCCCGGACCGCACCGGGCGGCTGGGCGAGGATCGCGTCGTAGCTCGGGCCGCCACCGCGGCCGACGGTGCCGCCGCGGCCATGGAACAGGCGTAGCCGGATTCCGGTCTTGCGGGCCGATTCCACGAGATCGAGCTCGGCGCGATAGAGCGCCCAGTTGGCGGCCAGGTAACCGCCGTCCTTGTTGGAGTCGGAGTAGCCGAGCATGACCTCCTGATGGTCGCCCCGGGCGGTGACGATCGATCGATACAGCGGAATGGCAAGGGCCGCTTCCAGAATCGCTGATCCGCGTTGCAGGTCGTCGATGGTCTCGAACAGCGGCACGATGCCGACCGGGCTGTACGGCTCGGGCCCCGCCGCATCGAGCAGGCCGGCCTCTTTGAGCAGTACCCCAGCCTCGAGGAGATCGGATACCGACTGACACATCGAGATGATGTAGTTGGGGACGGCCTCGGGCCCGAAGACCTCGACGGCCCGGGCCGCCGCCGCGACGATGTCCAGTTCCTTGCGCGCCAGTTCGGACAGTTGGGCGTCGCGCCCCACCAACGGCCGGCGCGTGGACAGCTCCGCCACCAGGACGGCGACCCGCTCATCCTCCGGCAGCGACGCGTAGTCAGGGTGCACACCGGCCCAGGCCAGCAGCTCGGCCACCACCTGCTCGTGCACTTCGGAGTTCTGCCGCAGGTCCAGGCCACACAGGTGGAAACCGAAGACGCGCACGGACTCTCGCAACCGGGCCAGCCGGTCGTCGGCCAGCACGCTGGTGCCGCCGGCGCGCAACGACGCGTCGATGACGTCGAGATCGGCCAGCAGCTCGGCCGGCGTGGTGTACGGCGGCAGGCCGAGGTCCAGCTCGTGCTCGGGCTGCCGGTCGAGGATTTCGGCGGCCGTGGCCGTCAGGCGCCCGCGGAGCACGTGCAGCGCCTGGCGGTACGGTTCGTCGGCGTGGGCCGGTTCGGGATGCTGGTCGGCCAGAGCCTGCAGCGCATCGGTGACCCGGACGAGCCGCGCCGACATCGACAATTCATGTTCCAGCGCAAGGAGTTCGGCGAAGTAGCGGTCGAACGCGGTGAAGGCCGCACTGCCGGTGGCCAGGCGCACCACGTCTGCGGTGACGTTGGGGTTGCCGTCGCGGTCACCGCCGATCCACGAACCGGGCCGCAGGATCGGTGTCGCCAGCAGCGGCTCACCCGGCCAGCGGGCCTGCAGCGCGCCGCGTACCTCCGCGTTGACGCGTGGGATGACATCGAAGAACGCGGCCGGGTAGTAACGCAGCCCGGTGGCGATCTCGTCTTGAATCTTCAACCGCGACAAGCGGATCAGCGCGGTCTGCCACAGCGTGAGAATGTGGCGGCGCAGCTCGGTCTCGATGTCGCGGCCGTCACGCGTCACGTTGTGCCCGTGCAACCGCAGCCGCATCAGGTCGGTGATCCGGTTCTGGGTGTCGAAGATGGTGCGCCGGCGGGTTTCGGTGGGGTGGGCGGTGATCACCGGCGAGACCAGCGCACCGCGCAGCGCATCGGCGACCTCCGCCGCGTCCAATCCCCCGGCCTCGTCCAGCTTGCGGTACGTCGCGGCCAGGCTGCTGTCCTGCGGCGGCTCGCCCGCTGCCACGTGCAGAGCGCGCCGCCGTTCCCGGTGGATGTCCTCGGCGACGTTGGCCAGCAGCGCGAAATGGGTGAATGCCCTGATCACCGGGATCGCCTGATGAATGTCGATGCCGGAGAACAGCGCTGCGAGCTCCGCCCTGTCGATCTCGGAACGACGCACCCGGAACGATTCGACGCGCGCCCGTTCCACCAGATCGAAGACGGCTTCACCGTTCTGCTCGCGCACCGTGTCACCGAGAATGGCGCCGAGCAGGCGGATGTCTTCGCGCATCGGTTCGGTGGCCTCGCGGCCCAGTTCGGTGCGCTGAACCGATCCGATCGGCAGCAGTGTGGTGTCGGGAGCGTTGGGAACCTCGGCCATCACTTCAGTATCGACGCCACGCGCCGTTGGCGCAGAGCACGGCGACCGACCCGGTCACGGGGCACCGACGGGGACGATCGGCGTCGACGACGTGGTGGGTGTGGCCGGGGCGCTCGTACGCGGCGTCGTGGCCGATGGTTTCTGCCCGTCGGGCAACACAATTGGGTGCGAATCGCTGCCGTCGCCGTCCCCGCCTGAGTTGTCTGCATCCACATTCGGTGGCCAGTCCACCGATGTCGGCGGCCAGGCCTTCGCCGACGAGCTCCCGCCACCCGGTGGCGCGCAGCCCGATCCGGCGCCGAAGTCTCCCGCGCCGGTGCAGTCGGCCCGAGCGACCGGTGCCAGAACCAAGAACCAGGCCGATGCCGCGACGCCGACCATTCGTACGACGCTCATAGCTGCAGGATGTCCCCGTAGGCGTTCACGCTGTCGTCGTTCTTGTCGGTATCGATGGTCACCGTCGAGAAGAACCGGATCGCCACCGCCCCGCCGCAGGCGTCGACCTTGACGTGGGCGTCGTGCACGGTGATGCCGCCGGAGCGGCCCTTGAGCGTTTTCTTGCCCAGCACCACATTGGTGATCGTGCCCGGCAGCAGGTTCACCGAGACGTTGCCTTCCAGATCGGCATAGGGGCCGATGGCATTCAGCACGTTTCCGCTGAAGCCGGGGTTGATGCCGATGTCGGCGTCGCCGCCGACGCTGGCACCCTCGCTGAGGTCGACCTGGCAGCCGAGCTGCAGACCCACGACCAACGTCCCGGTGTTGACCGCCGACGAGCCGCTGCCATCGATGGTGGCCTCGGCCCGGCCGGTGACGAAACCTTCTCGCGTGAAAGCCGTCGCGGCCATGTTGGGCACCGAGTTGACGGTCATCTGGGTGAGCGAAACCCCCAGGCGCCAACCGTCTTCGGTGTTGACGGCCTGGCGGACGTCGGCCACCGGGAGCGGATCGGCGCCGGCCACACCAGGGGCCGCACCACCGGCCACGCAGAGCAGCACCAGCGCGCCGGAGCCGATACGAAGAACATGCACCACGAGGCGAGATTAAGGGCCGGCGCTATGCGCGCCCTGTCATCGGGATAAGCGCCGGCACAGCACCAGCTGGACGATTCCTGTCAGTAGCTGGGCAAACAGAACCGGCCACGCCCGAGGGGCGTGGCCGGTTCGGAAGTCTGAGGTCAGGCGCCGTACTTGATCTGCAGCGCGATGCCGATGATCGACACCAGCCAGATGCCGGTGATGAAGTAGGTCAGCCGGTCGAGGTTCTTCTCGACCACCGTGGAGCCGGACAGGCTGGACTGCACACCGCCACCGAACAGCGTCGACAGACCGCCACCCTTGGCCCGGTGGAGCAGCACCAGCAACACAACCAACACGCTGGTGATGATCAAAGTGATCTGCAGGGCCAAAATCATGAGCCACAGCTTACCGGGTGGAGTGCCGTGGTCCGGCCACGGTCCGCCGTCGCGTCGCAGCCCGTGCCACAGCCGGTTTGCCAGATTCGCTCAGGAAGTTCGCAGTTCCCGTCCACAACGCCCGGCATCGGCGCACCATGGACTGGTCAACCACTGCTCATCGGGCCTGATTGGAGGCCACCGTGAAAGCGCTCAAGATCGCTTCTGCCGCTTTGCTGTCTGCCGCATTCGCGCTGACGACGCCGGCAATATCGCTCGCCGCTCCCAGCGACGACACCTGGGATATCGAGGCGTACGACAACTGCATGAAGAAGACCGTCCGGAATGCCGATCTGTGCTGCATCGAGTCCGGCGGCATCCCCGGCATGGATCCGGAGACCGGGTGCCACGCGCCACCGGCCAAGGCGGCGGACGCCCCGTTGACCACCACGAGCAGACCACTGCCCGGAGGGATCAACAGGGGCAACCTGCCCACGATGGTGCTGGAGCCCGCGAACTAGCCCGTCAGGGTAGGGGTCTAATTCGCCGTTTCACGGCAGCGGCCCGCCGGCGGCGATCGCCGACAGCGTCGCGAACTGCTCACCGTCGAGTGATGCGCCGCCGACCAGCGCACCGTCGATGTCGGGCTTCGCCACGAGCTCGCCGACGTTCTTGGCATTGACCGAGCCGCCGTAGAGCACGCGTACGGTCGCGGCGATCTCGGGTGACGCCAGCTCGCCCAGGGTCGAGCGGATCGCGGCGCACACCTCCTGCGCGTCGCCGGCACTGGCCACGCGGCCGGTGCCGATGGCCCAGACGGGCTCGTACGCGATGACGACGCGGCTGATCTCGTCCGCGGACAGCCCCGCCAGCGAGCCCGTCAGCTGGCCGGTGCAGTGCTCGACGTGGTTGCCGGCCTCGCGGATGTCGAGTCCCTCGCCGATGCACACGATCGGCGTCAGGCCGTGCTTGAGCGCGGCCTTGGCCTTGGCGGCGACCAGGGCATCGTCCTCGTGGTGGTAGGTCCGGCGCTCGGAATGCCCGACGACGACGAACGTGCAGCCCAACTTGGCCAGGAACGCGCCGCTGATCTCACCGGTGTAGGCGCCGGAGTCGTGCTGGGACACGTCCTGGGCGCCGTAGGTGAGCAGCAGCTTGTCGCCGTCGACCAGGGTCTGCACGCTGCGCAGGTCCGTGAACGGCGGCAGGACGGTGACGTCGACCTTGGCGAAGTACTTGTCGGGCAAGGCGAATGCGATCTTCTGCACCAGGGCGATGGCCTCGAAGTGGTTGAGGTTCATCTTCCAGTTGCCGGCGATGAGCGGCTTACGCGCCATGGTTTACGACCCCAGCACTTCGATGCCCGGGAGGGTCTTGCCCTCGAGGTACTCCAGCGACGCACCGCCGCCGGTCGAGATGTGGGAGAAGCCGTCTTCGGCGAGTTCGAGCTGGCGCACCGCGGCAGCCGAGTCGCCGCCACCGACGACGCTGAACGCGCCCTTGGACGTGGCGGTGATGATGGCCTCGGCGACGCCCCTGGTGCCGTCGGCGAAGGCCGGGAACTCGAAGACGCCCATCGGCCCGTTCCAGAACACGGTCTTGGCGTTGGACAACAGCGCGGTGAAGCGCTTGACCGACTCGGGGCCGATGTCCAGGCCCATCTTGCCGTCCGGGATGCGGTCGGAGGCCACGGTCTCCGGCGCGGCGTCGGCGGCGAACTTGTCGGCCACCACGATGTCGACGGGGAGGTGGATGACGTCGGCGTAGGTGTCCAGCAGTCGCTTACAGGTGTCGATCATCTCCTCCTGCAGCAGCGAGGTACCGACCGAAAGGCCTTGCGCGGCAAGGAAGGTGAAGCACATGCCGCCGCCGATGATGAGGCTGTCGGCCTTGGTGGCGAGGTTCTCGATGACGGCGAGCTTGTCGGACACCTTGGAGCCGCCGAGCACGACGGCGTAGGGCCGCTCGGTCGAGCTGGTCAGCTGCTCGAGCACCTTCACCTCGGCGTCCACCAGCGTGCCGGCGTAGTGCGGCAGGATGTTCGCGACGTCGTACACCGAGGCCTGCTTACGGTGCACCACACCGAAGCCGTCGGAGACGAACGCGCCGGGCGAGCCGTCGGGACCCTCGACCAGAGCCGCCAGCTCACGGGCCAGGGCCGCGCGCTCGGCGTCGTCCTTGCTGGTCTCGCGCGGGTCGAAGCGGATGTTCTCCAGCAGCAGCACGTCGCCGTCGGTCAGACCCTCGGCGCGCGCCAGCGCGTCGGTGCCGACGACGTCACCGGCCAGCTGGACGTGCCGGCCCAGCTTCTCTCCGAGCGCGGCGGCCACCGGCGCGAGCGAGAACTTGGGGTCCGGTCCGCCCTTGGGCCGGCCCAGGTGCGCGGTGATGACGACCTTGGCGCCGGCGTCGGCCAGCGCGGCCAGCGTCGGGACCGAGGCGATGATCCGGCCGGGATCGGTGATGTTGCCGTTCTCGTCGAGCGGGACGTTCAGGTCGGAGCGGACCAGGACGCCCCGCCCCTCTACGCCTTCGGCCAACAGCTCATCGAGGGTCTTGATGCTCATACCTGTCTTTCTCTCACGTGCGTCTACAGCGACTTGCCGACCAGTGCGGCGAGATCTCCGATGCGGTTGGAGTAGCCCCATTCGTTGTCATACCAGGACACGACCTTGGCTTGGTTGTCGATGACCTTGGTCAGTCCCGCATCGAACAGCGAACTGTGCGGGTCGGTGACGATATCGGACGACACGATCGGCGCGTCGTAGTACTTCAAAATCCCCTGCAGCGGACCCTCGGCCGCCGCCTGCATCGCCGCGTTGATGTCCGCCGCACTCGCTGATTTACCCAGCTCAGCGGTCAGATCGGTCACCGACCCCGTGGGCACCGGCACCCGCAACGCATACCCGTCCAACTTGCCCTTGAGCTCGGGCAGCACCAACCCGATGGCCTTGGCCGCCCCCGTCGAGGTGGGCACGATGTTGATCGCCGCCGCCCGCGCCCGCCGCAAATCCTTGTGCGGCCCGTCCTGCAGATTCTGATCCTGCGTATAGGCGTGGATCGTGGTCATCAATCCGCGCACGATCCCGAACTCATCGTTCAACACCTTGGCGATCGGGCCCAGACAATTCGTCGTGCACGACGCATTCGAGATGATGTTCTGACTACCGTCGTACTTGTCATCGTTGACACCCATCACGATCGTGATGTCCTCACCGGTCGCCGGTGCGGAGATGATCACCTTCTTGGCACCGGCCTCCAGGTGGCCGCGGGCCTTGGCGGCGTCGGTGAAAATGCCGGTGGACTCGACCACGATGTCCACGCCCAGATCGCCCCACGGCAGCGCCGCCGGACCGTCCTTGATCGCCAGCGCCTTGATCTTGGTGTCCCCGACGATCAGGGTGTCCCCGTCCGCGCGCACCTCATAGGGCAACCGGCCCAGGATCGAATCGAACTTCAACAGATGCGCCAACGCATCCGTGGAAGTCAAGTCGTTGACCGCGACGATCTCCAGATCGGCGTTCTTCCCCGCTGCCTTTTGCGCATCCAGGGCCCGGAAGAAGTTACGCCCGATACGCCCGAAACCGTTGACGCCGATCCGAATAGTCACTGCTGTGCTCCCTCGCCGGTAATCCTGGACAGGTCATGCGGTGAATCCTCAGCCAGCCTAGTGCTGTGACGAACTCCACGCCGGACTCCGACGCGCGGACAGCTAGGCGTCGTCGAGCAGGTCGGGGGTAACGGCGGACTCGGTGTCCGGGATGCCCTCCAGCTTGGCCTTGCGGTCGGCCATCGACAGCAGGCGCCGAATCCGGCCTGCCACAGCATCTTTCGTCATCGGCGGGTCGGCCAACCGGCCCAGTTCCTCGAGCGACGCCTGCCGGTGTTCGACGCGCAACCGGCCCGCGGCCGACAGGTGGTCGGGCACGGTGTCCCCGAGGATGTCGAGCGCCCGTTCGACCCGCGCCGCGGCCGCGACGGCCGCCCGTGCGGACCGGCGCAGGTTCGCGTCGTCGAAGTTGGCCAGCCGGTTGGCGGTGGCACGCACCTCGCGGCGCATCCGCCGCTCTTCCCAATTGAGCCGGGTGTCCTGGGCGCCCATGCGGGTCAGCAACGCGCCGATCGCCTCGCCGTCGCGCACCACCACGCGGTCGCTGCCGCGGACCTCGCGCGCCTTGGCACTGACCCCGAGCCGGCGGGCCGCACCGACGAGCGCCAGCGCCGCCTCCGGTCCGGGGCAACTGACTTCGAGCGCCGACGACCGCCCGGGCTCGGTCAGCGAACCGTGCGCCAGGAACGCACCGCGCCACGCCGCCTCGGCGTCGCCGACGCTGCCACCGACCACCTGGGCCGGCAGGCCACGCACGGGTCGGCCACGCAGATCGAGCAGCCCGGTCTGCCGCGCCAGCGCCTCACCGTCCTGCGCGACGCGCACCACATACCGGGTGCTCTTGCGGATGCCGCTGGCCGACAGCACGTGTACGACGGCGTTGTAGCCGTACAGGTCGTAGATGTCCTTGCGCAGCCGCCGGGCGATGCTGCCCAGGTCGACCTCGGCCTCGACGACGACGCGTCCGGCCACGATGTGCAGGCCGCCGGCGAACCGCAGCAGCGACGCCACCTCGGCCCGGCGTGCGGTCACCGAGTTGACGACCAGCCGGCTCAGCTCGTCCTTCACTTCCGAAGTCATCGCCACGAATCGTCACCTCTTGGTCCTTCAGGGGCCGGCTGCTGACGGAGTAATCCGTCGGCCGACCGAGCGGCGGGAGTAGATGGCTCGTATGCGGGCCGGGCCGGTGCGCTGCCACCACGACGCACCCGCTCCAGCGCAGCCGCAAGCCGTGCCGGGTCATGTAAAGGTGTACCAGGTCGGGATACGTCAGCAAACTCGACCTGAGCCTCGAGAAACGACGCCGCCCGGCGCAGTTGGTCGCGTTCCCGTTCGCTGGGGACGCTCGCGGCGTCGACGATGATGTCGTGGACCGTCAGGCCCGGGGCGTGCTGCGAGAGCACGTGCACATGACGCTCCGCGGAGAACCCGGCGGTCTCCCCCGGCTCGGCGGCGAGGTTGAGCACCAGGGCCCGGCGTGCCTCGGTCGCCTGCAGCGCGGCCAGCAGCTGGGGCACCAGCACATGCGGGATGACACTGCTGAACCAGGAACCCGGACCGAGCACCACGAGGTCTGCCGACATGATGGCGTCGACGGCCTGCCGGGTCGCCGGCGGATCGCCCGGCAGCAGCCGGACCCGGCGCACCTTGCCCGGTGTGGTGGCGACTGCGACCTGACCGCGGATCACGCGGCTCATCCGCGGATCGGCCTCGAGCCCCGACACGTCGGCCTCGATCTGCAATGCGATGGGGCACATCGGCAGCACGCGGCCCTTGACCCCGAGGATCCGGCCCAGCTCGTCGAGCGCGGCGACCGGGTCGGCCAGCACCTCGTTGAGGCCGGCGAGCAGGAGATTGCCGATCGGGTGACCGGCCAGCGCGCCGCTGCCGTTGAACCGGTGCTGGATGATGGTGGCCCACAGCTGCCCGTGTGGACTGTCGGATGCCAAGGCCGCCAACGCCATTCGCAGATCACCCGGGGGCACGATGTCCAGTTCGGAGCGCAGCCGGCCCGAGGAACCGCCGTCATCGGCGACGGTGACGACAGCGGTGACATGCGGCGTCAGCCGGCGCGCCGCGGACAGCGTCGCGTACAAGCCGTGCCCGCCGCCGAGCGCCACGATGCGTGCGGGAGCCCGATCTTCCGTCATTCGCGCCCCAGATCCCGGTGCAGCACGCGCACGGTCAGGTGGTCACCGCCACGCAGCCGGCCCGCCAGCGCTTCGGCGATCGCGACACTGCGATGCTTGCCGCCGGTGCAGCCGATGGCCACGGTCATGTAGCGCTTCCCCTCCCTGCGATAGCCGTCGATCACAACCCCCAGCAGCCGATGGTAGGTGTCCAGGAACTCGGCGGCGCCCTCTTGTCCCAGCACGTAGTCCCGAACCGCCGGATGCTGCCCGGTATGGGGCCGCAACTCGTCGACCCAATGCGGATTCGGCAGGAACCGGACATCCATCACGGTGTCGGCGTCCATCGGCAGACCATATTTATAGCCGAAACTCTCGACGGTCACGCTCGTGCCGGCGACAGCCTCCCCGCTGAAGGCGCGCTCGATGCTGGCGCGCAACGCCGGCACCGGCAGCGTCGACGTGTCGATGATCAGATCGGCCGTGGCGCGCACCGACTCCAGCAATCTCCGTTCGGCGGCAATGCCTTCCGCGAGCGTCTGGTTGCCCTGCAGCGGGTGACTGCGCCGGTTCTGCTCGTAGCGGCGCACCAGGATGTCGTCGGAGGCCTCCAGGAACAGCACCCGGGGGAAGACGCTGCGGGTCGCCAGTTCCCGGCGCACGAAATCCAGGTCGCCCGTGAAGCCGCGCGAACGGACGTCCATCACCACGGCCAGCTTGGTGATGCGCGAGCCGGCGGCCAGACCCAGCTCGACCATCCGGGTGATCAACTCCGGGGGCAGATTGTCGGCGACGTACCAGCCGAGATCTTCGAGCACCTTGGCGGCGGTGCCGCGGCCGGCACCGGACAGACCCGTGACCAGAACCACGTCGATCTCGCCGGCAGCACCGTCCATCTGATCGTCCGTCACGACTTCGTCCGTCCCCCGTTGCTCATCCGCTGGTGCTGCGCGCTCACTGCTCTGTCCGATCATTGCCGATAACCGTCGGCGCCGCCCCCGGTTCCGGCGGGGAATCGGGCCCCGGGGAATCCGAGCGCAGCGCATCCACGACCGCCTGCGCCGTCGCCGCCCCGATGCCCGGCACCGCCGTCAGCTCCTCGACGCCGGCCTCCTTCAACCGTGCCACCGAACCGAAGTGGGTGACCAACGCCTTGCGCCGGTGCTCACCGAGACCCGGGATCGCGTCGAGCACCGACGCCGTCATCCGCTTCGACCGTTTGCTGCGGTGATAGGTGATGGCGAACCGGTGGGCCTCGTCGCGCACCCGCTGCAACAGATACAGGCCCTCGCTGTTGCGCGGCATGATCAGCGGGTCCGGCTGCTCGGGGACCCACACCTCTTCCAGGCGCTTGGCCAGTCCGATGACCGCCACGTCGGTGACGCCCAGTTCGTCGAGCACCGCGGCCGCCGCGTTCACCTGGGGTGCGCCGCCGTCGACCACGAACAGGTTGGGCGGATAGGCGAAACGCTTTGGCCGCACCGGGGTTTCGGTGGCATCGGTCACGTCGGCGTTCTCCAGCACCTGGGTATCGGCGACGTGGCGCGCGAAGCGCCGGCGGGTGACCTCGGCGATGGACGCGACGTCGTCGGACCGGCCGCCGCCGGCGGCCTCCCGGATGGCGTAGTGCCGGTAGTCGGACTTGCGCGGCAACCCGTCCTCGAACACCACCAGCGAGGCCACCACGTCGGTGCCCTGCACGTGGCTGATGTCGACGCACTCGATGCGCAGCGGCGCGTCGTCCAACTCCAGCGAGTCCTGAATGCTCTGCAGTGCTTCCGATCTGGCGTTGAAGTCGCCGGCCCGCTTGAGCTTGTGCTGCGCCAGCGCGTCCTGCGCGTTGCGCTGCACGGTGTCGGCCAGGGCGCGCTTGTCGCCACGCTGCGCGACGCGCAACTGCACCCGCGACCCCCGCAGGCCCGACAACCAGTCGGCCAGTTCGCCGGCGTTGTCCGGAAGTACCGGCACCAGAACCTCTTTCGGTACCGGGTTGGTGGCCTCGTCGGTCGGTCCGGCGCCGCGCAGTTCGGCCTGATCGCCGTAGAACTGCGTGAGGAACTGGCTCACCAGATAGTCCTCGCCGGACTCCCCCGGCTCGCCCGACTTCTCGATGACCCAGCCGCGCTGACCGCGCACCCGGCCGCCCCGGACGTGGAACACCTGCACGGCGGCTTCCAGGTCGTCGTCGGCGAAGGCCACCACGTCGGCGTCGGTGCCGTCACCGAGCACGACGGCCTGCTTCTCGAGTGCCCGCTTGAGCGCCGAGATGTTGTCGCGCAGCCGCGCGGCGCGCTCGAACTCCAATTCCTCGGCGGCCTCGGTCATCTGCTGTTCCATGTCCCGCGCCAGCCGGTCGGTCTTGCCGGCCAGGAAGTCGCAGAAGTCCTCGACGATCTTGCGGTGCTCGGCGGCGGTCACCCCGCCGACGCACGGCGCCGAGCACTTGTCGATGTAGCCCAACAGGCAGGGCCGCCCGATCTGGTTGTGCCGCTTGAACACTCCGTTCGAACAGGTGCGCGCCGGGAACACCCGCGTGAGCAGATCCAGCGTCTCGCGGATGGCCCAGGCGTGCGAGTACGGACCGAAGTACCGGACGCCCTTGCGGCGCGGACCGCGGTAGACGAACAGCCGCGGGTACTCCTCATTGAGGGTCACCGCCAGCACGGGGTACGACTTGTCGTCGCGGTACCGGATGTTGAAGCGCGGATCGAATTCCTTGATCCAGTTGTATTCCAGCTGCAGCGCTTCGACTTCGGTCGTGACGACCGTCCACTCGACGCTGCCGGCCGTCGTCACCATCTGCCGGGTTCGCGGCGCGAGTGCCGACAGGTCGGCGAAATACGAGTTCAGCCGGCTGCGCAGGCTCTTGGCCTTGCCGACATAGATGACCCGACCGTGCGGATCCCGGAACCGGTACACCCCCGGTTCCAACGGGATGGTTCCCGGCGCAGGCCGGTACGTCGATGGATCAGGCACTGTTACAGGTTAGTTCGACGGGCTGACAGCATCGATGAGCTCGCAGAACGCCGCGGCCTTGGCCACGTAGTTCGCGTACAGGTCATAGCTCGCGGCGCCCGGCGACAGCAGCACGGCCGTCACCCCCGGCACGGCGGCCGCGACCTGCACCGCCGCCTGCAGACTGTCCACCGGGTGCACGCACGCGGGCTGCGCCGCGGCGAAGCGGCGACCGATCGCGGTGCCGTTGGTCGGTCCCTGGATGAGGTGAACGTCACGTGCGCCCGAGAGCAGATAGTCGTCGATCTGGTCGTAGTCGAGCTGACGGTCCATGCCGCCGACGATGAGCGCCACCCGGTCGTCGGGCCGCATCGAGCGCAGCGCGGCGACGACGCTCTCCCCGGTGGTGGCCAGGGTGTCGTCGATCCAGCGCACTCCCCCGGTGCGGCGCACGACCTGCAGCCGGTGCGGCAGCGCCTCGAATGTCGTTACCGCGCCGAGGAATTCGTCCTCGGTGACCGGCCGGCCGAGCACCTCGGCGGCCGCGACGGCCGCCAGTGCGCCGTTGACGACGTTGTGTTCGTAGGCCATGACGTAATCCCCCTCGGGACGCGTCACGTCCGCCGCGTCGACGGTGCGCACCACCGGTGGCGGCGCGATACCCAGTCGCTCGAGAGCCGCCAGCACCTGCGGCGTGGTGATCAGCACCTCGCCGCCGTGGCTGAAGATGTTGGCCTTCGCGCCGTGGTAGGCGTCGATGTCGCCGTGCCAGTCCAGGTGGTCCTCGAAGAGGTTGGTGATCACCGAGATCCGCGGTGACGCAGTCACCAGCGCGCACTGCTGGCTGGACAGCTCGGCGACGACGACGGCGTCCGGCGCCGGCGCCAGGTCCGACAGCGGGGTGCCGATGTTTCCCGCCACCACGGCATCGGCGCCGAGCCGCCGCAGCAGGTGCGACAGGAACGACGCCGTCGTGCTCTTGCCCTTGGTCCCGGTGACGCCGACGGTCTGTGCCGCGTAGCGGTGCAGGTACCAGTCGGCGGCGCTCGACAAGGTGGCGCCTGCGGCGCGCAGCTCGGCGAAAAACGGCTGATGCCAGGGTATCCCGGGGCTGAGGAACACCACGTCACAGTCCGCCAGTCGGGTCAGGTGTTCGGCGCCGCGCCACAGGCTCAGGTTGGCGATGTCGGTCGGCGCGTCCAGGGTGCCGCGGCCGGCGTCGTCGACGGCGTCGATCCGCGCCGCGCCCTCGGCCGCCGCGGTCCGGGCCAGCGACTGGCCCTCCTTGCCGAAGCCCCAGATGCCGACGGCGACACCGGCGAGCTGCGGACGTTGTGACGTCACGGCCGGTCGTCCAGGGCGGCGCGGTAGCGCTCGGGTACGTACTGCACTGCCGGGCTGTCGTCGTGGTCGGCGGCGACGCGCTCCAGATCGGCTCGCGCACTGCGGAACTGCTCGACCAGCGGCAGGCCGGCCCAGGCCTCGTCGTCGAGGATGGTCAGCATCGACTCGGCGGCCTCGTAGTACTCACCGACGCACTCGAACGGCTTGTGCGCGCCGACCCCGAGGATGTCCTCGAACTCGGCCCGGCTGTCGGTGTCCTCGAACAGGTTCCGCCCGAAGATCGCCTCGACCTCGTCGCGGCCCAGCCGCGGCGCCATCAGCACGAAGACGAACTGACACTTCGGGCAATGCCCGCACCACGTGGCGCCGCGGCGGCCGGCATCCAGCGCGAACGGCCGGTTACAGCTGATGAACGCGCGGAAATACTGGGGGCTGGCCGCGAACCGGTCGGCGATCTGCGACTCCGACAGACCCCGCAGCAGCGAGAAGTACCGGTCCGGGTTCAGCCCGTACGCGGCGAGGGTGTCGCGCAACAGCGTCTCGTAGGTGACGCTCTTGGACCACTGGTGGTTGATGTCCTGGCCCATCCACTCGACGTTGCCGACGTTGGACGACCGCTCGTTGGACAGCACCACCGGCCCCAGGCCGTTGGCGTCGGCCACGATCAAGCCGATGATGCTGTTGATCGCCGTCACCGGGATGTGCCCGTTGTACGCGCCCGCGGCGTTGACGTCGATGAGGGTGCGGTCGATGGTCCGCATCACGCGCACGTGCGGCAGCCCGCTGATCTCGACGCACCGGTCGATCGGATCGAACCTGTTGACGTTGAACAACACCGGCCGCAGCGGGGCGAGGGCCTCGATGGTCACCACCGAGTCCTTGCCGCCGCCGACCGGCACCAGCGGCGGCGCGTCGGCGTTCCAGGTATCCGGCTGCTGTTCGCCGATCTCGGCGCGGTCGCCGGTGAGCTCCGGGCTCAACGCGCCCGGCAGATTGTTGCGGTAGGCGTACTCGCCGAGCCCGCCCGCGAGCACCTGACGCAGGTACTCCCGCTCGAAATCGTAAGTCGGGAAAGCGATCTCGATCTGCGGCGGCGCGGCCGCCTTGTAATAACTCAGCGCGCAGGTCAGCGTCAGCAGCCGCAGCAGCCGGTCGTCGGGCCGGCCACCGCCCAGCGTGGCGCCGAAATCGACGGTCTCGGCGAAGCTGACGTCGTCGGCCGCATCGGCCCCGCACATGGTGTAGCGCCCGTGGAACACGCCGTCCTCGATGTCGTAGCCGTCGATGCGGAACGACTTGTAGGACTGTGGGACAAAAGGTTTGGTCACAGCTGCTCCAGGAACGGCGGATAGGAGGAATCAACTCCGGCGGCATGGTCGCCGAGTTGTGCGACGGGGTGCGTGCGGTACTGCGGTGAGATCCACCAGGCGCGCAGCACCTGGCCGGCGGGCACGGCGGCGCGCCGCACGACGGGTCGCACCACACCGCAGGCCTGCAATTGCTCGAGGATCGAGACGGGTTCGGTGTTCTCGACACCCACCAGTGCGGCGCCGATGTCGAGGACCAGCGCGCCGGCCACGGCGGGCGTCACGTCAGAGCCGGGCCCGATACCGTCCACGCAGCCCTGGTCGGCCAACCGGCGCAGCAACAGGTCCACCGTGCCCAGACTGGTGGTCCGGGCCGCCATCCGCAGCCACTGCGCGTCGGTCGCCGCCGGTGGGGTCCAGTCACTGTCGCGCCGGCCGATCCGGACCGGCTCGGGTTCGTACAGCCGCGAGGGTGTGCCCGTCACCGCGCACCGGCCACCGTCGGTGATCGTGACGGTCACGGCCACCAGCTGCCCCTCGAACCGCGCCACAGCGGCACCAAGATCGGCCGGGGACGGCATGATCAGCCCGAAATAGTCCGCGGGTTCGGCGAGGTGGTGCCACAGCCACGCGGTGTCGACGGTCCGGCCCTGGCAGATCGGCACGGTCACCGTCGGGTACGCACCAAGGCGGCCGACCAGTTCGGCGGGTGCGATCGCCACGACGTCCGGCGGCGGCGAAGGCATGCGAAAATCGGTCACTATCAGCAAATTCTATCCCATGGGAGGGAGCACCCAGGTGGGGGTGATCCGGCTCACCGAAGCCGACTGGCGGGTGTTCGCGGCGCTGCGGCTACGCGCGCTGGCCGATTCCGCGGGGACCGACGACGCCGAATACCGCACCGAGATGAGCTTCACCGGGACGCAGTGGCGCCGGCGGCTGCGGGCACACGCCCAGTTCGCCGTGGCTCAGGAGGACCAGCTGGTGGGCCTGATCGCGGCGCATCGGTCCAGTCCGAGCTCGGTGTACCTCTACTCGCTGTGGACCGATCCGGTCGCCCGCGGCCACGGGGTGGCGCGCACGCTGCTGACCGCCGCCATCGACTGGGGCCGCGGCCTCGGCGCGCAGATCGTGACGCTGCGGGTACATCGCGACAACACCGCCGCGCTCGGGGTCTACCGCGCCTTCGGGTTCGTCGCCACCGCCGACCCGGCCGAGGGTTCCCAAAGCTCCGGCCCGGCAGACGAACTCACGATGTCTTTGACGCTGAGCTGAGATCCGGGCGGTATTTCGCGACCAGCTCCCGCAGGCGGTCCATCGCGTCGACGGCCCGGGCCTTGTCGACGGTCTGGATGGCCATGATCGGGACGTACTCATCGTCGGGCAGATCAACCCGGGCCCAGCGCGCGCCCAGAGGGAACGACACCCCGACGATGTCCGACCAGGCAATGGTCTTGTCGCTCAAGACGTTACGGACGACGATGCCGGCCGGTCCGACCCGCAGCCGGGACCGCGTCGGCAGCAGCACCGCACCGGCCAGGATGATGCCGAGCAGCGCCATCGACACCTGGTCTGCGGTCTGGAAGATCACCCCGGTGGCACCGATTTTCAGCAGCGCACCGACCGTGACGTGCACGGCGATGATGACGGCGGCCGCGGCGTAGGCGACGTACTTCACGCGCTGCGGCCGGACCTCGAGGTCCCAGCTGCCGGTTCCCTTCGTCATCGACGCAGGTCGCGCAGCGTGATCGCGGTGGCAAGCGCGGCCGAGGCGGCCTGTTCGCCCTTGTCCTCCGCCGAGCCCGGCAAGCCGGCGCGGTCGATGGCCTGCTCCTCGGTGTTGACCGTCAGCACGCCGTTGGCGACCGGTGTCGACTCGTCGAGCGACACCCGCGTCAAACCCTGCGTGACGGCGTCACATACATAGTCGAAATGCGGCGTGCCACCCCGGATCACCACACCGAGCGCGATCACGGCATCGTGGTTCTTGGCCAATTCCTGTGCCACGACCGGGATTTCGATGGCACCGAGCACGCGGACCACGGTCGGTTCGGCGATACCCGATGCGGTGGCCACCCGGCGGGCGCCGTCGAGCAGCGCGTCACAGATGGTGGTGTGCCAGGTGCTGGCGACGATGGCCAGCTTGATTCCGGACGCGTCGAGCGCCGGCATGTCCGGAACACCGACACCGCTCATTTGCCTTCTCCGTCTGTTGCGTCACCGGCGAAATCGTCGAGGCCGATGAGGTCGTGGCCCATCCGGTCCCGCTTGGTCATCAGGTACCGGATGTTGTCGGCGTTGGGGCCGATGGGCAGCGGCACACGCTCGATGATGTGCAGGCCGTAGCCGTCCAGGCCGACGCGCTTGGCCGGGTTGTTGGTCAGCAGCCGCATGGAGCGGATACCGAGGTCGACCAGGATCTGCGCGCCGATGCCGTAGTCGCGGGCATCGGCGGGCAGGCCGAGCTCTAGGTTGGCGTCGACGGTGTCGGCACCGGCGTCCTGCAGCTGGTAGGCCTGCAGCTTGTGCAGCAGCCCGATGCCGCGGCCTTCATGTCCGCGCATGTACAGCACCACGCCGCGGCCCTCGTTGGCCACCATTTCCATGGCAGCGTCGAGCTGGGGGCCGCAATCGCAGCGCCGCGAGCCGAACACGTCACCGGTGAGGCACTCGGAGTGCACCCGCACCAGCACGTCGTCACCGTTCTCCGGCGAGACGTCGCCGCGCACCAGGGCCACGTGCTCGACGTCCTCGTACATGCTGGTGTAGCCGACGGCCCGGAACTCACCGTGCCGGGTCGGAATCCGGGCTTCGGCGACGCGCTCGATGTGCTTCTCGTGCTTGCGGCGCCACTCGATCAGATCGGCGATCGAGATAAGCGCCAGGTCGTGGTCATCGGCGAAGACACGCAGCTCGTCGGTCTGGGCCATGGAGCCCTCGTCCTTCTGGCTGACGATCTCGCAGATCGCGCCGGCGGGCTGCAGTCCGGCCAGCCGGGCCAGGTCGACAGCGGCCTCGGTGTGACCGGGACGGCGCAGCACGCCACCGTCCTTGGCGCGCAACGGAACTACGTGTCCGGGCTTGGTGAAATCGTCCGCGACGGCATCCGGGTCAGCCAGGGCCTGCATGGTCTTGGCCCGGTCGGAAGCCGAAATACCGGTTCCCACACCCTTTTTCGCATCGACCGTGACGGTGTACGCGGTGCCGTGCTTGTCCTGGTTCACCGCGTACATCGGCAGCAGGCCCAGCTTGTCGCAGATCGCGCCGTCGAGCGGCACACACAGGTAGCCGGAGGTGTAGCGGACCATGAAGGCCACCAGTTCCGGCGTCGCCTTCTCCGCGGCGAAGATCAGATCGCCCTCGTTCTCGCGATCTTCGTCGTCAATGACGACGACAGCCTTGCCCGCCGCGATATCGGCAATCGCCCGCTCGACGGAATCAAGCCTCGTCATCTCCACCACCCTTGCCGTGGCCACATCAGGGCCATGTTGATCACCTACCAGTATGAACCACTGGTACCGGCCGACTTACTCCCGCTCGTCCGCTCAGCGGACGCAGCGTGACCGGGACTACTGCGCCGGGGTGAGCAGCCGCTCGACGTATTTGGCGATGACGTCGACTTCCAGGTTCACGGTGGTCCCCACCGGGGCACGGCCCAGCGTCGTCAGCTGCAACGTGGTTGGAATCAGAGAGATCTCGAACCAGTCGCCCTGCTCGTCACGGCCCAGGCCGGACACCGTCAGCGACACCCCGTCGACGGTGATCGAGCCCTTCTCGACCACATACCGGGCCAGCTGCGGCGGCAGCGCGATGCGCACGACCTCCCAGTGCTCGGACGGTGTGCGCGACAACACAGTGCCGGTGCCGTCCACGTGACCCTGCACGATGTGCCCGCCCAGCCGGCTGTTGAGCGCCGCGGCGCGCTCCAGATTGACCCGGCCGCCGACCTCGACGCCGGCGAGGCTGGACCGGTTCAGGGTCTCGGCCATCACGTCGGCGGAGAACGCGCCGTCGGGCAGCACGTCCACAACCGTCAGACAAACGCCGTTCACCGCGATCGAGTCACCGTGCCCGGCATCAGTGGTGACCAACGGGCCGCGGATGACGAACCGCGCCGCGTCGGCCAGTTGGTCCTTGCTGACGATCTCGCCGAGCTCTTCGACAATGCCGGTGAACATGGACCTCAGCCTAGCCATCGGCGTCCGGCAGGCCGATCGAGGCAACTTGTTAGTCGGGCGCACCTATTACGATGCAGGACATGCAGACGCGCAAACGCTCCGCCATGCTTGTTTCCCTACTCTCCACCGTGATGGCCGGGGTGCTCCTGGTCTCCGGATGCTCGAAGTCCGAGGCCCCGTCGGCGCCGCTGCCGGACGCCGCGGCGCTGCTCAAGCAGTCCGCCGACACCACCCGCGGCCAGCAGAGCGTGCACCTGGTCCTGACCGTCAACGGCAAGATCGCCAAGCTGACGGTCACCAAGCTGACCGGCGACATGACGCTGACCCCGGCCGTCGCCGGCCAGGGCAAGGCCAACCTGTCGGTGGGCGGCATGGGCGTCCAGGACGCGCCGTTCGTCGTCTACGACAACCACCTGTACGCCTCGCTGTCGTCCGGTGGCCCGCTGTCCGACTTCGGCCCCGCCGACGCCATCTACGACATCTCGGCGATCCTGCGCCCGGAGACCGGCCTGGCCAACATCCTGGACAACTTCACCGACGCCAAGGCCGTGGGCCGCGAGGACATCAACGGCGTCAAGACCGTCAAGGTCACCGGCACCGTCAGCGCCGAGGCGGTCAACAAGATCGCCCCGCAGCTGAAGGTCACCACCGCGCTGCCGGGCACCGCCTGGATCGAAGAAGGTGGCAACCACCAGTTGGCGCAGGCGCAGCTGGAGACCAGCCCGGGCAACAACCTGCAGATGACGCTGACGGACTGGGGTAAGCCGGTCACCGTCAACAAGCCCGACGTTCAGTAATGGCCGGGGGTAGCAACCGCCACGTCGCCATAGCCGCAGGCAGTCTCGCGGTCCTGCTCGGCGCGCTCGACACCTATGTCGTCGTGACGATCATGACCGACATGATGAAGGACCCGCCGGACGGGATCGGCATCCCGATCAACAAGATCCAGCAGGTCACGCCCGTGGTCACGTGGTACCTGCTGGGCTACATCGCGGCGATGCCGCTGCTGGGCCGGGCCTCCGACCGGTTCGGCCGCAAGCTCGTGCTCCAGGCGAGCCTCGCGCTGTTCGCGGTCGGCTCGATCGTCACGGCGATTGCCGGCATGTTCGCCCCGGCGAACGAGATGGTCGAGCCGCTGATCCAGCTGATCGTCGGCCGGACCATCCAGGGCGTCGCCAGTGGCGCGCTGCTGCCGGTGACGCTCGCGCTGGCCGCCGATCTGTGGGCCGCGCGCAACCGCGCCGGTGTGCTGGGCGGTATCGGTGCCGCGCAGGAGCTGGGCAGCGTGCTCGGCCCGCTGTACGGCGTCGCCGTGGTGTGGCTGCTGCACGACTGGCGGGATGTCTTCTGGATCAACGTGCCGCTGACCCTCGCGGCCATCGTGATGATCCACTTCAGCCTGCCGTCACGCATCGAGACCGAGAAGCCCGAGAAGATCGACGTCCTGGGCGGCGTGCTGCTCGCCGTCGCCCTGGGATTGGCGACGTGGGGGCTGTACAACCCCAACCCCGACGGCAAGCAGGTGCTCCCGGAAAACGGCCCGCCGTTGCTGATCGCCGCCGCGGTCGTCGCGGTCGCGTTCTTCGTGTGGGAGAAGATGGCCCGCACCAAGCTGATCGATCCGGTGGGCGTGCACTTCCGGCCGTTCCTGGCGGGCCTGGCGTCGTCGCTGTGCGCGGGCGCGGCGCTCATGGTCACGCTGGTGAACGTCGAGTTGTTCAGCCGCGGTGTGCTCGGCATCGACCAGGCGCATGCGATCTTCAAGCTCGCGTGGTTCCTGGGTGCGCTGCCGGTAGGCGCGCTGGTCGGCGGGTGGATCGCCACCCGGATCGGCGACCGGATCGTCGCGTTCGTCGGTCTGCTCATCGCAGCCGCCGCGTATCTGCTGGTCTCGCACTGGGACATGAACGTGCTGGAAGCCACCCACGACCTCGCGATCGTGAAGCTCCCGACACTGCCGACCGATCTGATCATCGCCGGCCTGGGCTTGGGTCTGGTCATCGGACCGCTGACATCGGCGACGCTGCGCGTGGTCCCGACGGCACAGCACGGCATCGCCTCGGCGGCGGTCGTGGTGTCCCGCATGATCGGCATGCTGATCGGTATGGCGGCGCTGTCCGCGTGGGGTCTGTACAAGTTCAACCAGAACCTGGCCGCCCTGCCGCCGGCCAAGGGCGGCAGCCTTGCCGACGCTGCGGAGCAGATCGCCAAGAACGTGAAGACCGCCTACACCATGCAGTACAGCTCGATCTTCCTGATCACCGCGATCGTGTGTGTGGTGGGTGCGCTGGCCGGTCTGCTGATCGCCGGTCGCCACGAGCAGGCCGAGGAGCCGGAGACCGCTCCCGAGGTCGATCCCGCGCCGGTGGCGTAGGCCGTAACGACAACGGAGCCGCAGAGTCGATCGACTCTGCGGCTCCGTTATATCTGGCCTGTTGTCCGGGCTAGCAGCGCTCGATGCCCGGGCGCATCAGCACCACGTTGTCCGGGATGTACGCCGGGGTCGGCGCGGGCGCCGGATCCGGGTGGGACCCGTTCGCGTGGGCCGCGAGGCGTTCCAGCGCGACGTCCACGGCTTCGTCGAACTCTTCGACGACACTCAGCACCGCCCGTAGGGGCCGGCGGAACATCATGTCCCGGATGCCATCTTCACTCGGACGGAAGCTGAGCCAGTCCTGCAGTGCAGTCATGCTCTTATCCTTTGCTCGTGATCACCTTCGCTCTAACGACATCGGTGAGCGCGATATTTCAGCCGGATCCAGATGATCCGGTGTCTGCCCTCAATTTTACGGATGCGAAATCGCGGCCTCCTGCGCGAATGTCGCGGCGTTGATCTCGAAGTGGTAACGATTAGCAAAACTAAAGATGGGCCGCGGTGAGCCCACTCACATTGAGCGTCACGGTGAATCGCACATCTCAGCCACGATCGGGAATCAGTTCAGGCCTTCAGACCCGCCCGTACTCCCGCGCCGAACCGCCGCGCACGGCGCGAAAAGTTCGCTGGAAGCGCCCGAGCAATCAGTTCGGCACGAGACTGAGCCGCACGTCGGCCCCGACGGTCTCGACGCCGTCGAAACGCCAGCGGCGGGCCTGCGAGATGGTCGACACCCCGGCGTCGTCGATCGCCGTGATGGGTCCGCCCAGCAGCGTCGGCGCCAGATACGCCAGAATCCGGTCCACGAGTCCCGCCCGGACGAATGCCCCGGCCAGCGTCGGCCCGCCTTCGAGGATCACATCGGTGCGGTCCGACAGCGCCTGCAGCACCTCGAGCGGATCGTGCGTCCGGATCACCATGGTCCGGGAATCGTCGTTCAGGACGTTGGCCTCCGACGAGATTTCGCGTTCCCCGACCACCACCCGCAGCGGCTGACGGGGCGCCGGGGTGCCGTCGGACAGGCGGGCGGTCAGTGTCGGGTCGTCGGCCAGCACCGTCCCCGTGCCGACGACGATGGCGTCGGCTGCCGCGCGGTGCCGGTGCACGTCGGCCCGGGCGGCGGGGCCCGTGATCCACTGGCTGGTGCCGTCGGCAGCGGCGCTGCGCCCGTCGAGGCTGGCCGCGAACTTCCACGTCACATGGGGTCGGCCGGTGCGCTGACGGTGCAGCCACTCCCGCAGCGGTCCACCGCTGACCTCGTCGGCGAGAACACCCGAGGACACCGTCACACCGGCATCGGTCAGCCGCTGGGCGCCGCCCGCGGCCACCGGATTGGGGTCGGCCACGGCGAACACCACGGCCGCCACCCCGGCGTCCAGCAGTGCGTCCACGCACGGGCCGGTGCGGCCCTGGTGGTTGCACGGCTCGAGCGTCACCACGGCGGTGCCGCCCGCGGCCCGGGTACCGGCCCGCCGCAGCGCCATGACCTCGGCGTGCGCCTCCCCCGGCGGCTGGGTCCCGCCGACACCGGCCACTTCGCCGTCACGGTCCAGGATCACCGCGCCGACCGGAGGGTTCGGGTACGTCGTGCCTTTGACCGCGTCGGCCTGGCCGATGGCCAGCCGCATGGCCGCTTCGATGGCCTCCGGCGTCACAGCACCAGATGCGGTGACGCGGCCGCGGCCTGACGCCGCAGGGATTCCACCGCGGCACCCGGATCCGCCGCGTTGTACACCGCGGAGCCGGCGACGAAGCAGTCCACGCCGGCCGCGGCGGCGGCTTCGATGGTGTCGTCGTTGATGCCGCCGTCGATCTCGACGACCAGGGTGAGCTCACCGGAGTCGACGAGGTTGCGGACCAGCGCCACCTTCGGCAGCACCTCGGCGATGAACTTCTGGCCACCGAAGCCCGGCTCGACCGACATCACCAGCAGGGTGTCGAAGTCACGCAGGATTTCCAGGTAGGGCTCGATCGGGGTGCCGGGCTTGACGCTCAGGCCCGCCTTGGCGCCGGCCGCCCGGATGTCGCGGGCGACGGAGATCGGGTCGTCGGTGGCCTCGGCGTGGAAGGTCACGTTGTAGGCGCCGGCCTCGGCGTACGACGGAGCCCAGCGCTTGGGGTCCTCGATCATCAGATGGCAGTCCATCGGGATGTCGGTGACCTTCAGCAGGCTCTCGACGACCGGCAGACCCAGCGTCAGGTTGGGGACGAAGTGGTTGTCCATGACGTCGACGTGCAGCCAGTCGGCGCCCTCGACCGCCGCGGTCTCGTCGGCGAGCCGGGCGAAGTCGGCCGAAAGGATGGACGGGGCGATCAGTGGTCCTGCCATGGCGGTCAGACTACTTTGAGCGCGGCCGCGAACATCGCATCGGTGCCATGCCGATGTGGCCATAACTGCACATGTGGTCCGGGTCCCAGCCGGTCCGCCGGCGCGAACAGCGGGCGGGTGTCGATCTGTTCGACCGGCTGACGGCGCACCGCGTCGGCGATCACCCCGACGGTCTCGGCCAGGTGCGGCGAACAGGTCGCGTACAGCACCACGCCGCCCGGGCGGGTGAGTTTGATTGCGGCAGCAAGCAATTCGCGCTGCAGCCGGGCGAGGCCGGGCACGTCCGACGGCTGCCGGCGCCACCGCGCCTCGGGCCGGCGACGCAGCGCGCCCAGACCGGTGCACGGGGCGTCGACCAGGACGCGGTCGAAGGATCCGGGCGCCAGGCCAGACTCGCGGCCGTCGACCCGGAGGACCTCGACCCCCATGCCGGCGGTGTTGCGCTCCACCAGATCGGCACGGTGTTCCGTCGGCTCGACGGCGGTCACCGTGGCGCCGCACTGCGCGGCGATGGCCGCCAGCATCGCGGTCTTGCCGCCGGGACCCGAACACAGGTCCAGCCACCGGCTGTCGTTGCCCTCCACCGGCACCTCGGTCAGTGCGCGGGCCACCAGCTGGCTGCCTTCGTCCTGCACCTGCGCCAGGCCGTCGCGGATCGGGTCCAGCTGGCCGGGGTCGCCGCCGGGCAGGTACACCGCGTACGGCGAGAAGTGGCCGACGTCGCCGCCGATCGCCGCGGCCAGCTCCTCGGCACTGATCTCCCCGGGACGGGCCGCGAGGTGCACGACGGGGCGTTCGTCGTCGCTGGTGAGCATCGCGTCGAGTTCCCCCGCGTCGGCGCCGAGGGCGTCGGCGAAGGACTGCGCCACCCACCGCGGGTGCGCGTGGGTGAACGCGGTGTGGCCGATCGGGTCGGCGGCGGCCGACGGCGCGAGCTCGGCGACCCAGGCGGCCTCGTCCTTGCTCGCGATGGCGCGCAGCACGCCGTTGACGAAACCCGCACGCACCGAATCGAATTCGATGCCGGCCTGCTCGACGGTCGTGTCCACCGCGGCGTGGGCGTCGACGCGGGTGCGGAGCAGCTGATAGGCGCCGAGCCGCAGCAGATCCAGCAGAACCGGGTCGATCCGGTCGGTGGGCCGCCCGGCGGCACTCTCGATCACCGCGTCCAGCAGCCCGACGCAGCGGCAGGTGCCGTAGGTCAGTTCGGTGGCGAAGGCCGCGTCGCGGCCGGTGATGTCGCGCTCGCGCAGGATGGCCGGCAGCGCGAGGTTGGCGTAGGCGTCGCGCTGCGATACGGCGCGCAGCACGTCGAACGCGGCGCGGCGGGCCGGATCGAGCGGCTTGCGGCGCGGGCCGCGGGGGGCCTGTGCCCGGGCCGCCGGCTGCCGGTGGCCGCCGGTACGTCCCTGGTTGTTCGGCCGGCCCTGCCGTCCGCCTCGTCCGCTCCGTTCGGTCACCGGGCCACCACACCTTCGTCCAGCCGGGCACCGCGCGCCCAGTCCGCCGCATTCATCAGTTTCTTCCCCGGCGGTTGCACCAGGCCCAGGCGCACCGGAGTGCTGCCGGTGCCGACCAGCACGCCGGATTTCTGCACGCGAATTACGCCGGGCGCCAACGGTTCTGCTTCGACCGGGACCACCGGTCCGAGTTTCACCCGCAGGTGGCCGATCTCGGTCCAGGCACCCGGATTCGGCGTGACCGCGCGGATGCGGCGGTCGACGACGTGCGCGGGCAGCTCCCAGCGCACGCGCGCGTCCTCAACGGTCACCTTGGGTGCGATCGTCACGCCGTCGGTGGGCTGCGGCACCGCGGTCAGCTCGCCGTCCTCGACACCGTCGAGCGTCGTCTCTAGCAGACCGGCGCCGGCGTCGGCCAGGCGGGCCAGCAGGTCGCCCGCGGTGTCGATGGGCCGCACCGCCTCGGTAAGCACGCCGTACACGGGCCCGGAGTCCAGGGCCCGTTCGATCTGGAACGTGGTGGCACCGGTCACCTCGTCGCCCGCGGCGATGGCGGCCTGCACCGGGGCGGCGCCGCGCCACGCCGGCAGCACCGAGAAGTGCAGGTTGATCCAGCCCAGCCGGGGCACCGCCAGCAGCTCGTCGCGCAGCAGCGCACCGTAGGCGACGACGGCGCAGCAGTCGGGGGCCAGCGCGGCGAGTTCGGCGACGAACTCGGGCTCGTTGGGCTTGGCCGGACGCAGCACCGGAATGCCTTCGGCCAGAGCAAGTTCCGCGACGGGAGACGGCGCGGGCTTGCCGCGGCGACCGGAGGCCGCGTCAGGACGGGTCAGCACCGCGACCACCTCGTGGCGGGGCGACGCGATGAGCCGACGCAACGACGGCAGCGCGGGTTCCGGGGTTCCGGCGAAGACGATACGCACGATCCACCAGGCTACTTGTGCAGCGGCCGAACCTACTCATCCGATGTGCAGCGGATCGATCTGCACCCGCACCGGCGTCTGATCGTGGCGGGCGCAGAGCACGCCGGTCGCCCGGCGCAAGGCCGCCGCCAGGACCAGCCCGCGATCACGCGAGACCCGCACCAGCATGCGGTGCACGGGAGCGTCCGGGTCCACTCCGGGCGGACGACGGGCACCGAACGGCAGGTCGACCGGACCCAGCACCTCGGCATCGGGCGGCAGGGCGGCGGCCTCCAGCAGCGCGTCCGCCGCCTCCGGGACGCCGTCGACGGCCGCGAGATGCACCGCGGGGGGCAGCCCGACCTCGGTACGGCCGTCGAGCTCGGACTCCGCGTGCCCGACGGGGTCCCAGCGCACCAGCGCCTGCACCGTCGGGATCGACGATTCGGCCACCACCGCGACGGTGCCCCCGGCCGCGCGGTCGAGCACCATGGCCGCTGCCGACATCCACCGGCGCAGCGTGTCCTCGGCCGCACGCAGATCCTGGCGGCCCAGCAGCGCCCAGCCGTCCAGCAACAGCGCCGCGCCGTAACCGCCGTCGGCCCGCGGTTCGGCGCCCGGGGTCGCCACCACGACGGCGGCGCGCGCGGGCACCTCGGTCACGACGGCGTCCCCGCCGGAGGTGACGACGGGAACGCCCGGGAAGGCCCGGCCCAGCTCCTCGGCGGTGCGCCGGGCCCCGACCACAACCGCGCGTACCGCGTCCGAACCGCACCGGCCGCAGCGCAGCGCGACGTCCTGACGGCCACACCAGCGGCACACCGCGCCGACGGTGTCGCGGTCCGGCAGCGACAGCGGACCGGTGCAGTGGCGGCACCGCGCGATGGTCCGGCATTTACCGCAGGCCAGCGCGGGCACGTAGCCGCGGCGCGGCACCTGGACCAACACGGGCCGGCCGGCACTCAGCGCCGCCCGGGCCGCGCCGAGGGCCATCGACGGCAACCGCGCGGTGCGGGCGGCGGCGTCGCGTTCGTGGGTGTGGGCATCGTCGTCGAGCGCGACGACGCGTGGCGCCCGGGCGCGCACCACGCTGCGGCCCGCCACCAGGTCGTGCGCCCACTTGCTGCGGACCAGGGCCTGCGCCTCGGCAGTGCGCGCGAAGCCGCCGATGATTGCGCCGCAACGCAATTGGTGCGCCCGCAGCATGGCGACCTCGCGGGCGTGCGGATACGGCGCACGCGGTTCGGCGAGCGAGTCGTCGCCGTCGTCCCATACGACGACGAGCCCGAGGTCGGCGACGGGGGCGAACACCGCGCTGCGGGTGCCGATCACGAGCCGGGCCTGACCACGCAGCACCGACAGCCAGCGCCGGTAGCGCTGCGACGGGCCGAGGCCGGCGGACAACGCCACGACCCGGGACTCGTCGACGAGCGTCAGCGCCGCGGCGTGGACGGCGTCGACGTCGCGCTGGTCCGGCACGATCAGCAGTGCCGCGCGGCCGGCGTTGACGACGACAGCCGCCGCCTCGCACAGCCGCCGGGCCCAGTCCTCCCCCGGCAGCGCCTGCCACACCGCGCGCGCGGCCCGGCCCTCGGCAAGCGCTTCGAGGAACTGCTCGCCGCGGCCGTACTGCTGCCAGGCGCCGGCGTCGACGTCGCGCGCAACGAACGGCGGAAGCTCCGGCGGCGGTTGCTTCTCCACGGTGGCATGCCGCGGCGGGATGGCCAGGCGCAGCACATCGGGCCGGCTGCCGGCGTACCGGGCGGCCACCGCCTCGGCGAGGCGCTGCACGTCCGGGGTCAGCACCCGTTCGGCCGAGACCACCCGGTCCAGCCAGCCCAGCTTGCCCGAATGGTCGGTGTCCGAACGCCTTTCGAGGATGAAGGCGTCGACGAGGCGGCCGTTGAACCGGACCTTGGCCCGCACGCCCGGCTGGGCGTCGTCGGACAGGTCGGCCGGCACCAGATAGTCGAACTCGCGGTCCAGATGCGGCACCGACAGCATGGGCAGCACCCGAGCCACGGGCTCGTGCTCGGCCTGCTGTCTGGTGACGGTCACGCAGCCGGTGTAGCAGACGCGGCCGACACCGTCCTGCCGGCGAAGAATCCAGCGGTGATCAGGAGCAACGACGCGGCGTAGGCCCACCAGATCGGGACCGCCAGCGTCTCGTCACCGAGCACGAACTTACTGATGCCGATCATGCCGTCGCTCACCGCGAAGCACAGCGCGCCGAGGGCGGTCCAGCGGGTCGGCAGGTCGGCGAACAGTGCCGTGCACACCATGGCCACCAGCACCGCCATGTACACGGTGACGGGGATGGTCATCTGCTGCGCGACGAGGCTCGGCCAGAACCAGACGATGAGCCCGATGCAGATGACGACCAGGACCGCGGCGCCGGCGGTGGCCGCCGGCGTGCGGCGGGCCAACGGCAGCAGGGCGGCCAGGAAGCACAGGTGCGCGATCAGGAACGAGCCGAGCCCGAAGACGAATCCCATGGGCCAGCCCGGCACGGCCAGCAGGAAGTCACCACCGGCCGAGAACACCAGTGCGGCGACCAGCCAGTTGCGTTCGCGGACGATCGGATGGCTCGCCGCGGCCGCCGCCAGCAGCAGCGCGGGCAGTGCCTTGACCGCGGGCTGCAGGGCGAATTGGCCGATCAGGTCGGCGCCCGACGGCAACCGCAGCGCCGTCGCGATGAGGAAGATGCCATAGCCGGCGGCGATCACGGCGGCCGCCAGCCACAGCCGCCGGCGCGGTGCGTACGGTGAACTCATGTCGGACACTGCGCGTCCCCCGCTCGATCCCATTCTGCAAAAGGTACTGGAAGCGGTTCCGTTCCAATTGACCATGGACGGTGGCGTCGAAGCCGCCCGGGCCCGGTTCCGTGAGCTGCCCCGCAAGGCGGTGTTCCCGGAGGTCCGCGCCGAGGACCGCGTCATCGACGGCGTGCCGGTGCGCGTCTACTGGCCCGCGGACGTCGAACCGTCGGCGCCGGTGGTGCTGTTCTTCCACGGCGGCGGCTGGGTGGTCGGCGATCTGGACACCTACGACGGCACCGCCCGCCTGCACGCCGCCGGTGCCGGCGCCGTGGTGGTGTCGGTGGACTACCGGCTCGCTCCCGAGCACCCCTTCCCCGCCGCCGTCGACGACGTCTGGGCCGTGACGCAGTGGGTGGCCGCCCACGCCGACGAGATCGGCGGTGACCCGAATCGTCTTGCGGTGGCTGGTGATTCGGCCGGCGGCAATCTCGCCGCGGTGGTCGCGCAGCTGGCCCGCGATGCCGGCATCGCGCTGCGCGCCCAGCTGCTGTGGTACCCCGCGACCACCTGGGACACGTCGCTGCCGTCCTTCACCGAGAACGCCGACGCCCCGGTCCTGGGCCGCGACGCCGTCGGCGGTTTCTCGTTGCTGTATGCCACGGGCGTCGACCTGCGGAACCCACCGGCCGCCCTGGTCCCGGCGCGTGCCGAGTCGCTGGCCGGGCTGGCCCCGGCCTACATCGCCGTCGCCGGATACGACCCACTGCGCGACGACGGCATCCGGTACGGCGAGATGCTCACCGCGGCCGGGGTTTCCGTCGAGGTGCACAACGCCGAGACCCTGGTGCACGGCTACCTCGGGTACCACGGCGTGGTGCCGGCGACGACCGAGGCGGCCGACCGCGGAATCGCCGCGCTGAAGGCAGCGTTAGCCTGAGGCATGACATCAGATGTGACGCCGGACACTCGGCCTGGTATCGACCCGATCCTCAAAGCCCTCCTGGACGCCGTGCCACTGGAGTTCACCATCGACGACGGTGTCGAAGTGGCGCGCGCCAAGATCGCCGCGATGCGGCCGCCCGCGGCGATGCTGCCGGACCTGCGGATCGAGAACCGTACGCTCGACTGCGGTGCGGCAGGCCAGATTCCGGTCCGCATCTACTGGCCGCCCATCGACGGCGAGACCCGACCGCTGCCCGTCGTGGTCTTCTATCACGGCGGCGGCTGGGCCATCGGCGACCTGGACACCCATGACCATGTGGCGCGCGCCCACGCCGTCGGCGCCCGCGCCATCGTCGTGTCGGTCGAGTACCGGCTGGCGCCCGAGCACCCGTTCCCGGCCGCCATCGAGGATTCCTGGGCGGCGCTGCAGTGGGTCGGCGCGCATGCCGCCGAACTGGGTGGCGACCCGGCGCGCCTCGCGGTGGCGGGCGACTCGGCCGGCGGCAACATCTCCGCGGTGATGGCGCTGCGGGCGCGTGACGCCGGCGGCCCGAAGCTGGCGTTCCAGCTGCTCTGGTACCCCGTGGTGACGGGTGATGTCACGCTGCCGTCGTTCACCGAGAACGCCGACGCCCCCATGCTCAACAGCAATGTGACGGCGGCCTTCCTGACCTGGTACCTGCCGGGCATGGACCTCAGCGACGCCTCGGCGCTGCCGACCGACCTGGCCCCGGCGAACGCCGAGTCGCTGGCAGGTCTGCCGCCGGCGTACATCGGGACCGCCGAGCACGACCCGCTGCGCGACGACGGCGCCGAGTACGCCAAACTGCTTGCCGCAGCAGGTGTTCCGGTCGAGTTGAGCAACGAGCCGACCATGGTGCACGGGTTCGTCAGCCTCGCCCTGGCTTCGCCGGTGGCGACCGAGGCCACCAACCGTGGACTCGCGGCCCTGAAAGCCGCCCTCTACGCCTGAATTTCCGCAAGTATGGACCCATGACAACGCCTGATGTCCAAACGGTGATCGTCGGCGCCGGGTTCTCCGGGATCGGGGCCGGCATCCTGCTCGACCGGGCCGGGCTCGGTCACTACCGAATCCTCGAAGCCGGCTCCGGCCCCGGCGGCACCTGGTTCTGGAACACCTATCCCGGTGTCGCCGTGGATATTCCGTCGTTCTCCTACCAGTTCTCGTTCGAGCAGAGCGCCGACTGGTCGCGCACCTACGCCAAAGGCCACGAACTCAAGGCCTACGCCGAGCACTGCGTCGACAAGTACGGGCTGCGGGACCGCATCCGGTTCGGCACCGAGGTCACCGGCGCCGAGTACGACGACGACGCCGCCCTGTGGCGCGTGCACACCAGCAGCGGCACCGTCACCGCACGGTTCCTGATCAACGGCAGCGGCGTCCTGACGGTGCCCAAGCCACCGGACATCGACGGCGTCGAGGACTTCGCCGGCATCACGCTGCACACCGCCCGCTGGGACAGCAACATCGACCTGACTGGCAAGCGGGTCGCGATCATCGGCACCGGCGCCTCGGCAGTCCAGGTGATCCCCGAGATCGCCCCGATCGTGGCGCACCTCACGGTGTTTCAGCGCACGCCGATCTGGTGCTTCCCGAAACTCGACCTGCCGCTGCCGGCCCCGGCCCGCTGGGCCATGCGCATTCCCGGCGGCAAGACGCTGCAGCGGCTGGCCAGCCAGGCCTACGTCGAGCTGACCTTCCCGCTGTCGGCGCAGTACTACAGCGTCTTCCCGTTGGCGGACGGCGCGGCCCGGATGGGGCGGTCGTTCCTGCGCCGCGAGGTCCACGACCCGGTGGTGCGTGACAAGCTCACGCCCCGCTACGCGGTCGGCTGCAAACGACCGGGTTTCCACAACAGCTACCTCGCGACGTACAACCGCGAAAACGTCAGCCTGGTAACCGAATCCATCGAGCGCATCACGCCGACCGGGGTACGTACCGCCGACGGACAGGAGCACGAGGTGGACGTGCTGATCCTGGCCACCGGGTTCAAGGTGATGGACGTCGACAGCGTGCCGACGTTCCCCGTCACGGGCGCGGGCGGCCACACCCTCGGCGAGTTCTGGGAGACGCAGCGACTGCAGGCCTATGAGGGCGTCAGCATCCCCGGTTTCCCGAACTTCTTCACCGTCATGGGGCCGTACGGCTACGTGGGTTCGTCGTATTTCGCGCTGATCGAAGCGCAGACGCACCACATCGTGCGGTGTCTGCAGCGCGCGGAAAAGCTTGGCGCGCACCGGGTGGAGGTCTCGCAGGAGGCCAACGACCGCTACTTCGACGAAATGATGCGCAAGCGCCACCGCCAGGTGTTCTGGCAGGACAGTTGCCAGTCGGCCAACAGCTACTACTTCGACAAGAACGGCGACGTGCCGCTACGGCCCGCCACCACCGTGGAGGCCTACGTCCGCAGCCGCCGCTTCGATCTCGACGACTACGAGTTCAGCGCCTGAGTCTCCGGCCGATGCGGATATGAAAGTGATTTGAACCCGGTAACTTTTCCGCATGCGCCGGCATCGGCACGGCTATAGGCGCTGAAACGTCGGTACAGTCGCGAAGGTGACGACCAGGCCGATGCGATGGCGGGCGGCGATCCTGCTGCTCGTCGCGCTGCTGGGCCTCGGGATCGGCACGCAGCTGGGCATCAAGCCCGCTGCCGCGACGCATCCCCATGCGGCCCCCGTCCTCGTGGCACCGGGCCACACGCTGCCGTCGGTGACCGCCGAACATCCACACCTGCGCGACAATTCGATCCCGTCGGCCCCGGATCTGATGATCGGCCTTCCCCGGTCCACCTCCACCCTCCTGGCTCTCGGCCTCGCGCTGGCCGTCTGCGTCGCGATGGTGTGCTGGTGCGCACTGACGCCGGTGACCAGCCGGGGACCGCCCCGTCAGGTGGCGGCGATCCACACCGGCCGGGCGGTCCTGACCCGGCTCTGCATCTCCCGACGCTGATCGGTCAGCGCAGATCGGCCGCGTTTCGTGGCTGGTCGGTGTCTGCTGCCCGATCCCGCTGCCGCGCCGCGGCATGACGCGAAAAGTGATGCACCCATGAACAATTCGACCAATCTCACCCTGCCCAGAAAAACCGCTCGACCGGCTTCGGGTCCGTGCCGGCTGGCCCGCTACGACCGGCCCGGCACCATGGTCGGCGGCACCCCGGTGCTGCGGATCACCGCCCCGTTCACCACCGATGACCGCGGCTTCTGGGCCAAGCTCGAAGGCGTCAACCCCGGCGGCATGAAAGACCGGCCCGCCCTGTACATGGTCGAACGCGGCCGGGCCCGCGGCGACCTGCTGCCCGGCGCCCGGATCGTCGAATCCACGAGCGGCACACTCGGACTCGGCCTGGCCCTGGCCGGCACCGTGTACGGGCACCCGGTCACGCTGGTGACCGATCCGGGCATGGAACCGATGATGCTGCGCATGCTGGCCGCATATGGCGCCGACATCGACCTGGTCACCGAGCCGCACCCGACCGGCGGCTGGCAGCAGGCCCGGCGCGACCGGGTGGCCCAGATCCTGGCCGGCGACCCCACCGCCTGGTACCCCGACCAGTACAACAACCCCGACAACGTCGACGCGTACCGCGATCTCGCCCTCGAATTGCAGTCGCAACTGGGCTCCGTCGACGTCCTGGTGTGCTCGGTCGGCACCGGCGGGCATTCGGCCGGGGTGGCAAAAGTGTTGCGCGAGTTCAATCCGGACCTGTTGCTGATCGGCGTCGACACCATCGGGTCGACGATCTTCGGCCAGCCCGCGCAGAGCCGGCTGATGCGCGGCCTGGGGTCGAGCATCTACCCGGACAACGTCGACTACGACGCGTTCTCGGAGGTGCACTGGGTGGCACCCGCCGAGGCGGTGTGGGCGTGCCGGGCGCTGGCCTCGACCAGCTACGCCAGCAGCGGCTGGAGCGGCGGCGCGGTGGCACTGGTCGCCGGTTGGGCGGCACGCCACCACGACGCGGACACCACGATCGCCGCGATCTTTCCCGATGGGCCGCAACGGTATTTCGACACCATCTACAACGACGACTACTGCCGCCAGCACGGCCTGCTCGGCATCGAGCCACCCGCCGAGCCCGCCGTGATCGCCGACCACACCGAGCGCGTGGTGCATTCGTGGACCCGGTGCACCACGGTGCGCAGGCCCGACGCGGCGGCACTGTGATGCAGGTGCTCACCCAGTTCCGCAGCTTCGGCTGGCCCAGCCGGGTGCTGATGCTCAACCAGTTCGGCATCAACCTCGGCTTCTACATGCTGATGCCGTACCTGGCCGGGTACCTGGCCGGCCCGCTCGGCCTGGCCGGCTGGGCCGTCGGGCTGGTGCTCGGGGTACGGAACTTCTCACAGCAGGGCATGTTCATCGTCGGTGGGACGCTGGCCGACCGGCTCGGCTACAAGCCGCTGATCGTGGCGGGGTGCCTGTTGCGGACAGCCGCATTCGGCTTGCTGGCGGTCGCACAGTCCCTCCCGGTGCTGCTGATCGCCTCGGCGGCAACCGGTTTCGCGGGGGCACTGTTCAACCCGGCGGTGCGGGCCTACCTGGCCGCGGACTCCGGCGACCGGCGGGTGGCGGCGTTCACGGTGTTCAACGTCTTCTATCAGGGCGGCATCCTCGCCGGCCCGCTGGTGGGCCTGGCCCTGATGGCGCTGGACTTCCGGGTGACGGCGGGCATGGCGGCCGTGGTGTTCGCGGTGCTGACCATCGCGCAGCTGTTCGCGCTGCCGAAAGACCACGCCGATCACGCTGCCGCCGAACGGGTCTCGGTCCTGCACGACTGGCGCACCGTGCTCGCCAACCGTCCCTTCCTGTTGTTCGCGGCGTCGATGGTGGGCACCTACGTGGTGACGTTCCAGGTGTACCTGGCGTTGCCGCTGCACGCCGCCGTGCTGTCGCCGCACCACGAATCGGCCATCGTAGCGGCAGTTTTCGCGGTGTCGGGCCTGGTGGCCATCGGCGGCCAGATCCGCATCACGGCCTGGTTCACGGCACGCTACGGCCGCGTCCAGTCGCTGACCATCGGCGTGCTGGTGCTCGCGGCGGCGTTCGTCCCGCTGATCGTGGTGCCCGATGACCGATGGGGTCTGCCGGCCGCGGTGGCGGCGCTGTTGCTGACGGCCGCGCTGCTGGCCGTCGGCTCGGCCGCGGTCTATCCGTTCGAGATGGACACCGTGGTGTCCCTGGCCGGCGAGCGGCTGGTGGCGACGTACTACGGCTTCTACAACACCATCGTCGGCATCGGCATCCTGGTGGGCAATCTCGCCACAGGTGCGCTGATGGAGACGGCGCGTCATGCCGGCCGGCCGGAGCTGATCTGGCTGTCGCTCACGGTGATCAGCCTGCTGGTCGCCGTGGCGCTGTACCGAAGCCGTCGACTGGAGCCACAGCCGGTCGCCTGATCAAACACAAATGCCCCCGCAGTGCGGGGGCATTTGTCTTCGTGACGGGTTTAGACCGAAGCCTGATTGTCTGACTCCTCAACGCGGCTCGTTCCTCGCCGCTTGATCGTCGTCAGACGGAAGCCTTCAGGTCGTCGACCTTGTCCAGCTGCTCCCACGGCAGTTCGATGTCGGTGCGGCCGAAGTGGCCGTAGGCGGCGGTCGGCGCGTAGATCGGGCGCAGCAGGTCCAGGTCGCGGATGATCGCGCCGGGACGCAGGTCGAAGACCGAGGTGATGGCCTTCTCGATGCGGGCCGGGTCGAAGTGCTCGGTGCCGAAGGTCTCGACGAACAGGCCCACCGGGGCGGCCTTGCCGATGGCGTAGGCGACCTGGACCTCGACGCGGTCGGCCAGGCCGGCGGCGACGACGTTCTTGGCCACCCAGCGCATCGCGTACGCCGCGCTGCGGTCCACCTTTGACGGGTCCTTGCCCGAGAAGGCGCCGCCGCCGTGGCGGGCCCAGCCGCCGTAGGTGTCGACGATGATCTTGCGGCCGGTCAGACCGGCGTCACCCATCGGGCCGCCGACGACGAAGTTGCCGGTCGGGTTGACCAGCAGCCGGAAGTCGGAGGTGTCCATGGTGTCGTGGGCCAGGTCGGCCAGCACGGTCTCGACGACGTGGCGGCGGATGTCCGGCGCCAGGGTCTTGTCCAGGTCGACGCCCTCGGCGTGCTGGGTCGACAGCACCACGGTGTCCAGGCGGACCGGGACGTTGTCGCGGTACTCGATGGTGACCTGGGTCTTGCCGTCGGGCCGCAGGTAGTCGACGGTGTTGTTCTTGCGGACCTCGGTGAGGCGCCGCGACAGCCGGTGCGCCAGCGCGATGGGCAGCGGCATCAGCTCGGGGGTGTCGTTGATGGCGTAGCCGAACATCAGGCCCTGGTCGCCGGCGCCCTGGGCGTCCAGCGGGTCGCCGGCACCCTCGACGCGCGCCTCGTGGGCGGTGTCGACGCCCGCGGCGATGTCCGGGGACTGCGCGCCGATGCCGATGTTCACGCCACAGGTGGCGTAGTCGAAGCCCTTGTCGGAGTGGTCGTAACCGATCTGGCGGATCCGGTCCCGGACGATCAGCGGGATGTCGGCAAACGCCTCCTTGGCGCTGGTGGTCACCTCGCCCACGACGTGCACCTGACCCGTGGTCACCAGGGTCTCCACCGCAACCCGCGACTTGGGATCCTGCGCGAGCAGCGCGTCCAGCACCGAATCGCTGATGGCGTCGCAGATCTTGTCCGGATGTCCTTCGGTCACTGACTCGCTGGTAAACAGCCGACCTTCACTCACGTCGCAAATCCCTTCCAAAACTTTAGTCCGCGCATAATATCCACGCCCGGCCAACAACTGTCGTGTACCCCTGCACAGCAAACCCGTCCCGCGGCGCGGTCAGGCGATGTTCATTCGTCCTTGCCGCGCAGGAAAGCCGTGATCGCATCGGCGATGCGACTGGCCATCAAGGTCTTGGACCCGTGCTCCAGCGCCGACTCGGCTCCGTCCGCCGCCAGCAACCAACCGTCGTTGACGTCGACCTCGAAGGCCCTGCCGTTCCCCACCGCATTGACAACCAGCAGGTCACAGCCCTTGCGCTGCAGCTTCGCCCGGGCGTGGAACAGCACGTCGCCGTTGGCGTCGCCGGTCTCGGCGGCGAATCCGACGATGGCGCGCAGGTTCGGCAGCTGACCGTCGGTGCGGGCGCGCACCGCGCCGGCGAGGATGTCGTCGGTCCGGGTCAGTTCGATGACGGGGGCGCCGTCGGTTTCGCCGGGGCCGTGCGTCTTTTTGATCTTGGTGGTCGCTACCTCGGTGGGACGGAAGTCCGCGACCGCGGCGGCCATCACGAGGACGTGCGCGTCGGACACGTACTTGAACACCGCGTCCCGCAGCTGGGCTGCCGAGCTGATGTGCACGACGTCGACGCCCGCCGGGTCGGCCAGGCCGACGGTGTTGCCGGCGATCAGGGTGACCTCGGCGCCGCGCTGGGCCATCACGCGTGCGACGGCGTAGCCCTGCTTGCCGGAGCTGCGGTTGCCGATGAAGCGCACCGGATCGATGGCCTCGCGGGTTCCGCCGGCGGTGACGACGACCTTGACGCCGGCCAGGTCGCGGGGCAGCGCGTCGCCGCGCTCCAGGAGCAGCTGGGCGAACGTGGTGATTTCTTCGGCCTCAGGCAGCCGTCCGGCACCGCTGTCGGCGCCGGTGAGACGCCCGGAGGCCGGGTCCAGCACGACGACGCCCCGACGCCGCAATGTCGCGACGTTGTCGACGGTGGCCGGGTGCATCCACATCTCGGTGTGCATCGCCGGGGCGAACAGCACCGGACAGCGCGCGGTGAGCAGCGTGGCCGTGAGCAGATCGTCGCCGCGCCCCGCCACCGCGCGCGCCATCAGGTCGGCGGTCGCCGGTGCGACCACGACCAGGTCGGCCTGCTGGCCGAACCGGACGTGCGGCACCTCGGAGACGTCCTCGAACACTCCCGTGTGCACGGGATTGCCGGACAGTGCTTCAAACGTGGCGGCGCCGACGAACTTGAGCGCCGACTCGGTCGGCACGACACGGACCGAATGCCCGGCCTCGCTCAGCTGACGAACCAGGGTGCACGCCTTGTAGGCGGCGATACCTCCGGCGACTCCGACGACGATGCGTTTGCGGTCGGCCATGTCCGGCGCCTACGCGGCCTTACTCGCCCTCGGTGTGCTCGAGCAGGTCGCCGTGGATCTCGCGCATGGCGATCGACAGCGGCTTCTCCTGCAGGCCCGGCTCGACCAGCGGGCCGACGTACTCGAGGATGCCGTCACCGAGCTGGTTGTAGTAGTCGTTGATCTGGCGCGCCCGCTTCGCGGCGTAGATGACCAGCGCGTACTTGCTCGACACCCGATCCAGCAGCTCGTCGATCGGCGGGTTGGTGATACCCAGCGGCGTGTCGTAGGCGATGGCGGCGTCGGAGTCGATGCTCTCGACAGTGGTGCTCACGAAGGATTCTCCCGGCGTTCGGTGTGAAGATTGGTGTCGCTATCAGCGATATCTGTGCGGTAAGGCGCAGACCGCTCAGCGGCCCACCAGCAAGGATACCAATTCTGCACAGGCGGATTCCAACTGACTGTTCACAACAGTCACATCGAAACTGTCCTGAGCGGCCAGTTCGGCCCGCGCGGTATCCAGGCGACGGGCCTGCACCTCGGCACTCTCGGTGCCGCGGCCGATGAGCCGGCTCTCCAGCGCCTCCCAGCTGGGTGGCGCGAGGAACACCGTCAGCACCTCGGGCATGGCTTCTTTGACGGCCCGGGCACCGGCCAGATCGACCTCGATGAGGACGGGCCGACCTGCGGCGATGGCTTCCCGCACCGGGCGGGCGGGGGTGCCGGAGCGCTGCAGTCCCCCGTGGATTTCGGCCCATTCGAGCAGCTCGCCGTCATCGATGAGGCGCTGGAACTCGTCGGCCGAGACGAATGTGTAGTCAACACCGTCGACCTCGCCCGGACGCGGTGCACGCGTCGTGGCGGAGACACTGAAATGCAGGTCGGGCACCCGCTCACGCAGGCAGCGCACGACCGTGGATTTGCCCACGGCAGAGGGGCCGGACAGCACAACAACACGGTTCATCGCCGTCCGGCCCCTACTGCTCGTCAGTCTTGCGTCAGATCAGGAAAAGTCGAACTTTTCCAGCAGGGCCTTGCGCTGACGGTCGCCCAGGCCGCGCAGACGGCGGGTCGGAGCGATCTCCAGCTCGGTCATGATCTCCTGAGCCTTGACCTTGCCGACCTTGGGCAGAGCTTCCAGCAGAGCGGAAACCTTCATCTTGCCGAGGACCTCGTCGGTCTCGGCGTCCGTCAGGACCTGCTTGAGGTTGGTGCCGCCGCGCTTGAGCCGGTCTTTCAACTCGGCACGTGCTCGACGTGCGGCAGCAGCCTTCTCCAACGCTGCCGCGCGCTGTTCGTCGGTCAACTGGGGAAGGGCCACGGGGTTCCTCCGATTCTCCGTCAAATAATTTCTGTCACGGCTGGGGTGAACCAGCCAGCGACGACGACCGTACCCACGCTTCCCGACAAGCGCTAACCCCACCCCCCGGGTAACGAAGCTAAAACCCCAGCGTGTAGTGCGAACGGCGGCTCCGGGTGGCCGCGAAGTGCAAGCTCGGCAAGACCCGTTTCGGGGCACCTTCGCCACAGATCTGCCTGCGTATCAAGGGTTTTGAGCACTCAGTGGGATGACCGCCGCGCGGCCGGTACCGCGCCCGGCCGATTTTCGGGCCGCCATCCGGGGTTTGTCAGGAAAATTTTCGCAGGTCACGGCGTGTCGGGCGTGTCGGTGGCGGGCCGAACCGGTCGGTGCACCGCCCGCGCGCCCGGAGGCCGATTTGGGCGGTTGAACCGCCCAAATCGAGGGCTTTTTGCCGGTTGGACGGCCGCTTCAGCACCCTCCGGCGCGGCCGGTGAAACACGGATGAGCGCCACCACGCAGCCTCCGCAAACTCAGGCGCGGCGCGGACAACCGACTCGACCGGCCCGCCACACAACGCCCCGACGGTCGGTTTGCGACGAAACCGTTTCCCGCCCAACGTCTTCCCAGATGGACGCCTTCCCCACAGCCAACGATCAGCGCCGGGTGACCGAACCGTTGCGGCATACACAGCACACACCTAACGACGCCAAAGTGAGCGCACATTAGGCGGTCCTAACTTCAATGGCGAACCCATCACGAGGAGGACTGAGCAGCGATGAACCTCAAACGAGCGTTGACCGCATCCACCCTGGCAGCCGGCATCGGCGTCGCCGGGCTGTTCGGCGTCGGCCTGGCCGGCGCGAACGCCGACCCGGGCTGCCCGCCGAACGCGCCGTGCGGCCAGCACGACAACCGCGGACCGGGTGACAACCGGGGCCCGGGTGACAACCGTGGCCCGGCGGCGCCGGTCGGCCGTGACGACAACTGGCACGACAACCAGGGCCGCGACTGGCAGCACCGCGGCATCGACGACGCTCGCTTCGACCACCAGCCATTCGACTACAACGGCCAGTGGGTGAACCCGGTGTGGGACAACGGCCACAACGCGTGGGGCTTCTGGCTCGGCCCGATCTGGATTCCGCTGTGATCGCCACCCGCTGATCGTGACGACCACGAGACGGCCCGCCACATCCCGTGGTGGGCCGTCTCGTCGTCTTCCAGGCAGCGCGCGAAACCGGCTCCCACGCACGCACAGCAAACACCTAAGTACAGCTAATTGCACGCCCATCGAACCGCCATAGCGTCAGCGGTATGAAGATCAAGCAGGCAGTTACCGCATCCACCCTGGCAGCCGGCATCGGCGCCGCCGGACTGTTCGGCATCGGGCTGGCGACAGCGAGTGCGGACCCGTGGTGCGGGCCGGGCGCACCATGCTGGGGCCACGATGACCACCGCGACGACCGTGGCGGCTGGCAGCGCGGCGTCGACTGGCACCAGGACCGGGACGGCTGGCGCGACGACCGCGGCCGGGACTGGCGTGGCCGCGGCATCGATGACGGCCGGTTCGACCACCAGCCGTTCAGCTACAACGGTCAATGGGTGAACCCGGTGTTCGAGCCGCGATTCAGTGCGTGGGGCTTCTGGCTCGGCCCGATCTGGATTCCGCTGTGACCTGAGGTGCACGGCCGGTACGTTCATGCCGATGGCTGTCGCGTACCGGTTCCTGTGCGTCCTGATCCTGATGTTCGCCACCCTGACGGCGAACATCGCGGCGCCGGCATGGGCCTGCGGTTGCGGTGCCTACATTCCGGACCGCGCCGGCGCCGCCGTCGTCGACGAGCGGGCCCTGATCGCCTGGGATGGCAGCACCGAGGACATCCTGATGTCGTTCGGCGTGCGCGGCGCCTCGGAACGGGCCGCGTGGGTGATGCCCGTGCCGTCGGCCGCGCACGTGACGTTGGGCGACGCGGGAGTGTTCACCGAGCTGGCGCGTATCACCGCGCCCCGGGTCGAATACCGCGACAGCTGGTGGCCCACCTTCGACTGGCTCACCGAGGGTTCACGAGGCGCGCTCGAGAGTGCGGGTGCGCGACCCGGTGGCGTCAGCGTGCTGGGCAATCAGCGGATCGGACCGTTCGACGTCACACGCCTGGCCGGCGACGACCCCGCGGCCCTGGCCGGGTGGCTGACAGCCAAGGGCTTCCCTCACCCCGACGGCCTCGATGCCAACCTGGCCCCGTACGTCGCGGACCGCTGGGAGATCGTCGCGATCCAGCTCGCCCCCGATGCCGCCGGCGCGACATTGTCGGGGAACTTGCAGCCCCTGCGGCTGTCGTTCGCCTCGGACACCGCCGTCTACCCGATGCGGCTGTCCCGGTCGGCGACGGCGCCGCAGCGGGTCGATCTGTACGTGCTGGCCGACCACCGGATGGATCCCCGCGCGGTGCCGGTGCCCGGCAACGCGCCGACGCTGCAGTACGCCGGACGCGTCGACACACCGGCGCTCGCCGAGTATCGGGGCCGCTATCTGACCAGGTGGACCGACTACCTCGATGAGCCGAAGCGCATCGACGGCGACTACACGTTCACGCGTGCGACGACCGATGCCGACTACACACAGGTCATCTACCGGACCCGCAACCACGGCGGCGTCACGGGCATGGCGCTGATCGCCGCCGCACTCGGCGCCGCGGCGCTGGTCGCGGTGCTCTGGTGGCGCCGGCGTCAGGCCAGATAGGCCACAGCGTCGCGGAGCTTCTCCCCCGCGGCCCGCACGGCCGCGACGTCCGGCCCGGCCCGCAGCACCTCACGCGACACCGCCGGCAGCAGGGTGCCCGGCTGAGCGCCGCCGAGACCGGCAAGCGCGTCGGGGCGACCGCCCTGCGCGCCGACGCCGGGCATCAGCACCGGTCCGCCGAGCTGCGACAGATCCGGAACCTCGGACAGCGTGGCGCCGACGACGACACCGACCGAGCCGTCGCCCGCGGCATTCACCGCGGCGACATCGTCGACGATCGTCTGCGCCACGGTGCGCTCGCCCGCCACCGCGCGCTGCACCGACGCACCCTCCGGGTTCGACGTGGCGGCCAGCACGAAAACCCCGCGGCCGTGGACGGCCGCGACATCGAGCAGCGGCTGCAGCGAGCCGAAGCCGAGGTACGGCGACGCCGTCACCGCGTCGGCGGCCAGCGGCGAATCGCCCGCCCACGCCTGCGCGTAGGCGGCCATGGTCGAGCCGATGTCACCGCGCTTGGCGTCGGCCAGCACCAGGACGCCGGCCTCCTGCAGCCGGGCGATGGTGCGTTCCAGCACGACGAAGCCCGCCGAACCGTAGGCCTCGAAGAACGCGACCTGCGGCTTGACGATCGCGAAGCCCGCGAACGCCTCGACGCAGATGTCGCTGAACGCCGCGACACCGTCGGCCGACACCGGCAGACCCCAGGCGCTCAGGAGCTCGGGGTGCGGGTCGATGCCCAGGCACAGCGGACCCCGCTGTGCCATGGCGGCCCGCAACCGCGAGCCGAAGCTCACTTCGCGCCCAACTGGCTGTGCAGCTCCTGCAGCGACCGCACGCCGATGTCGCCGCGGATACCGGCCTCAATGCCCTGCACCGCGGCCGACGCGCCCTGCACCGTCGTCACACACGGGATGCTGGCCGACACCGCGGCCGAGCGAATCTCGTAGCCGTCGATGCGCGGACCCGAGTTGCCGTACGGCGTGTTGATCACCATGTCGACCTCGCCGGCCTTGATGGCGTCGACCGCCGACATCGCCGGACGGTCCGGGCTGGGCTCTTCGAAGTTCTTGCGCACGACCTCGCACGGAATGCCATTGCGGCGCAGCATCTCCGCGGTGCCCTCGGTGGCCAGCACCCGGAAGCCGAGGTCGGCCAGACGCTTGACCGGGAACACCAGCGAGCGCTTGTCGCGGTTGGCCACCGACACGAACACCGTGCCGCCCGAAGGCAGCGAGCCGTAGGCCGCGGTCTGGCTCTTGGCGAACGCGGTACCGAAATCGCTGTCGATACCCATGACCTCGCCGGTCGACTTCATCTCCGGCCCGAGCAGCGAATCCACCTGCGAGCCATCGGCTTTGCGGAACCGGTGGAACGGCAGGACGGCTTCCTTGACCGCGATCGGCGCATTGGGCGCGACGCTGGCGCCGTCGCCCTCGGCGGCCAGGATGCCCTCGGCCCGCAGCTCGGCGATGGTGGCGCCCAGCATGACCCGGGCGCAGGCCTTGGCCAGCGGCACCGCGGTGGCCTTCGACACGAAGGGCACCGTGCGGCTGGCGCGCGGGTTGGCCTCGAGGACGTAGAGCACGTCGTCCTTGAGCGCGTACTGCACGTTGAGCAGACCGACCACGCCGATGCCGTGGGCGATGGCCTCGGTGGCCTTGCGCACGGCCGCGATGTCGGTGCGGCCCAACGTGACCGGCGGCAGCGCACAGGCCGAGTCGCCGGAGTGGATGCCGGCTTCCTCGATGTGCTCCATCACGCCGCCGATGTAGACCTCGGTGCCGTCGCACAACGCGTCGACGTCGATCTCGATGGCGTCTTCCAGGAACCGGTCGACCAGCACGGGGTGTTCGGGCGAGAGCTCAGTGGCGCGCTCGATGTAGCCCTGCAGGGTCTGCTCGTCGTAGACGATCTCCATGCCGCGGCCGCCCAGCACGTACGACGGGCGCACCAGCACCGGGTAGCCGATGTCGGAGGCGATCCGGCGGGCCTGCTCGAAACTCGTTGCGGTGCCGAAGCGCGGAGCCGGCAACCCGGCCGCGCGCAGCACTTCACCGAACTCGCCGCGGTCCTCGGCCAGGTCGATGGCCTTGGGGCTGGTGCCGACGACGGGCACCCCGGCCTTCTCCAGCCGGTCGGCCAGGCCCAGCGGGGTCTGGCCACCGAGCTGCACGATCACGCCGACCACACCCGGGCCGCCGGCGCCGGAGGCCTGCTCGGCGTGGTACACCTCCAGCACGTCCTCGAAGGTGAGCGGCTCGAAGTACAGCCGGTCCGCGGTGTCGTAGTCGGTCGAGACCGTCTCCGGGTTGCAGTTCACCATGACGGTCTCGAAACCGGCCTGGCTCAACGTGGTTGCCGCGTGCACGCAGCTGTAGTCGAACTCGATGCCCTGCCCGATGCGGTTGGGGCCCGAGCCCAGGATCAGCACCTTGGGCTTCTCGGTCTGCGGCGCCACCTCGGTCTCGGCCGCCGGGTCCAGCTCGTAGCTGCTGTAGTGGTACGGCGTCTTGGCGTCGAACTCGGCCGCGCAGGTGTCGACGGTCTTGTACACCGGCCGGATGCCGAGCCGCTCACGCAGCGCGCGCACACCGGCCTCGCCCGCCAATTCCGGCCGCAGCGCGGCGATCTGGCGGTCGGACAGGCCGCTGTGCTTGGCGCGGCGAAGGAGGCGCTCGTTGAGCACGGGCGCGTCGACGAGTTCGCCGCGCAGCGCCACCAGCGTGGCGATCTGGTCGACGAACCACGGGTCCACACCCGAGGCCTCGGCGACGACCTCGACCGAACCACCAAGGCGCAGCGCCTGTTCGATGTCGTACAGCCGGCCGTCGGTCGCGGTCCGCAGTCCGGTGAGCAGTTCGTCGAGCGTCTTGTCGGGATCGGTTCCGGTCCAGAACCCGGCGCGCTTGGTCTCCAGCGACCGCATCACCTTGCCGAGCGCCTCGATGAAGTTGCGGCCCAACGACATCGCCTCACCCACCGACTTCATGGTGGTGGTCAGCGTCTGGTCGGCGCCGGGGAACTTCTCGAACGCGAACCGCGGTGCCTTGACGACGACGTAGTCCAGGGTCGGCTCGAAACAGGCCGGGGTTTCCTTGGTGATGTCGTTGACGATCTCGTCCAGCGTGTAGCCGATGGCCAGCTTCGCGGCGATCTTGGCGATCGGGAAACCCGTTGCCTTGGAGGCCAATGCGCTCGACCGCGATACACGCGGGTTCATCTCGATGACGATGAGGCGGCCGTCGGCCGGGTTGATGGCGAACTGGATGTTGCAGCCACCGGTGTCGACGCCGACCTCGCGCAGGATGGCGATGCCGAGGTCGCGCATGATCTGGTACTCGCGGTCGGTCAGGGTCATGGCCGGCGCGACGGTCACCGAGTCGCCGGTGTGCACGCCCATCGGATCGAAGTTCTCGATCGAGCACACGATCACGACGTTGTCGTGGTGATCGCGCATCAGCTCGAGCTCGTATTCCTTCCAGCCGTAGATCGATTCCTCGATCAGCACGTTGGCGGAAGGCGATGCGGCCAGGCCGTCGCCGGCCATCCGCTCGACGTCCTCGTTGGTGTAGGCCATGCCCGAACCCAGACCGCCCATGGTGAAGGACGGCCGGACCACTACCGGCAGGCCGAGGTCGGCGACGGTCTCGCGGACCTCGTCCATGGTGAAACAGACGCGGCTGCGGGCGGATTCGCCACCGACCTTGGCGACGATGTCCTTGAACTTCTGCCGGTCCTCGCCGCGCTGGATGGCGTCGAAGTCCGCGCCGATCATCTCGACGCCGTACTTCTCGAGGACGCCGTTCTCGTGCAGCGCGACCGCGGTGTTGAGCGCGGTCTGCCCGCCGAGGGTGGCCAGCACCGCGTCGATCTTGTTTCCACGCTCGGCCTGCTGCGCAAAAATCTTCTCGACGAATGCCGGGGTGATGGGCTCGACGTAGGTGTTGTCGGCGTACTCCGGGTCGGTCATGATCGTCGCCGGGTTGGAGTTGATCAGGCTGACCTGCAGCCCCTCGGCGCGCAGCACGCGACAGGCCTGGGTGCCCGAGTAGTCGAACTCGCAGGCCTGGCCGATGACGATCGGGCCGGACCCGATCACCAGGACGTGGTTGAGGTCTGAGCGGCGTGGCATTACTTCTCCCCTGCCATGAGATCGGCGAACTTGTCGAACAGGTACTCGGCGTCGTGCGGACCGGCCGCTGCCTCCGGGTGGTACTGCACCGAGAAGGCGCGCCCGTCGAGCAGCGAAACACCTTCCACCACACCGTCGTTGGCGCAGGTGTGGCTGACCACGGCGCGGCCGAACGGGGTGTCGAACTCTTCCCCGGCCTCGCCTTCCAGTGCGAAGCCGTGGTTCTGCGCGGTGATCGCGATGCGTCCGGTGGCCTGCTCCACCACCGGGATGTTGATACCGCGGTGGCCGAAGGTCATCTTGTAGGTCGAGCGACCGAGCGCACGGCCCAGAATCTGGTTGCCGAAGCAGATGCCGAACAACGGGATTCCGGCCGAGAGCACCTGCTGGGTGAACTCGACCATGTGGTCGGCGGTGGCCGGGTCACCCGGGCCGTTGGACAGGAACACGCCGTCGACCTTGAGGGCGGCGACCTCGTCGAACGTCACCGATGACGGCAGCACATGGCTGCGGATGCCGCGGGCCGCGAAATTGCGCGGGGTGTTGGTCTTGATCCCGAGGTCGATGGCCGCGATCGAGAAGCGCTCCGCACCAACGGGTTCGACGACGTAGCGGTCGCCAGTACTGACCTCGCCGGCCAGGTCGGCACCCAGCATCGACGGCTGGTTGCGGACGCGGTCCACCAGGGTGTCGATGTCGGCCAGGGCCGGGCCGGAGAAGACACCGGCCTTCATCGACCCGAAGTTGCGCAGGTGCCGCACGATGGCGCGGGTGTCGACGCCCGCCACACCGACGATGCCCTGGCGCACCAGTTCGTCGTCCAGGGTGCCGGTGGCGCGCCAGTTGGACGCCCGCGGCGACGGGTCGCGGACGACGTAGCCGGCGACCCAGATCTTGTCGTCGCGGCTCTCGTTGTCCTCGCCGTTCCAGCCGGTGTTGCCGATCTGCGGCGCGGTGGCCACCACGATCTGCCGGTGGTAGCTCGGGTCGGTCAGCGTCTCCTGGTAGCCGGACATGCCGGTGGAGAACACCGCCTCACCCAGTGTCTGGCCCACGGCGCCGAACGGTGTCCCGGTGAACACCCGGCCGTCCTCCAGCACCAGTACGGCGGTCTGGTCACTCGTCACTTACTGTCCTCCTCAACCCATTTGGCCAGTTCGCGACGGTCGTCGCTGCGGAATCCGGTATCGATTTCGGTACCCGACGGCAGCCGCCACCGGATGGCGAGAATCCCGTCGTACGTGAGCACCTTGCCGGCGATGGCCCGCTCGGTGCGGATCGCGGTGATGGATTCGTCGGGAATCCAGATCGGGCTGCCGCCCGTGAGTTGCAGCATGATGCCCTCGGGGTAGCGCGTCAGCACGGCCTTGCTGCGAAACCCGAGTGAGCCCACCGCAATTCGGTCCTGCCAGCTCGGCGCGAACGTGCTGCCGATGTACATGCCCTTGGTGGCCGGCACGATCGCCGGTCCCACGGTGTCGGGCAGCGCGGGCAGCAGGCCGACGGCGCCGGCCTGCCGCTGCACCCGGTGCACCCAGCCCTTGAGCATCTGCCGGATCGCGAAGCCCAGCAGCACCACCACGACGGCGGCCAGCACCAGGTAGGTGATCAGAGTCCCTGTGTTCATGCAGGCGACTGCCCATCCCGCGCGGTCACCTTGCCGCGCAGCATCGTCAGCGTGACGGTGGCGGGCAGCGTCATCGACTCGTACGGCGTGTTGTCCGAGCGGCTGGCCAGGCCGGTGCCCTGCACCGTCCAGGTCGCGTCGGGGTCCACCACGGTCAGGTTGGCGGGTTCGCCGACCGCCAGCGGGCGGCCCTGGTCGGGCAGACCGACGATGGCGGCCGGCGCCTCGCTCATCACACGGGCGACGTCGCGCCAGCTGAGCAGTCCGGGCGCCACCATGGTCTCGACCACCACCGACAGCGCGGTCTGCAGGCCGAGCATGCCGGGACGGGCGTGGGCGAACTCGCACATCTTCTCGTGCTCGGCGTGCGGCGCGTGATCGGTTGCGACGCAGTCGATCACGCCATCGGCCAGCGCCTGGCGCAGCGCCTCGGCGTCACTGGCCTCGCGCAGCGGCGGGTTGACGCGGTTGCGGCCGTCGTAGTCCGCGAGCCGGCTGTCGTCGAGCAGCAGGTGGTGCGGGGTGACCTCGGCGGTGATCGAAATACCCTGCGCCTTGGCCCATTTGATCAGCTCGACGGTGCCCGCGGTGGAGGCGTGGCAGATGTGCACCCGGGCCCCGGCATCGCGGGCCAGGATCGCGTCGCGGGCCACGATAGACTCCTCGGCCGAGCGCGGCCAGCCGGCCAGTCCCAGCCGGGCGGCGTTCGGGCCCTCGTGGGCGACGGCGCCCACGGTCAGGCGCGGCTCCTCGGCGTGCTGCGCGATCAGAACCCCAAGTCCCGCAGCGTATTCCAATGCCCGGCGCATCACCAGCGGGTCATCGACGCAGATGCCGTCGTCGGAGAACATCCGGACCTGCCCGGCACCGGCGGCCATGAGGCCCATCTCGGTGAGCTGCTTACCCTCGAGCCCGACGGTGACGGCGCCGACCGGGTGTACGTCGACCAGGCCGACCTGCTGTCCCCGGTGCCAGACGTGGTCGGTGACCACGACGGTGTCGGCGACCGGATCGGTGTTGGCCATGGCGAACACCGCGGTGTAACCGCCGAGTGCGGCTGCCGCCGAGCCGGTTTCGATGTCCTCGGCGTACTCGCGGCCGGGCTCGCGCAGGTGGGTGTGCAGGTCGACGAAGCCGGGCAGCATGATCTGGCCGGCGGCGTCGATGACCTCGTCAGCGGTCAGGCCGGTACCGATCTCGACGATCTGGCCGTCCGCGATCAACACGTCGACCGGATCACCCTCGCCGTACAGCCGGACCCCGCGAATCAAAACCGTCATGAGATCACCCCCACCCCTTCAGGCCCAGCACCCACGAGAAGCTGGAACAGTACTGCCATGCGAACATGCACCCCATTCGAAACCTGTTGCAGTACAGCTGATTGCGAAGAATCGGCGACCGACGAGGCGATCTCCATGCCGCGCAGCATCGGACCGGGGTGCAGCACCACCGTGTCCTCGCTCAACCCGGCCAGGCGCTTCTCCGACAGCCCGTAGCGCACCGAGTACTCGCGCGCCGACGGGAAGAACGCGCCGTTCATCCGCTCGGCCTGCACCCGCAGCATCAGGACCGCGTCGGCGGCCGGCAGTTCGGCGTCCAGGTCGTGCGAGACCGTCACCGGCCAGTCCCCGACCCCGACCGGCAGCAGCGTCGGCGGCGCCACCAGCACGACCTCGGCGCCCAGCGTCGACAGCAGCGAGACGTTGGAGCGCGCCACCCGGCTGTGCAGGATGTCGCCGACGATCACCACGCGCCGGCCCTCGAGACCGCCCAGGCGCTGGCGGATGGTCAACGCGTCGAGCAGCGCCTGCGTCGGATGCTCGTGGGTGCCGTCACCCGCGTTGATCACCGAGGGCCCGCCGTGTTCGTCGCGGGTCCACGCCGCAAGTTGTTGTGCCGCACCGGAAGCCGGGTGCCGGATGATGAGCGCATCGGCGCCCGCGGCGCGCAGGGTCAGCGCGGTGTCCCGCAGCGACTCCCCCTTGGCGACCGACGAGCCGGAGGCGCTGACGTTGATGACGTCGGCGCTCATCCACTTGCCGGCCACCTCGAACGACACCCGGGTACGGGTGGAGTTCTCGTAGAACATCGTGATGACGGTGCGGCCGCGCAACGTCGGGAGCTTCTTGACGTCGCGGCCCAGCAGCGCCTCGCGGAACTTGTCGGCGTCATCGAGGATGGCCGTCGCCGCATCGCGGCTCAGGTCCGAGGCGGACAGCAGATGCTTCACCTGGTGGGTCCTCCGTAGGGGGCAATCGACACGGACTCGGTCCCGTCTGTTTCGGCGAGCCGCACCTTGACGTTCTCACTGCGCGACGTCGGGACGTTCTTGCCGACGTAGTCGGCGCGGATGGGCAGCTCGCGGTGGCCGCGGTCGACGAGGACGGCCAGCTGCACCATGCGGGGGCGGCCGATGTCACGCAGCGCGTCCAGAGCCGAGCGCACCGAGCGGCCGGAGTACAGCACGTCGTCGACGAGGATCACCGTCGCGTCGTCGATGCCGCCCTCCGGAATCGAGGTCGAAGCCAGTGCCCGCGGCGGTTTGAAGTTCAGGTCGTCGCGGTAGAGCGTGATGTCGAGCGCACCGGCCGGCAGCTCGACACCGGAGAATTCCTTGACCTTCTCGGCGATGCGGGCGGCGAGGGTGACGCCGCGCGTCGGAATGCCGAGCAACACCACGCGCGGGGCGTCGGGCGCGTCGAGCGCGGTCTTTTCGATGATCTGGTGCGCGATGCGCGAGATGGTCCGGCCGACGTCGGCAGCGGACAGCAATTCCCGGTCGGTGGAGTCACCCACGAGACACCGGACCTCCTTCTCCGCCTCTCTGGACGGATCGTTAAAGGACGTCTAACTAGCCGCGTAGCTTAGCAGGCCGCCACGGCGTCACCGTCACGCATGTCATCCTGCGCATCGTCGAGCTCGGTGCCCCGAGTTTCCGGCAACACCAGCGTGCAGACGATGCTGACCAGCACGAAGACGGCGATCAGCAGCCCAACGGCCCAGCTCCCGAGGGCGGCGACGAGCGGCCCGGCGACCAGCGGCGGCAGCGCGCCGCCGACGATCCCGGCGAGATTGAAGGCCATGCCCGCGCCGGTGTAGCGGTATCGGGTGGCGAACGTCTCAGGCAGGAACGCCCCGATGGGCCCGTAGGCGAGCCCGAAGATGCAGAAGATGCCGGCGATCGCCACCGCGAAGGCCACCGGCGACCCGGAGTCGATGAGCGGCATGACGAGGAACGCCCACGGCAGCGCCAGCCCGAAACCGACCAGGATGACGCGGCGCCGCCCGTACCGGTCACACAGCACCGCCGAGATCGCCGAGAACACCATGAGCGACACCCCGGCCAGGACCCCGACCGACAGGATCAGCGTCCGCGGATGGTGGATGCGGGTGCTGGCGTAACTCATCAGGTAGGTGCCGCCGAGGAAGCTCATGGTGAAGATGCCGACCATGCAGCCGGCACCGAGCAGCACCTGCTTGCTCTGCCGGCGCAGCAGCTCTCCGAACGGGGCGCGGGGCACGGTGCCGCGCTTCTGCTCGGCGACGAACACCGGCGTCTCGTCGATGGTCAGCCGCACGTACAGCGCCACGGCCAGCAGCACGGCGCTGAACAGGAACGGCAGCCGCCAGCCCCAGTCCAGGAACACCGGGCTCTTCTCCCCGATCGTCACGTTGGCGATCAGCACCACCAGGTTGCTGACGGCCAGACCCGCGCCGGCGCCCAACTGCGTGAACATGCCGTACATACCGCGTTTTCCGGCCGGGGCGTACTCGGCACTGAGCAGTGCCGAGCCGGCCCACTCCCCGCCGACTGCGAAGCCCTGGAACACCCGCAGCGTCAGCAGGATGATCGGCGCGGCCAGGCCGATCGACGCCGTGCTGGGCACCAGGCCGACACCGACGGTCGACAACCCCATGATGAGCAGCGTCGCGACCAGAGTCTTCTTGCGGCCCAGCCGATCTCCGAAATGGCCGAAGACCGCCGCGCCGATCGGGCGGGCCAGGAACGCGACCGCGAACGTGGCCAGCGACGAGATGGTCGCCATGGCGGGCGGCAGGTTCGGGAAGAACACCTGCGGGAAGATCAGCGCCGCGGCCGTCCCGTAGATGTAGAAGTCGTAGAACTCGATCGCGGTGCCGATGAAACTGGCGAACGCCACCTTGTTCATCGGTGTGCTCGGGGTCGACACGTCAGCAGCCACGTCAGGCAGTATCGCCTACCTTCCCGATGGTTCGGACCGTACCGCGACCATCCCACCCCCACCGGTTAACGTGACGGGGTGAATCTCGACGCGAACACCGAATCGGTCAGCGCGGCGATCGACACCGGCCTGCTGGCCGGCGCGGTCACGCTGGTGTGGCAGGACGGCGCGGTGCGGCAGGTCAACACGCTCGGCCACCGCGACGTGGAAGCCAAGCTGCCGATGGAGCGCGACACCGTCTTCCGTATCGCGTCGATGTCCAAGCCGATCACGGTCGCGGCGGCCATGACGCTGGTCGACGAGGGCCGGCTCGCTCTGACCGACCCCATCGCGAACTGGATTCCCGAACTCGCCAACCCGCGCGTGATGACGAGCCTCGACGGACCCTTGGACCGGTCCGTGCCCGCCCGGCGGCCCATCACCGTCGAGGATCTGATGACCCACCGCGGCGGTCTGGCCTACGGATTCACGGTGCCGCCGCCATTGGGCCGCGCCTACAACAAGCTGCAGTCGCTGCAGGATCCCGACCGCTGGCTGGCAGAGCTGGGACAGCTGCCGCTGGCGCACCAGCCCGGCGACGCGCTGACCTACAGCCAGTCGACCGATGTGCTGGGCTTCCTGCTGTCGCGCGTCGAGGGCAAACCGCTGCCAGATGTGTTGGCGGAGCGCATCTTCAAACCGCTGAACATGGTCGACACCGGTTTTGCGGTGACGCATTCGGGCCGGCGGCGCGCGGCGACCATGTACCAGCTGGCCGCCGACGGGGACGCCCTGCGCCTGCAGCCCGGGAAGATGGGGCCACCGCAGGTGATGCCGCCGACGTTCTGCGCCGGCGGCGGCGGACTCTGGTCGACCGTCGACGACTATCTGACGTTCGCGCGGATGCTGCTGGCCGGCGGCGAGGTCGACGGCGTTCGGCTCCTGTCGGAGGAATCCGTGCGGTCCATGCGGACCGACCGGTTGACCGCCGAGCAGAAGTCGCAGAACTTCCTGGGTGCACCGTTCTGGATCGGCCGCGGCTTCGGGCTGAACCTGTCGCTGGTCACCGACGAGGCCAAGGCGGCGCCGTTCTTCGGTCCCGGCGGCCCCGGAACGTTCAGTTGGCCGGGCGCCTTCGGCACGTGGTGGCAGGCCGACCCGAACCCGAACCTGATCCTGATCTACCTGATCCAGAATCAGCCGGAGCTCAGCGTGGATGCCGCGGCAGCTGTCGCCGGCAATGCCTCGCAGGCCAAACTCCGTTCGGCGCGACCGAAATTCGTGAAGCGGACGTACCAGGCGCTGGGGCTGTAACTAGCCGGCCCGCGCGGCGGTGAGCCGCTGCATGTCGGCCATGCCCTGCTCCTGAGCGTCGTGCATCCAGGCCGGCAGCGGGGCCCGCAGCTCGGGCACCACCTCGTTTTCGAGCAACCCCTGCAGCGTGGCCTGCTTGCTGCTGCGGCCCGCCTGGTTGTCGAGTTCCTGTGCGCCCGAGGGCGATTCGTAGTCGTATAGCTCGTAGTCGATCTTGCGGCTGTGGTCGGCTTCCATGCCGCCGGGCTGCCAGTATGAGTAGCGGCCGAGCTTCGCGTCGGGCGTCCGCACGGCGACGATGTGGCTGGGCGCCGATGTCGGTATCTCGGTGGGCACCGCGCCGCCGCCGAACATCTTCTGCACCGCAGGCGATTTCATCAGCGTCGCCATCTCTTCGACCGACATGTCGTCGGTCGCGTGGGCCACCCACCGGCGGCCCGCTGCACCGGAATCGGCCGCGATGGCGGCGATGTCGCCGCGCGCCTGCAGGTAGGCGTAGCGGCTGTCGGAGCGCCAGCCGTTGCCGCCGGCCGCGATGGTGAGCAGCAGCGGTGCGATGTCGACGCTCGAGGTGAGCTGCCGCCGGCGCTCACCGGGTTTGGGGGTCAGGTGACCGGCCGGGTCGTGGATGTACAGCGGCACCCGGATCGACTCCTCATAGATGGCCGCGCCCTTGCCGCGCAGGCCGTGCGAGCCGGCGTACTCGCCGTGGTCGGACGTGAACACCACGACGGTGTCGCGCTCGATGTCGGGGCGGGACGCGAGGGTGTTCAGGACGCGGCCGATCTGGACGTCCACCTGCTGATGCAGCCACAGGTAGTTGTCGAGGCACCGGGCCCACTGCGCTGCCATGTCGGGACCCGAATACGGCACCGGGCCGGTCATCAGCGGCGACATGAAGTTCATGTAGTCGATCTGCAGCTGCGGCTTGCCCCGCCGCCGCAGGTCGTCGGCGTTCTCGAAGTTGACGGGTGTCCCGGAGAACACCCGCGGAACATCGTCCGGCAGTGGGTTTCTCGGCCACCAACAGATGTCGTGCGGGTTCACCAGCGACACCGTGGTGCACCACGGGCCACTGCCCGCGTGGTCGGCGAACCAGCCGTCGAACTGGTCGGCGATGGTGTGGTCGACCTTGAGCCCCTGGTTCGGGCCACCGTTGGGCGACGGGTACGTGCCGCCGGAGAAACCGTGGGCGTCAAGGCCGTCGGGGGTGGTGTCGGAGATGTGGCCCAGGTGCCACTTCCCCCACCACCAGGTCCGGTAGCCCTGGTCGCGGAGCATGGTGCCCCACGTCGGGAAGCGTGGCGCCAGGGTGGATTCGGTGGGGCCTTCCCCGGTGTACAGGCAACCCGTTTGATGCGAGTAGAGCCCGGTGGTCAGGACGCCGCGCGACGGCGTGCACATGTTGGATGCCGAGTAGTGGGACTCGAAGGACACGCTGCGCTGTCGCAGCCGGTCCAGGTTGGGTAGCAGTTCGCCGAGTTGTCTGGCATCGGGAAACCATTGGGGCGCCCGCATCTGGTCGACGATGATCACCAGGATGTTGGGTCTGCTTGCCGAGTGCTCGCGGCCGCCCCGCGACAGTAGCTGGTAGCCACCGACCCCCGCCGCAGCCGCCCCCGCTACCGCCGCCGTGCCTTTGAGAACTGTGCGCCGGTCGATGTCCGCCATGGGGCCAGCCTAGGGGCGAATGCTGTCAGTGCGCATAGGCTTTCGCCATGGTGCAACCGACCGTGTTGATCAGCGGCGCCGGGGTCGCCGGCCCCGCCTTGACGCATTGGCTGGCACGTAACGGCTACCGGGTGGTGATCGTCGAGGCGGCGCCGAGCATCCGCCCGGGCGGGCAGACGGTCGACCTCCGTGGCGCGGGCCGCGAGGTGGTCACGCGAATGGGTCTGCTGCCTGCGATGACCGAGCGGTGCCTGTTTCAGCGCGGCATCGCCTGGGTGCGCGCCGACGGTACTCGGCGTGCCGAGATGCCGGTCGAGGCGTTCGGCGGCAACGGGATTGTCTCCGCGCTCGAGATTCTGCGCGGTGACCTGACCGATGTGCTCTACCAGGCGACCCGCGACGTGGCCGAATACCGCTTCGGCACGCGGGTTTCCGTGCTCGAGGAAGACGAGTCGGGGGTGCGGGCCACGCTGACCGACGGCTCCGTGGTCGAGGCCGACCTGGTCGTCGGTGCCGACGGTCCGCATTCCGCGGTCCGGCAGTTGGCTTTCGGCCCGGAGGAGCGGTTCATCCGCCGACTCGGCGGATACAACGCCTGGTTCACCGCACCGGACATGATCGGCCTGGACGGCTGGTTCCTGATGTTCCAGGCCGCCGGCGGGCTCAACGCCTCGCTGCGGCCGTCGCACGATGAGTCGACCGCCAAGGCCGGGCTGGCCTTCCGTTCCGGGCCGATCGACTACGACCGCCGCGACATGGATGCGCAGCTGACGCTGCTGGCCGAGCGGTTCCGCGACGCCGGCTGGTACTGCGATGAATTGCTGAGTGCCGCAGCACAATCCGACGATTTCTATTTCGACGATTTTGTGCAGGTTCACATGGACACCTGGTCGGCCGGCCGCGTCACCCTGTGTGGGGATGCCGGGTACTGCGCGTCGCCGCTGTCCGGCATGGGCACCAGCCTGGCGCTGGTCGGGGCGTACGTGCTGGCCGGTGAACTCGGCCCGGCCGCGGCATTCGACGCCGCCCGGGTCCCGGCCGCTCTGCGCCGCTACGAGACGGTCATGCGGCCCTACGTCGACCGGTGTCAGGACCTGCCCGCCGGCCTCGACGGCTACGCGCCGCAGTCCGAACGTGACATCGCCATCGGGGCGGCGGTCATGAAGTGGGTGCGGCGGTGGCCGCTGCGGCCATGGGCCGCGCGCAAATGGTTCTCGACCGCCGAGTCGATCGACCTGCCGGACTATCGGTCGTGAGTCGGGGCGTGCCCGGTCCATTTGATGTAGGCGCGACGGAACTCCCGCGGGTCGGTGAACCCGACCTCGGCGGCGATGGCGTGGATGGGCATCGTGGTCTCACGGACCAGGTATCGCGCGCGTTCACTGCGCACCTTGTCGCGCAACGCGATGAACTGCTGCCCATCGGCGCTGAGGCGCCGCCGCAGGGTGCGTTCTGTGATGTTGAGCCGCTTGGCGACCTGGGCCATGGTCAGTGGATCGCGCACGCTCTCGCGCAGCATCGTCTCGACGGTCTGCACCAGGTCGGTCGGCTGGTCGCCCTGGGTCACCATGTCGCGGCAGGCGGCGACGGCGACCGCGTGCGTCGTCGGATCGGCGCGCGGTAGCCGCTGCGACCACAGCGGGTCCGGGAACGCCAGCCGGTTGGCGTCCGCATTGAACAAGACCGGGCAGCCGAAGAACTCGCGGTACCGCTGCGCGTACACCGGCGGCGGGTAACTGACCTGGACGTACTCCGGCGTCTGCTGCGGCAGCTCGAGCACGGTCCGGACGGTGACGAGCACGCTGCAGAACAGCTCTTCACACAGGAACGGCAGCAGCTCGGGTTCCGGGGAACGCTCGTAGGCGCGCAGCGCGAAGGTGTCGCCGATCAGCTCGGCGCCGACGTCCATCAAGCTACCCGCGCTCTGGTGCAGTTCCAGGCCCACTTGCATTGCCGCGCCGAGGTTTTCGGCCGATCGGATGGCCAATCCGAGCACGCCGAAGGACACGAACATGTCGCGGGCCCCGACGTCGATGCCGAGGCCCCGGTCCGGCATGGCGCGTACCGCATGCCGCAGCACGAGCGCCGCCTGCCGGAACGACACCCGCGTTTCGGGCGAATTGAGCGTCGCGGCCGTCAGGCCGGCCGCGGCCAGCCACCGCTCCGTGGGCAGACCCGCGCGATCGGCGACGTCGACGACGTTGACGAGCACCGACGTCGGGATCAACGCCGCGCTGTGCCTGTCCACCCCACCTCCCACACATGTCCGGATTTCCCCCCATTGTGGTCACCGATGCCCTCGTGCGCACCCATCGACATGCGATTAGCTCCCGATCCATGGTGTGGTCAATGCCGGTCGATCTGTCGAAGCCGCCTTCCGTCGAGGGGTCGTGGGCACGTCCGGAGATCTACTGGCCGGCATTGACCGCCGCCACCGCGCATCTGGAGACGCCGCTCGCGGCGATCGATCTCGCAGCGCTGCACCACAACGCGCACGACCTGCGCCGCCGCGCGGCAGGAACGCCGATCCGGGTGGCGTCCAAATCGGTCCGGTCACGCACGATCCTGGACGCCGTCACGGCGCTCGACGGCTACGCGGGGGTGCTGGCGTTCACATTGCCCGAAGCCCTGTGGCTGGCCGCAGGCGACGGCGAGCACCCACCGCACGACGACGTCGTCGTCGGCTACCCGACGGCCGACCGCGCCGCGATCGCCCGGCTGGCGTCGGCACCGGAGCTGGCGGCGCGGGTGACGCTCATGGTCGACTCCCTCGCCCAGCTCGACCTGGTGGACAGCGTCGCCGCGCCGTCGACGCGTCCGGCACTGCGCGTCTGCCTGGACCTGGACGCCTCGTGGCAGGCGCCGGTGCTCGGCCACGTCGGGGTGCGCCGCTCCCCCGTGCACACCGCGGCGCAGGCCCGCGCCCTTGCCGCTGCGATCGCCGGCCGCCCCGGCTTCACGCTGGTGGGCCTGATGTCCTACGAGGCCCAGATCGCCGGGGTCGGTGACGATGTCCGCGGCCAGGCCGCACGGTCCCAACTGATCCGCTGGATGCAGCGGCGCTCCAAGGATGAACTGCTCGAACGCCGCGGCCTCGCGGTGGCCGCAGTCCGGCAGGTGGCCGACCTCGAGTTCGTCAACGGCGGCGGAACCGGGTCCATGGAATCCACCGCCTCGGATCCGGCGGTCACCGAGATCGCGGCGGGCAGTGGCCTTTTCGGCCCGCACCTGTTCGACACCTACCAGGGCTTCACGCCGGCTCCGGCCGCGGCATTCGCGCTGTCCGTGGTGCGCAAACCCACGCCGCAGATCGCGACAGTGCTGGGCGGCGGCTGGATCGCCTCCGGACCACCGGCCCGGGACCGGGTGCCGCTACCGGTCTGGCCGCCGGGGCTGAGTCTGCTGTCCGCCGAGATGGCCGGCGAAGTGCAGACGCCCGTGACCGGAAAGGCTGCTGCCGCAATGAAAGTCGGTGACCGCGTGTGGTTCCGGCACTGCAAGGCCGGCGAGCTCAGCGAGCACGTCGACGCGTTCGCCATTGTCGATGCCGGCACGACCGTCGGCACGGCACTCACCTACCGAGGCGAAGGGAAGACGTTCCTGTGACCTGGACCAACTGGGGACGCTGCGAGACCGCCAACCCGACGGAAGTCCTGCGGCCCAACACGGTCGAGGCAGTGTGTGACGCCGTCACCCGCGCGACGGCGACCGGCCGGCTGATCAAGGTCGTCGGGTCCGGGCACAGCTTCACCGGCATCGCCGTCGCTCCCGACATCCAGCTGGATCTGGGCGCGCTGACCGGCGTCATCAGCGTCGACCGGGAGCGCAGGCAGGTCACCGTCGGCGGCGGCACTCCGCTGTGGCAACTGACGCAGCTACTGGCGCGGCACGGACTCGCGCTCGAGAACATGGGTGACATCGACCGCCAGACCATCTCGGGCGCCATCTCGACCGGCACCCATGGCACCGGTCTGGCCTTCGGCGGCCTGGCGACCCAGGTCGTCGGGCTGACCCTGGTGTCGGGCACCGGCGAACTGGTCCGCATCGACGAGGAGCAGAGCAGCGAGTTGCTGCCGGCGGCGCGCGTCGGCCTGGGCGCACTGGGCATCATCGTCGAGGTGACGCTGCAGTGCGTCCCGAGCTTCGCGATCCACGCCATCGAACGCGTCGAACCGGTCGACGATGTGGTCGCTACATTCGACGAACGTTGCACGCACACAGACCATTTCGAGTTCTACTGGTTCCCGCACACCGATACCGCGTTCACCAAGGCCAATATCCGGCTGCCCGCCTACACCCCGCTGGAGTCCACCAACCGGGTGTCGCAATGGGTCGAGGAGGAACTGATCGAGAACGGCGTGCTGGGAGCGATCTGCGCCGTCGGCAGCGCGCTGCCGTCCACCGTGCCCACACTGAACCGCACCGTCACCCGGTTCCTGTCCGACCGTGAGCACACCCAGCGCTCCGACCGGGTCTTCACCTCGCCACGAAGGGTGCGGTTCCGCGAGATGGAGTACGCCGTCCCTTACGAGTCGGTGGGCGCCGCATTCGACGAGGTGCGCAGCCTGATCGCCGAACGGGGTTGGCACATCGGCTTTCCCATCGAGGTCCGCGCCGCCGACGACGACGAGAACTGGCTGTCCACCGCGTACGGCCGCCGCAGCGCGTACATCGCGGTGCACCGCTATGTGCGCGACGACCCGACCGAGTACTTCCGCGCGGTCGAGCAGATCATGCGCCGCTACGACGGGCGTCCGCACTGGGGCAAGATGCATGGCCGCACCGCGGCGGACCTGCGCGACACCTACCCGCGGTTCGACGACTTCCTCGCGGTGCGCGAAAAGCTCGACCCCAGAAGAACATTCACAAATGACTACCTGCACCGAGTACTCGGAGAATGAGGGCACGCATGACGACGATCCACGCCTTCGGCGATGACGCGCTCGGTGACCACGACGCCGTCGGCCTGGCCCGGTTGGTGCGGGACCGGCAGGTCAGCCCGGACGAACTGACTGCCGCCGCGCACGCCCGGGCGCAGCTGGCCGACCCCGAGCTGCGGGCGGTGGCATGCGAGCTGCCGCCGCGGCACGGCACCGACCCGCGTGCCGAGTTCTTCGGTGTGCCAACCTTCATCAAGGACAACACCGACGTCGCCGGGCTGCCGACCACGCACGGTTCGGAGGCGTTCACGGCCCGGCCCGCGAAGCGAGACGGCGCGTATGCGACGCAGTTGCTCAGTACCGGGCTGACGCTGCTGGGCAAGACCCGGATGCCCGAATTCGGTTTCAACGCCACCACGGAGTACATGACGGAGCCGCCGGTGCGGAACCCCTGGAACACCGAACACTCCGTCGGCGCCTCGTCGGGCGGATCGGCCGCCCTGGTCGCCGCAGGCGTCGTGCCCATCGCCCACGCCAACGACGGCGGCGGCTCCATCCGCATTCCCGCCGCCTGCGCGGGCCTGGTCGGGCTCAAGCCGAGCCGGGGCCGGCACCGCGACGGCGAGCAGGCCCGTCATCTGCCAATCAACATGATCTCCGAAGGCGTCCTGACCCGCAGCGTCCGCGACACCGCCGCGTTCGTCGCCGCGTGCGAGAACCATTGGCGTAATCCGAAACTCGCACCCATCGGCCGGGTGAGCGGGCCGGCGCAACGGACCCTGCGCGTCGGTGTGCTGTTCGACAGCGTCACCGGCGAGCCGGTCGACGACGCCACCCGCGCGGCCGTCGAAGACACCGCGGCGGTGCTGGAGGCCGCCGGTCATATCGTCGAGCCGATCACGCTGCCGGTCACCGCTCAGTTCGCCGACGACTTCGTCCAGTACTGGGCGCTGCTGGCCGATCTCGCGGTCGGCACCGGCCGCTTGATCCTCGACCGGTCGTTCGATGCGGCCAAGGCCGACGGCCTGAGCCTGGGGCTGCGCGCGTACCACCGGCGCAACCTGCACCGCACCCCCGGCGCGCTGCTGCGCCTACGGCGCGTCGCCGACCAGTACGCGCAGATGTTCGCTCGGCACGAAGTCGTGCTGTCGCCGGTGCTTTCGCACACCACGCCGCGGCTCGGCTACATCGCACCGACCGTCGACTTCCCCGAGTTGATCGACCGTCTGCGCCGGTATGTCGCCTACACGCCGCTCAACAACATCGCGGGTACGCCGGCGATCTCGTTGCCTTTGCACCAGTCTCCCGACGGCCTACCGGTCGGCGTGCAACTGTCCGGCGCCTACGGCGACGAACGCACGCTGCTCGAACTGGCCTTCCTTATGGAAGCCGAGCGGCCGTTCCCCCGGATTCAGGGACCCGCCAGCACGTGCCGCGCGGCGTCACCGAGCGCGTGGCGGGCGTAGGCCCGCACGTCGGCGTCACCGTCTTCCAGCGCGATACCGAGCGCGGTCCGCGCGGCCTCCTCGGAGTCGGCCCACCGCGTCAGGCTCAGCACCGCGGCCTTGCGCACGTCCAGGTGCGGGTCGTGCAGCGCCTGCGACAAGGGTTCGACGGCAACCTCCGGCGCCGCGCCCGACAGCGCCCGCACCGCACCCTGACGAATCTGCCACGCTGGCTCCCGAAGGGCGCGTTGCACTTCCGGCACGTCCTGCTCGGCGCAGCCGACGGCGGCCAGCGCGGCGAGCGCTGCCGCCCGCACCAGCGGGTCACGGTCGGCCACCAGCTGCCGCACGGTGTCGGCACCCGACCGGAGCGTGGCCAGGCCGTTCCCGGCGGCGATCCGTACCTCGCGGTTGTCGTCGGCGGCGGCCGCGGCCACCCCGTCGACGTCGTCGACGGAGACCAGCGCACGCACGGCCTCGATCCGCACGCGGTGATCGGAATCCGTCACGGCGGCACGGTAATCCGGTGCCGCACCGACCCGGCGCGAGCTCAGGACGTACAGCGTCACGGCCCGCACGACGGGGTCGGCAGAGGTCAGGTACGGCGCGACCGCCGCGGGGTCGGGCAGCACCTCGACGAGTTCGCGCAGGGCATGGGCACTCTCCGCGCGCACCGCGCCGTCGGCGTCACCGAGCGCTGCGACCAGGTCCGGCTGGTAGCCGTCCGGCAGGTTCTCCACCAGCACGGCGACGGCAGCTCGCCGGACACCCGCGTCGGCGTCCTGCAGGTATTCGGTGAGGTCGGAGAGCACCGGCTCTTCCAGCGCCACCACGGCAGCGATGCGCGGGGACGGCGGCGTCGCCGGTTCGGCCGGGCGCAGCCGCGAGCCTGCGGTCGCCGGTGCCTTGCCGCCGACCAGATCCGGCTGGTGCACATGCTGCACTGCATGGTCCGACGGCAGGTGGTCCAGGTCGGGCACCGGCACGAAATACGGTGCCACCGGCCGTTTCAGGAACTCCATCTCACCGTCGTCGCCCTTGCGCAGGTTCAGGTGATAGCGCCACTGCTCGTCGTCGCGCTCGGGGATGTCGGCACGATCGTGGTACAGACCCCACCGTGATTCGGTCCGGGTGAGCGACGACCGGGCCGCCATCTCGGCGCAGTCCCGGATGAACGACACCTCGACCGTCCGCATCAGTTCATGCGGGGTGCGGGCACCCATCTGCTCGATCTCCTCGGCCATCCGCTCGAACGTGCGGACCGCGATCGACAGCTTGGTGGCCGTCTTGGGCGGGGCCACATAGTCGTTGACGAAGCGGCGCAGCTTGTATTCGACCTGCGGCTGCGGCGGCCCGTCCGGATGCCGCAGGGGGCGGTAGATCAGCTCGTGCGCCTCGGCCAGCTGGTCCTGCGGAAGATCCACGGGCGCTTCGACATCGGCGAGCGTGGACGCGGCGTGCTCGCCGGCGAGGTCCCCGTAGACGAACGCGCCGATCATGTAGTTGTGCGGGACGCACGCCATGTCGCCGGCTGCGTACAGCCCGGGCACGGTGGTGCGGGCATGCTCGTCGACCCAGACGCCGGACGCCGAATGCCCACTGCACAAACCGATCTCGGAGATGTGCATCTCGATGTCGTGAGTGCGGTAATCGTGGCCGCGGTTCGCGTGGAAGGTGCCGCGCGTCGGTCGCTCGGTGGTGTGCAGGATGTTCTCCATCGCGGTGATGGTCTCGTCCGGCAGGTGGGTGACCTTGAGGTAGATGGGGCCGCGGGCCGATTCGATCTCGCTCTTGACCTCGGCCATCATCTGGCCCGACCAGTAGTCCGAATCGACGAACCGCTCCCCCAGCGCGTTCACCTGGTATCCGCCAAAGGGATTGGCGACGTAGGCGCACGCGGGACCGTTGTAATCCTTGATCAACGGGTTCACCTGGAAGCACTCGATGCCCGAGAGTTCGGCCCCCGCGTGGTACGCCATGGAGTAGCCGTCGCCGGCGTTGGTCGGGTTCTCGTAGGTGCCGTAGAGGTACCCGGAGGCCGGCAGGCCCAGCCGGCCGCTGGCCCCCGTCGCCAGGATGACGGCCTTGGCTGCCACCGTGACGAATTCGCCTGTGCGCGTGTTGAACGCGGCCGCGCCCACCGCCCGCCCGTTCGCGGTCAGGACACGCACCGGCATCAGCCGGTTCTCGATGCGCAGCTTCTCCCGGATCGACTTCTGCCGCATCACGCGGTACAGCGCCTTCTTGACGTCCTTGCCCTCGGGCATCGGCAGCACGTACGAGCCGGAGCGGTGCACTCGACGCACCGCGTACTCGCCGTGCTCGTCCTTCTCGAACTTCACGCCGTAGCGCTCAAGACGCTGCACCATGGCGAAACCGCGCGTCGCGGTCTGATAGATGGTGCGCTGGTTGACGATTCCGTCGTTGGCCCGGGTGATCTCGGCGACGTAGTCCTCCGGGGTGGCCTTGCCCGGGACGACGGCGTTGTTGACGCCGTCCATACCCATGGCCAGAGCACCGGAATGGCGCACGTGCGCCTTCTCGAGCAGCAGGACCTGGGCGCCGTTCTCGGCGGCGGTCAGGGCCGCCATGGTGCCGGCGGTGCCGCCGCCGATCACCAGGACGTCACAGTCGAGGCGGACGGCATCGGCGAGGTCTGGAATCTCCAGCGTGCTCATTGGTCTAGTGCTCCAAGGATTTCGGCCCGCAGTTCGGTGCGGGAGATTTCGGCGTCGCGGGGGCTGGGGACGTCCAGCAGCGCACGTAGCGGCTGGCCGGCGCGGCCGAGGACCGCCACCCGGTCACCCAGGACGAGGGCTTCGTCGACGTCATGCGTGACGAACACGATGGTGGTCGGATGGGCCTGCCAGGTGTCGATCAGCAACGCCTGCATGGCATGTCGGGTCTTGGCGTCCAGGGCACCGAAGGGCTCGTCCATCAGAACGGCCCGCGGTGCACCGGCCAGACCACGCGCCAACTGGACCCGCTGGCGCATACCGCCGGACAGGCTCTTCGGCAGGAAATCGGCGAACCCGGTGAGCCCGACCTCGTCGATCCAGCGTTCGGCCCGTTCGCGGCGCCCAGCGCGCGGCACGCCGCGCAGCTGCAGCGCCAGCTCGATGTTGGATCGCACTGTGCGCCACGGCAACAACGCGCTGTCCTGGAACACCATGCCGCGGTCCCGCGACGTGGTGGTCACCAGCTCACCGTCCGCCAGCACCCGCCCGGCGTCGGGCTTCAGCAGCCCGGCCAGCGCCCGCAGCACCGTCGACTTGCCGCAGCCCGACGGGCCGGTCAGCACCAGGATCTCCCCCGGCTGGACCGTCAGGCTCAACCCGTCCACCACAGGCTCGCCGGTGTAGGACAGCCGAATCCGATCCAACTCCAGCCGGAGACCCGCAGTGAGTACCGCAGTCATCGCGCATTCTCCTCACCGCGCGGCAGCCAGCGGGTCAGTCGCCGGCCGATCAGTTCCACCGCGGCCGCCGTGCCGAAGCCCAGCGCGCCGATCGTGATGATTCCGACGAAGACGCTCGGGTAGTCCAGCACCGTGTACGCCTGCCAGGTGCGGTACCCGACGCCGAGCCGGCCGGAGATCATCTCCGCGGACACCACACAGATCCAGGCCACACCCATACCGACCGACAGGCCGCCGAACAGCCCGGGCAGGACACCCGGAAACACGACCTGCCGCAACACATCCCAGCGCCTGCCGCCGAGCGTCCGCACCGAGTCCTCCCACAGCGTCGGCAGCGCCCGCACGGCGTGCCGGGTGCTGACCATGATCGGGAAGAACGCCGCCAGGAACGTGATGAACACAATGCCGGCCTCGTCGGTCGGGAACAGCAGGATGGCGACCGGCACCAGCGCGATGGCCGGGATCGGGCGCGCCAACTCGGTCAGCGGCCCCACGATGTCGGCGAACAGCCGCGACCGGCCCAGCGCGATACCGACGGCGGCACCGATCACCGCCGCCAGCCCGAAGCCGCTGACGATCCGGATCACCGACTGCGTCAGGTCCAGCCAGTACTGCGTGGCACCGAGGCGGTCGACGAACTTCGCGGCGATCTGCGTCACCGTCGGCAGGTTGTCGAAACGCAGCCAGAACCGGACGTGATTGGCCGTCAGCAGCTGCCAGATGCCCACGGCCGCAACGACCGACAGCGCCTTGACGAGGTAACTGCGCCACTTTGCGGATCCGCGCTGCCGCGGCGCGTCAGCCTCGACCGGCAGCACCGGTGCCGCCGACACCGCGGCTATCGCCGTCATGCCACACCCACCAGAGCCTGCTGGTAGGTCACCACCGACGAACCGGGATGGGCCGCCTGGTAGCGGCGGGCACCGGCGTCGGTGTCGAACGGCACGAAGTCCGCGCCCTGCTGCACCCACACGGATTTGTCCGCCAGCCAACGGGTTCCGAGCTCGGCGTCCGGCACGTACGCGGCGCGGACCTTGGTGCCCTTGGCCTCCGCGGCCCGGATCGCCTTCAGCAGGCACGTCGGGTTGGCCGCCGGCTGTGTGCTGTCCGAACCGTCGAGCCACAGCTCACCGGCCAGCGCGGGGTTGTCGACCGGGATGTTGCACACCGGGTCGGTACCGTGCACGACCGACGGATTCGCGGTGCGGGCGACCTCGGCGTTGTAGTCGCGCCCGCGCTCCGACAGCGCCTTGCGCAGCGGTCCGTCCTCGACGAACTTGGTGACGTCGAGGTCGGCGAAGTCACCGATCGACTTCAGGTACGGCACATCACCTTTCAGCGCGTCCACGAGCGACGGCTTGAGCGTGGTGTCGAACCGCGTGCCGCCCGGGCCGTTGTACAGGTACACAACTTCCTGCGGCAGGCCGCTGCCCTGCGCGACGATCTTTGCCGCCTCCAGCGGCTTGGTGTTGAGGAAATCGGTGGCATCGAGCTGTGCCTGCAGGAACGCATCGAGCACCTCGGGATGTGCTGCGGCGTAGGCCCGTCGCACGACGACGCCGTGCCAGGTCGGGTAGTTCAGCTCGGCGCCGTCGTACAGCAGCCGGGCCTTGTTCTGGAAGACCAGCAACCCCGGCCAGGCGACGAACTGCGAAAGCGCCTTGACCTGACCGGATTCCAGCGCCGACGCGCCGATCTGCGGCTGCTGGTTGAGTACCTCGACGCCGGTCTTCGGGTCGATGCCGATCTTCGACAGCGCCCGGACCAGAGTGCCGTGACCGGCCGAGCCGACGCTGGCGGAGACCTTCTGGCCCGCCAGCTCGTTCAGTGACTGAACCGGTGAATCCGGGGACACCACAACCATGTTGAGCGCCCCGGTCGGGCTGGACCCGGTGGCCGCCACCAGCTCGGTCTTGGCGCGTTCGTTGCTCTGGGTCTTCGATCCGTTGATCAGCATCGGGTAGTCACCCATCGAGCCGATGTCGATCTTCTCGGCGACCATCTGCGCGGTGATCGGCGCACCGGTGTCGTAGTCCTGCCATTCGACGTGGTACTTCTTGCCGGTCTTGGCGCCGATGTCATCGAGCCGATGCTCCAGGTAGCCGTGGGCGCGCAGCAGCGTTCCGGCGGTGACGGTGTTGATGGTCTTGGACTGGTAGCCGACAACCACGTTGACGGTGTTGTCGTCCTTGCCGGCCGAATCGACCGAGCAGCCGGTGGCGGCGAGGACGACGGAGGCGGCCAGGGCGGTGAAGCGTTTCATGGTGTTCCTTAACGGATGAGGTAGGGCATGTTGACGGATACGGCGCCGGTTGGGCAGCGCGCAGCACACGGACCGCAGTACCAGCACTCGTCAACGTGCATGTACGCCTTGCCGTTGTCGGGGTTGATGGCCAGCGAGTCGAGCGGACAGACGTCGACGCACAGGGTGCAGCCCTCGATACACAGCGACTCGTCGATCGTGACCGGGACATCGGCTCGTTGGTTGTTGACCAGCGTCATGATTCACTCCGTAACAGGTTGCCGCGCATGGTGATTCGGTCACCACGCAGTCGGATGTATTCGAGGTCGACGGGACGCCCGTCGTCGAGGGTCGTGAGCCGTTCGAGCATCAGGATCGCGCCGCCCGCCGGGATGTCCAGCGTGGCCGCGGTGTGTGGGTCGGCCGAAACCGCTTCCAGCGCAATGTCGGCGGAGCCCAGCCGCTGTTCGGTGACCTGCTCGATCAACGCGAACACGTCGTTGGTCTCCAGCGAGTGATCGAGGACCGCGGCACCGATGTCGGGCACCAGGTACGTCAGATCCAGGCTCAGCGGCAGGTCGCCCAGATAGCGCAGCCGTTCGATGAACACGACGGGCTCACCGGGAGTCAGCTGTAGGCGGCGCGCGACCGCAGCGGGCGCCGGCAACTGCGTGGCGGCGCGGACCTCGTTGCGGACCTCGCCGTAGTCCTTGAAGGTCTCCTTCAGCCCGACCAGCGCGTGCAGGCCGTGATCGTATTTGCGCTGCGCCACGTGAGTGCCGACGCGTGGACCCCGGTCGATGAGGCCCTCGGCCTTGAGGATCGCCAGCGCCTCGCGCACGGTGTTGCGGGATACCGAGAACTCGGCCACCAGTTCGGCCTCACCGGGCAGGCCCGCCGCGTAGACGCCGTCGCGCACCTGATGGCGCAGCACGTCGGCCACCTGGCGGGCGCGGTCGGCGCGCCGGCGCAGTGGGGTCGGATCGGTCGCCTGGGGCGAGCGAAGCGACGGGGAGGACTCGGGCATGCGCTTGAACCTAGGGACCCGCGGCGATCAGGTCTGCACCCCCGAATCGGGTGGTTCGACGGTACCCGTATTCCGCCGCCTCAATCCACACCTGACCTGCGGAAACCCTGAGTTCGCGGGCTATTGCGCCACCTTGAGAACGGCCGATAGTTCGAATCTCGATGAATTCAACAGCGTTCACCCGCGGCCACAACCTTCGACTCCGCGAAAGTGCGTGAGTTCAATCCTGATGACAATCCGCCGTGGTGATTGAACTCAGGGACCGCTGACCCCCCTTGGATTCAGGCGGTGGCTGCAACGAATGTGGACGGGTCTGAGAGTAGTCGGTCGAGTTCTTCGGCTGGTGTGCGCCATCCGTGGCGTTTGCGGGGCCGTGCGTTGAGTTCAGCGGCGACCTGATCGAGCCACCCGGGTCCGTAGAACGACAGGTCGGTGCCTTTCGGAAAGTACTGCCGCAGGAGACCATTGGTGTTCTCGTTGGTGCCACGCTGCCAGGGGCTGTGCGGGTCGCAGAAGTAGATGGGCAGGCCGAGGGCTTTGGTGATGTCGGCGTGTTTGGCCATTTCCTTGCCCTGGTCCCAGGTCAAGGAGCGGCGCAGGATCTCGGGGATCTCGGGAACCTTGGCGGTCATTGCCGCAGCCAGCGTGGCCGCGGTGCGATCGCCGGGCAGGTGCAGCAGCACCACGAACCCGGTGGTCCGCTCGACCAGGGTGCCGATCGCCGAGCCTGATGCGGTGCTACCCAGGATCAAATCGCCTTCCCAATGCCCAGGGATCGCGCGGTCATCAGCTTCCTTCGGGCGGTCACTGATGTTGAGCATGTCCTTGATCTGCCCGGGGCCAGAACTAGTTTCATTGCGGCCTTGAGGTTTTCGTTGCGTCTTGCCCGACCGCAACGCCTGTTTGACCAGCCGGGCCAACTCGCCGCGGGGCTGCACGTACAGGGCCTGGTAGATCGTTTCGTGCGACACCCACATCTCCGGATCGTCGGGAAAATCCAGGCGCAACCGGCCCGCGATCTGCTCGGGGCTGTCGTGCCGTTTCAAGCGTGCCACCACCTCGTCCAACAACGCAGGGTTGGTCTCAAGCTTGCGCGTCTTGGGTCGTTGGCGATTGGTCTGAGATACATCCTGGCCAACCGTGGCCCGGTATCCAGCGCGGGTCATCCCTCGATCAATTTCACGGCCCACCGTATCGGGGTGGCGCATCAACACTTTGGCTGCTTGGCCCGGCGTGCAACCTGCCTCGAGGAGCTCCTCGAGGCGATACCGCTCGATGAACGTCAGCGGAGCCCGGGGCCGGCGCGGTGCAGAGGCTAGTTCCGGGGCAGGAGCGAGAGTCCTTGGCACCCAACCAGCCTTTTGCACCCACAGGGCGGCAGCCGATTGCGACACACCGACAGCGACTGCCGCGTCCAACACCGCAGACCCCGAGCGCACCGCAGCCCAGAACGCCTCGTGCACCTCCCGCGGATATCGAACCGACCGATGCTTGATGACTACTGCAATACCAGCGTCCGCAGCCCACTTGTTACCGGTTGTATGAGACACGCCCGCGACCGTGGCCGCTGCCGAGCGGGACAACCCCGACTCCAACGCCTCAAGGAAAACCTCACGACATCCCGCCGACACATCTTTGCTGCCCTGCTGACGAAACCCCACTGAACAACACCCCTCAACCAATCAGGTGTTGCAGCGACCGCTTGAGTCTGAGCCCCGAAGAAGTACCTGGCTTCAATCAGAACGTTCAACAGTGTCTTGCGATTGAAACCAAGGACCTCTCCGCGCACTCGACGGGCCGCACAGTCAACACGCAGAACGCGGCCGCTAACTCCCCGCCGCCGACACCGTCACCGGAATCCCGTTGAGCGCGCCGTTGCCGGACGGCTCGTCGAGGAAGTCCGGCAGCGACAGGACGTTGGTGTTCACCCCGGGCGACGCGTTGGCGATCCCCAGCCGGGTGCCGGGCTGCCCGTGTCCCCAGCCGTGCGGCATGGACACCACGCCGGGCTTGATCGCGTCGGTCACCTCGACGGGTACGACGATCTTGCCTGCGCCAGAAGCGACTTCGGCGTTGTCGCCGTCCGCGATGCCCCGCGCGGCGGCGTCGCGGGCGTGCATGAGCAGCGTGCAGCGGTCGCGGCCCTTCATCAGCGCGCCGACGTTGTGCAGCCAGGAGTTGTTGGACCGCAGGTGCCGCCGGCTCACCAGCACCAGCTCGTCGGCCGGGCGCTCCAGCCGCGCGGCGAGCCGTGGCAGGTCGTCGAGCAGGTACTGCGGGGCCACGCGGATCTTCTTGTCGGCGGTACCCAGCACCTCGGGCACGCGCGGCACCATGGGGCCGTAGTTGATGCCGTCGGGGTGGGCCTTGAGCTTCTCGAGCGTCAGCCCGTCGGGGTTCTCGCCGTACCGGTCGCCGAACGCGGCGGTCCGCAGCGTCAGGTCGAGCATGCGCTCGGGGCCGCCGTGGTCGTACTTCTTGCGGATCTCGGCGCCGTCGAGTCCCTGCGTGAAGCACAGGTAGTCGAACCAGCCGTCGTCGAGCGCGGCGACGTCGACGTCTTCGGCCGGGGTGCCGGTGCACAGCCCGGTGAGCCGGATCAGGATCTCCCACTCCTCCGGCGCGTCGGGGTCCGCGCGGTGAAATACCGGCGGCGAGTACCGGGCGAAGCTGTTGATCGCCGCACCCAGCAGCAGGTCCGCGGAGTGCGCCTGCTCGAGGGCCGAGGGGCCGGGCAGGATGACGTCGGCGTGCCGGGTGGTCTCGTTGAGCCACAGGTCCACCGAGATCATCGCGTCCAGCTGCGGCAGCGCCTCGTCGAGTTTGTCGCCGCCCGGCGTCGACAGCACGGGGTTGCCCGCGACGGTGATGAGGGCCTTGAGCTGGCCCTCGCCCGGGGTGGTGATCTCTTCGAGCATGCACGAGACCGGGACCTGGCCCAGCACTTCCTTGGCGCCACGGACCCGGGTCTGATAGCGGCCGAAGTTGGGCGCCCCGTCCTCGAGTCCCGGGATGGTCTGGCTGGTGACGGTCCATGCGGTCGGCGTGGCGAACATCGCGCCGCCGGGGACGTCGAAGTGGCCGGTGACGATGTTGACGACGTCGATGAGCCAACTGGCGAGACTGCCGAATTCCTGGTTGCAGGTGCCGATGCGCCCGTAGACGACGGCACGTGGGGTCCCGGCCAGTTCCCGCGCCAGTACCCTGATCCGCTCCGCGTCGATACCCGTTGCCGCACAGACCCTTTCAGGCGACCAGTCGGCGACGGCCCGGCACAGCTCGGCCACCCCGTCGAGGTGCTGCTCGAGCTCGCCGAGGTTCACCAGATCTTCGTCGAACACGGTGTGGATGACGCCGAGCAGCAGCGCCGCATCGGTGCCCGGCGTGATGGGCAGCCACTCGTCCGCCTTGGCCGCGGTCTGGGTGCGCACCGGGTCGATCACGATCACCTTGCCGCGCTTACGGATTCCGCCGATGAGGCCCATGATGTCTGGGGCGGCCAGCAGCGAGCCCTGCGACGCCGCGGGGTTGGCGCCCATCACCACGAGCAGGTCGGTGCGTTCCAGGTCCGGGGTCGGGAACGCCCACCAGCTGCCGTACATCAGGTGCGACGACAGGTTCTTGGGCCATTGATCGATGGTGCCCGGCGAGTACGTGATCGGCATGCCGGACAAGCCGAGCAGGATCGCCGCGTACCGCGACAGCGAAAACGAGTGCGCCAGTGGGTTTCCGGTGTACGCGGAGACCGCCCCGATGCCGTGCTTTGCGATCACTGGCGCCAGCAGTTCGGTGCAGCGGCGGAACGCGGTGTCCCAGTCGACCTCGTGCCACTGCCCGTCGACCTTGATCATCGGGCGGCGGATCCGGTCGGGGTCTTCGTGCAACGCGCCGAGGGAAGCGCCCTTGGGGCAGATATGGCCCGCGCTCCACGCGTCGGCCTTGTTGGGCCGGACGCCGGCGACCTTGCCGTCCGACACCTGAATCTCCAAGCCGCACATGGCTTCGCACAGGCAGCAGGCGTGCAGGTGCAGACCGTCTTCGCCGACTCCGGCGATCATTCGTGGCTGGGTTCCCATCGTCCGACTGTAACGGCGTTACTGAGACGTGGGTCACGATTGCTCCCGATATCCGGGAGACGGGCTACAACGCGTGCGAAAGCTCCCGGCCGAACTGCAGCAGCCGCTGCATCTGGGCCAGGCCACCGTCATCGACGGACTTGGTGTACCGGAACGACTCGCAGAAGAAGTCGGTGTCGATGGCCGACTTCTGCCGGCTGCGGGTGATCAGCTGGGTGTACATCCGCAGTCGTACCTCGGCCAGGCGCCGCGTACCGTCGCCCAGCACCTCGAACTGCGTGGTCAGGATGTGGTCGGTGATGGTCGACAACAGGATGGTCCGCACCGAGGTGTCCAGCGTCCGGCGCAGGTGCTCGTCGTCGCCGCTCGCGTCGTCGTCGGCCCGCCACATGATGAGTCGCTCACCGTCGGTGAGGACGACCTCCTGCCACACGGCGTCGCCCCAGGACTCCTCGGACGCGCCGCGCGACATGATGAAGGACTTGATGGACCGGAAATCGACCACCGACCGCAGCTGCTCGAGCGCCAGCTCCGGATCGCGCAGATAGACCTTCGCCGCATCGTCGACACTCGAGTACGGCGCCCAGTCCTGCGGCTCGTCCATGACTACTCGCCCCGGACCGCCGCGGCCGCTGCCCGAATCTGCGGCGTCACCAGCATCACCTGGCCGAGAACGCCGTTGACGAAGCCGGGCGATTCATCCGTGGAGAGCGACTTCGCCAGCTCGACCGCCTCGTCGACGGCGACCGGCTCCGGCACGTCCGTCGCGTGCAGCAGCTCCCACACCGCGACGCGCAGGATCGCGCGGTCCACCGCGGGCAGCCGCTCCAGCGTCCAGCCCTGCAGGTGCGCCGAAATCAGGTCGTCGATGTGGGCGGCGTGCTCGGTGACGCCGTTGGCGACGGTCACCGTGTACGGGTTCAGCGCCGACACCTCGGGGTCGCTGTCGGCCAGGGTGTTGCGCAGCTTCGCGCCCTCGGCCGCGGTGATTCCGCGGGCCTCGGCCTCGAACAGCAGGTCGACGGCGCGCTTGCGCGCCTGGTGCCGGCCCTTGTCGGAGCGACGGTCAGGCATTGACCCGACTGATGTAGCTGCTGTCGCGGGTGTCCACCTTGAGCTTGTCACCGACGTTGATGAACAGTGGCACCTGGATCTCGGCGCCGGTCTCCAGGGTGGCCGGCTTGGTGCCGGCGTTCGAGCGGTCGCCCTGCAGGCCCGGCTCGGTGTGTGCGACGACGACCTCGATGCTGACGGGCAGTTCCAGGTAGAGCGGCGCGCCGTTGTGGAACGCGATCTGCACCTGCAGGTTCTCCAGCAGGAAGCCGGCGGCGTCGCCGACGAGGGCCTCCGACAGCGGGTGCTGCTCGAAGTCCTCGGCATCCATGAAGACGAAGTCCGCGCCGTCGCGGTACAGGTAGGTGGCGTCACGACGGTCGACGGTCGCGGTCTCCACCTTCACACCGGCGTTGAAGGTCTTGTCGACGACCTTGCCCGACAGCACATTCTTGAGCTTGGTGCGCACGAAGGCCGGGCCCTTGCCGGGCTTGACGTGCTGGAACTCGATGATCTGCCACAGCTGGCCCTCGATGTTGAGGACGAGACCGTTCTTGAAGTCGGCGGTAGATGCCACGGTGGGTACTGCTCCTAGCTCTCTGTCATCAGAGGATGGCCAGTTCCTTGGGGAACCGGGTAAGCAACTCAGGTGTGTGTGTCGTATCGCCGCTGACGACGAGCGTGTCCTCGATCCGGACACCGCCCCGGCCGGGCAGGTAGACACCGGGCTCCACGGTGACCACGGAGCCAGCAAGCAGTGTACCGGCGGCGGCGGAGTTGATTCCCGGCGCTTCGTGAATCTGCAGACCGACGCCGTGCCCGAGCCCGTGGGAGAACTGCTCGCCGTACCCGGCATCGACGATGACCTGCCGTGATGCCCGGTCGACGGCCGACAGCGTCGTGCCCGGCGCCAGCGCTTCCCGGCCGGCCCGCTGCGACGTCGCGACCAGGTCGTAGATGTCGCGCTGCCACTGCGCCACCGGCGACAGCACGAAGGTGCGCGTCATGTCGGAGTGGTAGCCCTCGACCAGCGCGCCGAAATCGATCTTGACGAAGTCACCGGCCGCCAGCACGGCGTCGGTGGGCCGGTGGTGCGGTATCGCCGAGTTGGCACCCGTCGCGACGATGGTCTCGAACGACGGGCCGTCGGCGCCGTGGTCGAGCATCCGCGCCTCCAGTTCGCGGCCGACCTCCTTCTCGGTGCGGCCGGCACGCAGCCCACCCGATTCGACCAGGTCTTTCAGTGCCGCGTCGGCGGCCTCACAGGCCAGCCGCAGGATCGCGATCTCACCGGCGTCCTTGACCTCGCGCAGTACCTCGACCATGCCGGGCGCCCGGACCAGTTCGAGGTCGTCGCCGCTGACCCGCTGCAGCGCCGCGTGGGCGTCGACGGTCATGACGTGGCTCTCGAAGCCCAGCCGCCTGATGCCGGTCGCCGCCGCGGCGCGCACGAGCTGAGGCGCACACGCCCGCTCGATGAGGATCTGTGCGTCGGGGGCCTGCTGCGCCGCCTGCGTCCGGTACCGCCCGTCGGTGGCGAGGATGGGCGTCTCCCCTTCAGTGGGAATCAGCAGTGCTGCGTTCGAGCCGGTGAATCCGGACAGATAACGCACGTTGACCAGGTCGGTTATCAGGATCGCATCCAGCTCGGCGGCCGCCAGGTGGCGACGCAGAATGTGGCGCCGGTGGGAAATTGTCACGATATGTGACGCTACTCGCTACGCTGTCTGCTCATGAGTAAGTGGTTGCTGCGCGGAATCGTCTTTGCGGCGTTGATGGTGATCGTCCGATTGCTGCAAGGCGCAATGATCGGTGCCTGGGAAAAACAGTCGCTGATCATCAGCGTCACGCTCGTCGTGCTGTACATCCTCGCCGCCTTTGCCTGGGGCGTCCTCGACGGCCAGAGCGACGCGAAGGCGCAGCCGGACCCCGACCGCCGCGAGGACCTGGCGATGGCCTGGCTGGTCGGCGGTCTGTTCGCCGGCGTCGTCAGCGGCTTCTTCTCCTGGCTCATCGGCCAGTTCTACGACAACATCTACGTCGACGCCCTGGCCGCCGAGCTCACCACGTTCGCCGCGTTCACCGCACTGATCGTCTTCGTGGGCGGCATCTGCGGTGTGTCGCTCGGCCGCTACCTGGTCGACCGCAACGCCCCGCCGCCGCCGAAGCACGACCACGCCGGTGAGAGCGAGCGCGCCGACACCGACGTCTTCGCCGCGGTCGCTGTCGCGGTCCCCGTCGAGGGTCACGAAGGCGAGACCGAGGTCATCGAGACCAGGCCCAAGACCAACCCCGAGTCCTGAGCAGCCACGCAAAAAGGTCGCGGCCCGTCATCAGACGGGCCGCGATCTTTTTTGCCGAAAAGTTGTAAGGCTTCCGCGGCGTAACTGCTCCTACCTGTGAGAGCGGCTCAACCGGAGCCGCAAATCCCAAACAGGAGCACATCATGAACCGCACGAAGTTCGTCACCGCCGCAGCTGCCCTGGCGATGATCGCCCTCGGAACCGGAACAGGAACCGCGCAGGCCGCGTCGTCGATCGATACGACAAGCGACGCCGCGGGCGTCACGGTCCACATCAACTCGACCGGAAGTGAAGGCCTGTGCTTCTACTCCGCGGAGCCGTGGTTCGGATGGAAGTCGGTCAAGCCCCTGCCGGTGTACAAGGTGCCGTTCCAGCTGCAGGCCAACCAGAGCCACAATCTGTGGTTCCCGGGCATCCAGACCGGCACGACGTGGAAAGCCAAGGTCGAATGCCCGGTCGGCGGCACCGACTATTTCAACCCCGTCTACTGAGCGCGGCTCAGTCTTTCGCCACCACCGAGTAGGCGGCCGCCAGCAGCGAGGGGTCCGGGCCTTCGAGGCGGCCCGGCTTGGCCAGGCCGTCGAGCACCACGAAGCGCAGCACGCCGGAGCGGGTCTTCTTGTCTCCCGCCATCGATTCCAGCAGCTGTGGGAAGGCGTCGGCGTCGTAGCTGACCGGCAGGCCCAGTGCGGTGAGCACGCGGCGGTGCCGGTCCGCGGTGTCGTCGTCGAGGCGTCCGGCAAGCCGGCCGAGCTCGGCGGCGAACACCAGGCCCACCGAGACGGCGGCGCCGTGCCGCCACTGGTAGCGCTCGCGGCGCTCGATGGCATGCGCCAAAGTGTGGCCGTAGTTGAGGATTTCGCGCAGTGCCGATTCCTTCTCGTCGGCGGCGACCACTTCGGCCTTGACGGCGATGGCACGGCGGATGAGTTCGGGCAGCACGGTTCCGGCGGGGTCCAGCGCGGCCTCCGGATCGGCTTCGATGAGGTCCAGGATCACCGGGTCGGCGATGAAGCCGGCCTTCACGATCTCGGCCATGCCGGCGATGATCTCGTTGCGCGGCAACGATTCCAGCGTCGCGAGGTCGACCAGCACGGCCAGCGGCTGGTGGAATGCGCCGACGAGGTTCTTGCCGGCGTCGGTGTTGATGCCGGTCTTGCCGCCGACGGCGGCGTCGACCATGCCGAGCAGCGTCGTGGGCACGTGCACGATGTCCACGCCGCGCAGCCAGGTGGCGGCGGCGAACCCGGCGACGTCGGTGGCGGCGCCGCCGCCGAGGCTGACGATGGCGTCCTTGCGGTCGATCCCGATGCGCCCCAGCACTTCCCAGATGAAGCCGACGACGGGCAGTTCCTTGCCCGCCTCGGCGTCCGGGATTTCGATGCGGTGCGCGTCGATTCCGCCCGCCGCCAAGTAATTACGGATCGCCTCGGCGGTCTCGTTCAGCACCGGCTGGTGCAGGATGGCGACGCGGTGCCGGCCCTGCAGGACGCGGCCGAGGTCGCCGAGCAGACCGGTCCCGATGATCACCGGGTACGGCCGGTCGACGTTCACATTCACAACTACGGGGTCGACGACAGCGTCAGTCACACTGCGAGCCTTTCAATCGTTTCGCCAGTGCCGCAGGGCTCGGCGGGGCCTCGGTGGTCGGTCCGGGGTTCAGGACCGTCGGCAGCCGGCGCCACGCCGAGCGGCGGCGGCGCCGGGAGTGTTCGTCGCAGCGCGGCTGCTCGAGCCGGTGCACGATGTGGCGGACCACCGCACCGGGATTGCGCCGGTTGGTGTTCACGCGGAGCGTGGCGACCTGCCGGAACAGCGGCACGCGCTGCGCCATCAGCTCGCGGTATTTGGCGCCCGGGTCGTCGCCGGCGAGCAGCGGGCGTCCGCCGCCCGCGGTGCGCCGAACACCTTCTGCCGCACTGATTTCCAGGTAGACGACGGTGTGACCGACGAGCGCTTCCCGCACCTCCGGGGTCGTCACCGCGCCACCGCCGAGCGACACGACGCCGTCGTGTTCGGCGAGCGCGTCGCGGATCACGTCGGCTTCGATCTTGCGGAACACCGGTTCGCCTTCGGCGAAGATGTCGGCGATGCTGCGACCGGTGGTCTCGACGATCTTGGCGTCGGTGTCGAGCATCGGCACCTGCAGCGCCTTCGCCAACCGTCGACCGATCGTCGACTTGCCCGAACCGGGCATGCCGACCAGTACAGCCTTGGGCGCCATCGGGTTATCCGGACATCTGCGGTTCGCGCTCATGCACCGCACGCAGGTAGTTCTCGACGTTGGCGCGGGTCTCGGCCAGCGAGTCGCCGCCGAACTTGTCCAGCGCGGCCCGGGCCAGCACCAGTGCCACCATGGCCTCGACGACCACACCGGCCGCAGGCACGGCGCACACGTCGGAACGCTGGTGGATGGCGACGGCCTCTTCGCCGGTGGCCATGTCGACAGTCGCAAGCGCGCGCGGCACGGTCGAGATCGGCTTCATCGCGGCGCGGACCCGCAGCGGCTGGCCGTTGGTCATACCGCCTTCCAGACCACCGGCGCGGTTGGTGGAGCGCGTGATGCCGTCGGCGCCCGGGTAGATCTCATCGTGTGCGACGCTGCCGCGGCGCCGCGCGGTCTCGAAGCCGTCACCGATCTCGACGCCCTTGATGGCCTGGATGCCCATGACGGCGGCGGCCAGCTGGCTGTCCAGCCGGTTGTCACCGCTGATGAACGAGCCGAGGCCGACGGGCAGTCCGCTGACCACCACCTCGACGACACCGCCGAGGGTGTCGCCGTCCTTCTTGGCGGCCTCGATCTCGGCGATCATGGCTTCCTCGGCGGTCTTGTCGAAGGCACGCACCGGGCTGTCGTCGATGGCCTCCAGATCCTCGGGCTGCGGGACCGGGCCGTCGTAGGGCTTCGATGCGCCGATGGAGATGACGTGCGAGACGACGTCCACGCCGAGAGCCTGCTTGAGGAACGCGCGGGCGACGGTGCCGGCCGCGACGCGGGCCGCGGTCTCGCGGGCGCTGGCGCGCTCGAGCACCGGGCGGGCGTCGTCGAAGCCGTACTTCAGCATGCCGGCGTAGTCGGCGTGCCCGGGCCGGGGCCGGGTGAGCGGTTCATTGCGCGCGGTGTTGGCCAGCGCCTCGGGGTCGACCGGGTCGGAGGCCATGACGGTCTCCCACTTGGGCCATTCGGTATTGCCGATCTGGATGGCGATCGGGCCGCCGAGCGTCTGGCCGTGCCGAACGCCGCCGAGCAGCGTGACTTCGTCCTTTTCGAACTTCATCCGGGCACCGCGGCCATAGCCGAGACGACGCCGCTGCAACTGCGTGGCGATGTCGTCCGAGGTCACCGAGAGACCGGCCACCATGCCTTCGAGCATGGCCACCAGGGCACGACCATGGGATTCACCTGCTGTGGTCCATCGCAACACGTGTCCCATTGTCCCATGAGGGGGTTTACCGGCTGAAATCCGTCAGCCCAGGCTGCATTGCAGCAGCACGGTGTCGATGTCGCGGCCGTGTTTGTGCCCGACCTGCCGCAGCCGGCCGGCCTCGTCGAAACCCAGTTTCTTGTGCAGTGCGACGGACGACGGGTCGCCGCTGTCGGCGATCACCGCGATGACCTCACGCACGCCGGCGGCGCGGGCGGCGTCCAGCAGCGCGCCGAGGAGTTCCTTGCCGGCGCCCTGTCCGGTGGCCCACGGCGCCAGGTAGATCGAGTCCTCCACCGTGCCCTGATAGGCCGGCCGGGATTTCCAGGGCAGGCAGTACGCGTACCCCGCGACCTTGCCCTCGCGCTCGACGACGAGGAACGGCAGTCCGGCGGCGAAGACCTTGGCGAACCGCGCCTGCCACTCCTCGGCCGTGGGCGGCTCGAGCTCGAACGACGCCACGCTGTTGCGTACGTAATGCGCGTAGATGTCGGCGATCGCGGGCAGGTCGGCGGTGGTGGCGGTGCGGGTGGTCATGGTGAGGCAAAGGTACCGAGCGCGACGGCCGCGGCGCTCGCCAGGCACATCGACGGTCCGTGCGGCACGGTGCGTCCGGCTCGCCGCACGAGGATCAGCGCCGCGTACCCCGCGGTCAGCAGCGGCGCCCCGATCGCGGCGAGCACCCACACGTCGGCGCCGCACATGCCGGTCAGTGCGCCCAGCCCGAGTGCGAGCTTGACGTCGCCGCCGCCCATCGCCCGTGGGCTGAGCAGGTGGATCAGGAGGTAGAGCGCGAACAGCGCAGCCGCGCCGGCCAGCGCGGCGGGGCCCCGGCCGAGAATGACCGCCGCTCCCAGGATCACCGCGGCGCCCGGCAGCGTCAGCCAGTTCGGCAGCCGTCGCTCGCGTAGGTCATAGGCACACAACGCGATCATCCAGGCACCAATAATCAAGCCCGCCCCCATGTTTCGAGGCTAAGTGCGGAACGCAGGGCGTCCCGACACGAATGTTTCGGCTCTACCAGCCGAGCCGCGGGTCGCGACTGTGCAACCAGAGCGCCTCACACGCGGATCTGACGATCTGTACGCACCCTCGACACAAAACTGGATTCAGCTCGCCGCGAGCGCGGCCGCCATCACCTCACGGGGCGCGGGCATCCCGGTGAACTGCTCCACCTGGGCGTAGGCCTGGTTCAGCAGCATCTGCAGGCCGCTCACCACCCGGCCACCGGCCGCGGCAACCGCGGCGGCCAGCGGCGTCGGCCACGGGTCGTAGATCGCGTCGAGCAGCACGGCCGTGTCCGCGACGGTCCCGGAGATCTCTCCCGCAACCGCGGCGGGCAGCGTATTGACCACCACGCCAAGGGAATTCAGCTTCTCACCGAGGGCTACCCAGCGCGTCGCGACGCCCAGCCGCTCCCCCAGCTCCACGAGTGCCCCGGCCTTGTCGGCATTGCGGGCGACGATCGCCAGGTCCCGCACACCGAGTTCGGCCAAGGCCACGACGGCCGCGGGCGCGGTGCCGCCGGAGCCCAGCACCGCCGCCGCTCCGGACACCTCGCCCAGCGCGCCGACGACGCCGTCGACGTCGGTGTTGTCGGCGCGCCAGCCGCCGTCGATCCGTACCAGGGTGTTGGCCGAGCCGACGAGCTCAGCGCGCGGCGTGCGTTCGGTCGCGAAGCGCAGCGCCGCGAACTTGCCGGGCATCGTGACCGAGACCCCGACCCATTCCGGGCCGAAACCGCTCACCAGGCCGGGCAATTGCTCCTCGGTGCACTCGATGCGGTCGTAGGTCCAGTCGGTCAGCCCGAGCTCCCGGTAGGCCGCCAGGTGCAGCTGCGGGGACCGCGAATGCGCGATGGGCGAACCCAGAACCGCGGCTCTCATCGCGCACTGTCGAGCACGCCGTTGCGTTTGGCGAGCTCGATGCTGGCGAGGTGCTGCTGGTAGTCGCGGGTGAACACCGTCGTGCCCTGCAGGTCGATGGTCACGAAGTACAGCCAGTCCCCCGGCGCCGGGTCCTGCGCCGCGACGACGGCGGGCTGGCCGGGCGAACAGATCGGTGTGACCGGAAGTCCTTCGCGTGCATAGGTGTTCCATGGCGTCGGCTGTTCGCGGTCGGCGTCGGTGGTGGCCACTTCCTGCCGGTCCAGCGGGTAGTTCACCGTCGAGTCGAACTGCAGCCTGCGATGGTCTGGGGTCGCCAGCCGGTTGTAGATGACGCGGGCCACCTTGGCGAAGTCCTGCGGGTTGGACTCGCGCTGCACCAGCGATGCCACGATGAGGATCTGGTACGGGTTCAGGTTGGCGGCGGCGCCGGCATCGAGCAGGCCACCCTTTTCGTACTGGTGACCGCTTGCGCTGATCAGGCTCGCCAGAATCGACGTCGGCGTGCCGGCCGGGTCGACGTTCCAGGTGCCGGGCGCGATGAGGCCCTCGAGCCTGCGGTGGTCGGGGCCCAGCGACTTCACCGGTCCGGCCGCCCAGCTCGGCACGAGCAACGCCGAGATGTCGGCGGCACCGGCGGCCTTCTTCAGCTCGTCGGCGGACACGCACTTGCGCTTGCCGTCCAGGTCGACGCAGGAAGCCGCCGAGATCAGGCTGAAGATGCCCTGGTTGATCTTGTTGGTCTTGACGTCCGTGGTGTCGTCGAGTTGGCGGCCCTCCGGGATCACCAGGCGGCCCACCCGATTGTTCTTCTCGGTGAGCCGGGACACCGCGTTGGCGGCCGAGATCTCGGTCCGCAACTTGTAGAACCCGGGCTGAATCTCCGTCATCGCCTTGTTGCCCTCGGCGGCCAGGACGAACGTCTTCACGTTCGCCACGACGCCGTGATCGAACAGGGTCTGTCCGATCGCGGTGGTCGAGTCGCCCTGATGCACCTCGACGACGAGGTCGTTGTTGCCGTCGCCGGAGTAGTCGTTGCCCGAGCCGAAGATGCCGTGCCACAGGCGCGAACCCAGGAACACCGCGCTGACCACGACGACGATGAACACCGTCAACGCCACCATGCTGCGGCGCCGGCGGCGCTTGCGGTTGCGCTCGGCGCGGACCCGCTCGGCCCGGCTCATGCCGCGGCGCGGCCGGCCCACCGATTCGGGCTTGATGCGGGTGCTGCTGCCCCACTCGTCGTCGTCGCCCGGGGCGTCCGGGCGCATGTCCTCGGCCGGAGTCATTCGCCGACCTCGCGCTCTGCGGCGGCCAGCACCGAGCGGCGCATGTCCAGCCAGTTCTGCAGGATGCCGACGGCGGCCACCTGATCGATCATCTGACGTTGCCCCTTCGCACGCACCCCGGCCTCCCGCAGCGAGCGCTGCGCGGTGACCGTCGTCAGCCGTTCGTCGGCCATCCGTACCGGAGTCGGGGCCACCCGCACCGCCAGGGCGTCGGCCACCTCGATCGCGTCCCGCGCCGAGCTGCTCGCCCGGTCCTTCAGTGTGCGCGGCAGCCCGACGACGATCTCGACCGCCTCCTGCTCACCGGCCAGCTTCACCAGCCGGGCCAGGTGCTTGTCGGTCTTGTCGCGACGCACCGTCTCGAGCGGCGTCGCGAGGATGCCGTCGGGGTCGCACACCGCGACACCGATCCGCACCGTGCCGACGTCGATGCCCAGCCGGCGGCCGCGACCGGGGTCGTCGGCACCGGGGCGGTCGGGCATGCGGTCGGTATCAGCCAAAGCTAGCTCCGGCCCAGTTCAGCGCGTAGCGCGGCCAGACCCGCGTCGATACCCGCTGCCCCCTTACCGGAACCCTGTGCCAGATCGGCCTTTCCACCACCACGGCCACCGACGGCGGCGCCCAGCTGCTGCACCAGTTCGTTGGCCTTGAACCCGAGGTCCTGCGCGGCGGCGTTGACGGCCACCACGTACGGCACCGACTCGCCCGAGTCGGCGATCAGCGCGATCACCGCGGGCTCCGAGCCGAGCTTACCCTTGATGTCGCCGACCAGGGTGCGCAGGTCACCACCGGAGATGCCGCCGGCCATCCGCTGGGCGACGACGCGGACCTTGCCGATGACCTCGGCACCGGCCGCGGCGTCGGCGGCGGCCGCCTTGGCACCGGCCAGGCGGACCTTGTCGAGTTCCTTCTCGGCGGCCTTGAGCTTCTCGACCAGGGTGGCGACGCGGGCGGGCACCTCTTCCGAGGGCACCTTCAGCGACGCGGCCAGGCCGGCCATCAGCGCACGTTCCTTGGCGAGGTGCCGGAACGACTCGAGCCCGACGTAGGCCTCGACACGACGCACACCCGAACCCACCGACGACTCACCGAGGATCGTCACCGGGCCGATCTGCGCCGAGCGCTCGACGTGCGTACCACCGCACAGCTCCAGCGAGAACGGGCCGCCGATCTCGACGACGCGGACCTCGTCCGGGTAGGACTCGCCGAACATCGCCATGGCGCCCATCGCCTTGGCCTTCTCCAGCTTCTCGTGGAAGGTGTGCACCTCGAAGTCGGCCTGCACGGCCTCGTTGGTGACTTCCTCCACTTCGGTGCGCTGTGCGTCGGTCAGCGCGCCCTGGTAGTTGAAGTCGAAGCGTAGGTAGCCCGGCCGGTTCAGCGAGCCGGCCTGAACGGCGTTGGGGCCCAGCACCTGCCGCAGTGCGGCGTGCACCATGTGCGTGCCGGAGTGGCCCTGCGTGGCACCGCGGCGCCAGGTCGGGTCGACGGCGGCGGTGACGGTGTCGCCCTCGACGAACTCGCCGGACTCGACGTTGACGGTGTGCACCCACAGCGTTTTGGCGATCTTCTGCACATCGGTGACAGCGGCCTTGGCGGTGGCCGACGACCCGGTGCCGGTGATCGTTCCGGTGTCGGCGATCTGGCCACCCGATTCGGCGTACAGCGGCGTGCGGTCCAGCACGAGCTCGACGCGATCCGAGCCCTCACTGCCGTGCGTCACCACCGGCACCCGCTTGCCGTCCACGAAGATGCCGAGAATCCGTGCCTCGGAGGTCAATTCGTCGAAACCGGTGAACTCGGTGGGGCCGGCGTCGACCAGGTCGCGGTAGGCGGACAGGTCGGCGTGCGCGTGCTTGCGGGCGGCGGCGTCGGCCTTGGCGCGGGCGCGCTGCTCGGCCATCAGGCCCCGGAAGCCCTCTTCGTCGACGGTCAGGCCGGCTTCGGCCGCCATCTCCAGTGTCAGCTCGACCGGGAAACCGTAGGTGTCGTGCAGCGTGAAGGCGTCACTACCGGAGACGACGGTCTTGCCGGCGGCCTTGGTGGCCGCCGCCGCGTCCTCGAACAGCCGCGAACCCGACGCGAGGGTGCGGTTGAAGGCGGTCTCCTCGGCGACCGCGATGCGGTTGATGCGCTCGAAGTCGGTGACCAGCTCCGGGTACGACGGACCCATCGTGTCGCGCACGGTGGCCATCAGGTCGCTCATGATCGGCTGCTCGACACCGAGCAGCTTGGCGGCGCGGATGATGCGGCGAAGCAGGCGGCGCAGCACGTAGCCGCGGCCCTCGTTACCCGGGGTGACGCCGTCGCCGATGATGATCGCGGCGGTGCGGCTGTGGTCGGCGATGACGCGGTAGCGCACATCGTCGGCGTGGTTGCCGGCGCCGTAGTGGCGCGGGGCCACCGAGGCGACCATGTCGATCACCGGGCGGACCAGGTCGGTCTCGTAGACGTTGTCGACACCCTGCAGCAGGCAGGCGATGCGCTCGACACCCATGCCGGTGTCGATGTTCTGGCGCGGCAGCGGGCCGAGGATTTCGAAGTCGGTCTTGCTGGTGCCCTCGCCGCGCTCGTTCTCCATGAACACGAGATTCCAGATCTCGATGTAGCGGTCCTCGTTGGCCTCGGGACCACCGTCGATGCCGTACTCGGGGCCGCGGTCGTAGTAGATCTCCGAACACGGACCGCAGGGCCCCGGGATACCCATGGACCAGTAGTTGTCGGCCTTGCCGCGGCGCTGGATGCGCTCGGGCGGCAGACCGGCGATCTCCTCCCACAGCCCGATGGCCTCGTCGTCATCGAGATAGACGGTGGCCCAGAGCTTTTCGGGATCGAAGCCGTAGCCGCCCTCGGACACCGGGTTGGTCAGCAGGTCCCAGGCGAGCGCGATGGCGCCACGCTTGAAGTAGTCGCCGAACGAGAAGTTGCCGGCCATCTGGAAGAACGTGTTGTGCCGGGTGGTGATGCCGACCTCGTCGATGTCCGGTGTGCGGATGCACTTCTGGACGCTGGTCGCCTTGTCATACGACGGGGTGCGGTCGCCCAGGAAATACGGCACGAACTGCACCATGCCGGCGTTGACGAACAACAGGTTCGGATCGTCCAGGATCACCGATGCGCTCGGCACCTCGGTGTGGCCCGCTTTCACGAAATGATCGAGGAATCGTTTCCTGATCTCGTGTGTCTGCACGTGCTGTTGTCCTTCTGTTGTCCGTCTGGGGACCGGGTAGTTGCCCGGATAACAGTACCGGTCGGCCTTGTGCGCAGCGCCGCCGCGGCGGACAGTTGTGTCTATCCGGTGGCGCCACCGGAGCGCCGCCCTGAACAAAGAGGGGGTGGACCGTGTTCGCACGTTCTACCACGATGATGGCGAGCCCTGACCAGATCGATGACGGCATTGCCTATATCCGCGACGAGGTCATGCCCGTGCTGCAGGAACTTCCCGGTTCCATCGGCCTGTCCCTGCTGGTCGACCGGGAATCCGGCCGGTGCATCGCCACCAGCGCGTGGGAGTCCGAGGACGCCCTGCATTACAGCGCCGGCGAGGGCCGCCGGCTCCGCAATCTCGCCGCCGAACGCTTCGGTGGCGGCGCCCCGCTGGTCGAGGAGTGGGAGATCGCCGTTCTGCACCGTGAGCGCGGTAACGGCGCGTGTGTGCGGGCCACCTGGCTCACAGTGCCGCCGGATCTCATGGAAGCCGGCATCGACTACTACCGCGACACCGTGCTGCGGCAGATCGAGCACCTGCCGGGGTTCTGCAGCGCCAGCCTGCTCGTCGACCGCGGTTCGGGCCGTGCGGTGTCGTCGGCGTCCTTCCGCACCCGCGAGTTGATGGCGGACTACTGGCAGCAGGCCACGGCACTGAAGGTCGAATCGGTGCAGGCCGCCGGGGCGTCGGAGATCGCCGACTGCGCATTCGATCTCGCGATCGCCCACCTGCGGGTACCCGAACTGGTCTAGCGCTTGCGCCGGATGATGGCGCGCAGCTTCTCCAACCGGCCGCCGATCTCGCGTTCCGCCCCATACGCGGTGGGCCGGTAGTAGTCGACCCCGACCAGCTCATCGGGTGGATACTGTTGCGCCGCAACACCACCCGGGTGGTCGTGCGCGTATTTGTAGCCCTGGGCGTGGCCGAGGGCGGCGGCACCGGCGTAGTGCCCGTCGCGCAGATGCGCGGGCACCATGCCGGCCTTGCCGGCCTTGATGTCGGCCATCGCCGCGCCGAGGGCGACGGTCACGGCGTTGGATTTCGGCGCCGTCGCCAGGTGCACCGTCGCATGGGCGAGGGTCAGTTGAGCCTCCGGTAGCCCGATGAGCTGCACGGTCTGCGCGGCGGCGACGGCGATCGGCAGGGCCGTCGGATCGGCGATGCCGATGTCCTCGCTGGCCAGGATCATCAGCCGGCGGGCGATGAAGCGCGGGTCCTCCCCCGCGGTCAGCATCCGCGCCAGGTAGTGCAGTGCGGCGTCGACGTCCGAGCCGCGCACCGATTTGATGAACGCGCTGACGACGTCGTAGTGCTGATCCCCGTCGCGGTCGTAGCGCACGGCAGCCTTGTCGAGGGACTGCTCGATGACGTCAACCGTCACGCGTTCACCGGCCTCGGCGGCGACCTCCAGTGCCGTCAGCGCCCGCCGCGCATCACCCGCCGACAGCGTCACGAGCAGCTCGACGGCGTCGTCGTCGACCTCGACGGCACCGCCCAGACCGCGCGGATCGGTGATCGCCCGCTGCACGACGGTCCGGACGGCGTCGGCCGTGAGCGGCTGCAGCTGCAGGATCAGCGACCGCGACAGCAGCGGCGCCACCACCGAGAACGACGGATTCTCGGTGGTCGCCGCCACCAGCAGCACCACCCGGTTCTCGACGGCCGCCAGCAGGGCGTCCTGCTGCGTCTTGGAGAAGCGGTGCACCTCGTCGATGAACAGCACGGTCTGACGGCCGTGAATCGCGCCTCGACGTGCTTCTTCTATCACCGCGCGGACGTCCTTGACGCCGGCCGACAGCGCCGACAGCGCCTCGAACCGGCGGCCGGTGGCCCCGGAGATCAGCGACGCCAGGGTGGTCTTGCCGGTGCCGGGCGGCCCGTACAGGATGACGCTCGCCGCGCCCGAGCCTTCGACCAGGCGGCGCAGCGGCGAACCCGGCTTGAGCAGGTGATCCTGGCCGACGACCTCGTCGAGGCCGGCGGGCCGCATCCGCACCGCCAATGGTGCCTGGGTGGGGGCGGCGGACGATACGTCGGGTTCGCCCCCTACGTCGAACAGCCCATCAGACACGGTTCAGGCTTACCACGCCGCACCGACCGGCGGTTCAGTCGGCAGGTGCGGTCACGAAGTCGATGAGTTCCTCGACCCGTCCGATCAGCGCGGGTTCGAGGTCGTTCCAGTCCCGCACCCGGCCCCGGATGCGCTGCCACGCGTGGGCGATGTCGGCCTGGTCGGCGTGCGGCCAGCCGAGCGCGTCGCACACGCCGTGCTTCCACTCGATGCCGCGCGGGATGACGGGCCACGCCTCACGCCCGATGCGGGCGGGCTTGACGGCCTCCCAGATGTCGATGAACGGATGGCCCACGACCAGCGTGTGCTCGCCACCCGGACCACGGCGCACCTGTTCGGCGATCCGGGCCTCCTTCGAGCCCGACACCAGGTGATCGACGAGCACGCCGAGCCGGCGGCCCGGTCCCGGCTGGAACTCGCGCACGATGGCGGCCAGGTCGTCGACACCGCCGAGGTACTCGACGACCACGCCCTCGACCCGCAGATCGTGTCCCCACACCTGCTCGACCAGTTCGGCGTCGTGGCGGCCCTCCACGTAGATGCGGCTGGCCAGCGCGGTGCGGGCCCGATGTCCTTGCACCGCAACCGAACCCGAGGCCGTGCGGGTGGGCGCGGCCGGCGCGGTGCGCTTGGGCGCGGTGAGGATGACGGGATTGCCGTCGACCAGATAGCCCGGGCCGATGGGGAACGGCTTGCGGTAGCCGTCGAAATCCTCGAGGACCATGCGGCCGTACTCAACCGAGATCACGGCGCCGACGAAGCCGGTCGTGGCGCACTCCACCACGAGCCCCTTCTCGGCGGGTTGCTCGGTCGAACGCTTCCTGGCGTTCGGGTTGCGGGCCAGTACATCGGATCCGTATCGGTCGCTCACGGCACCGATCCTAGGAACGATTGCGGGCCAGATCCGGTTGCGCCACCCGTGTTTTCGTCACAGACCGGTTACGGGGCCTTCTCGACCTTGATGTCACAGGTGATGCGTTCACCGTCGACTTTCACGATCTTCATGTGGGCGACGTACTGGACCTTGCGCGGACCGGTGAAGTGGCAGTCGAACTGGGCGCCCTTGGTGGCCTCCACGTCGGACGGACACTTCACGTCGGTGGGGGTGAACTTGTTCTGATCCGACACCAGCTTGACCACCTGTTTGGCGGCGTCGTCGGCCTTGACCGTGGTTTTCGAGCTACACCCGGCCGGTGACAGGGCCACCAGACCCAATAGCACCGCCGCCCCCACCCGTACGCGCATCATGGGCGCGATCGTGCTCTATCGCCGTGACCGCGTCAACGCGCCGCGCGGGAGGCGCCCGCCTCGTCCACCGCCGTATGGATGAACCGCATCTTCTCGAGCACCGCGGCCGGCAGCACGAACGGATACAGATCCTCTTTGCCCATCGACCGGTTGACCATGTTCAACGCCCAGGCCAGCGGCAGCCAGAGCTCGATCAGGGTGTCAAATCCGCTGGGGCCCAGCACCCGCCGCTCGAAGGTGGCGCCGGCGGGCGCGAAACCGAAGGCCGCCGCGGTGTCGAGGGCGTCCCGGATGTGCAGATAGTGCGCGAACGTCTCGGCCCAGTCCTCGGCCGGATGCATCGTGGCGTACGACGACACGTACTGCTCCTCCCACCCGGCGGGCGCACCGTCGCGGTAGTGCCGGTCCAGCGCCGCCTGGTAGTCGGCGTCGGGGTCCCCGAACAATTCGGTGAACCGCGCGAGGGCATCGGGCGACGGCTCGACCAGCCGGTAGAAGTAGTAGTGCCCGATCTCGTGGCGGAAGTGGCCCAGCAGCGTCCGGTACGGCTCGGCCATGGCGATGCGCAGCTGTTCGCGGTGCACGTCGTCGCCCTCGGCGAGGTCCAGGGTGATGACGCCGTTCTGGTGCCCGGTGAACACCTGTTGCTGCTCGCTGGACAACAGGTCGAAGGCCAGGCCCTCGGTCGACAGGCCCAGCTCCGTCAGTTCGGCGATCAGCCGGCGCTTGGCCTGCTCGGCGACCGCGAAGGCCGCCAGCGCCTTGGTGTCGTCGTCATTGGGGCGCGTCCGGGTCAACGCGCAGGATGGGCACAGCTGCCGCACCGGCTCGATCCGGACCAGCCAGTTGCATTGCGCCAGATGAAGATTCGCGCACAGCTGGTAGTCGGTCGAGGCCACCGCTCCGGCGTGGTCGCTGTCGCCGGTACCGTCCGGCGGCGCGATCACCAACAGCGCCATGTCGTCCAGCGAGAACCCCAGGGCGCTGCCGCAGCCCAGGCACACCGAGTTCTCGAAGGCCAGCCGCTGGCCGCAGTTGGGGCAGTTGAAGTCACGCACGCAGTTCGCCTCCCGCAATAGGTGCGACGTCGACGGAGACGTCGATGATGCTGCTCTCTGAGTCGGTGTAGATGATGCCGCGCAGCGGCGGCACGTCGGCGTAGTCGCGCCCGAACCCGACCACGATGTAGCGTTCGTCGACCATCTGGTCGTTGGTCGGGTCCAGCCCCAGCCAGTTGTTCTGCGGCGTCCACACTGACGCCCAGGCATGGGTGGCATCGATTCCCACCATACGTTCTTTGCCCGGCGGCGGGTCGGTGGCCAGATACCCCGAAACATAGCTGGCGGCAAGACCGTTCGCGCGCAGGCAGGCGATGGCCAGGCGGGCGAAGTCCTGGCACACCCCTTCGCGGGCGGCCAGGACTTCCGCGACCCGGGTGGACACCGTCGTCGACCCGGACCGGTAGGTGAAGTCGGCGAAGATGCGCGAGTTCAGGTCGCGCAGCACCTCGATCAGCGGACGGCCCGGCACGAAACTCGGTGCGGCGTAATCCCGCACCTCGTCGGTGATCTCCGCGGGTTGCAGGTCGAGCACGAATTCGGTGGCCAGCGCACCGTCCGGCCCCGTCGGCCGGGACTGCTCCCACGGCGCCAGCGCCGCACCTGCGGCGTACCACTCGGCGGGCGGCGGGTCGACCTCCACGATGCTGCGTCCCGTCACGACGAGTTCGTGATGTGGTTGCGTCACATGGAAATACGAGCTGATGTTGCCGTACGCGTCCCGGCTCGTGGAACGGTCGGCAGGTTCGGGGTCGATGTTGAGCCGGTACGACTGGCAGCGCTGCTGACCGCTGTCGCGCGGGGTGAGGAATCCGCGGCCGTACGAGCTGGTGACGACGTCGGAGTAGCGGTACCGCGTGCGATGGGTGATCTGGTACTCGCAGCTCATGGCATCTGCCGCCGTTCGTCGGGGCCCCACAGCGGCTGCATGCCACTCGGGAGGGCCAGGTGCGCGGCCCGGATCAGCTCGGACAACTCCCGCAGATCGGTGTGCATACCGTCGAGCAGCTCGGCGAGTTCAGCGCGCCGCCCGTCGTCGGTGACGTGCTCGAGATCGGCCGGATCCTGGCGTCGCAGGCGGGCGGCGATCTCGTCGATCATCCGTTCCGGGCGGGTCGATCCCGTCGAGGACGGCAGTGCCCGCAGGTCGGTGCGCAGGCGCTCGAACTGGAAGGCCAGCGACCGCGGGTTCTCCTCGTCGAACAGCACCAGGTCGGCGATGGCTGCCACGCTCACCTGTCCCAGCATGCGCCTGCGGTACATCACCGCCGATTCACACACCACGAGCACGGACTCGCTGACGGTCCGTTCGGTCTCGGCACCGTGGGCGGTGGTGAGGGTGGCCCGCAGCAGCGCGGTCAGGCCGAGACCGCGCTCGATGCGCTTGCCGATGTCCATCATCGTCCAGCCCACGTCACGCACCATGGATTCGGCCGCCACGCCGGACAGGGCCAGCATCCCCGCCAGGGTCTGGCTGGGCGCGGTCGACAGGTACGCCTCCCCCTTGGTCTTCGAATCCGGCGGCGGCAGTGCGGTGCCCTGGCGCTGCCGAGCGCGGTCGGACGGCTGCAGCACCGCGCGTTCGACGGCGGCGAGCACCATCCAGGTGTCGTTCGACATCTGGTCGCGGACGGCGCGCGCGGCCAGGCCCAGCCGTTCGACGGACTGCGCCAGCGAGCCCGGACGGTGCCGGTCGGCGGTGAGCGCCCACAGCGTGGTCGGCGTGATGGCCAGTTGTTCGGCGTAGTCGCCGTCGGCGCCGGTGTCCGTGCCGGTGATCTGGCCCAGCGCGGTCAGCAGTACTGGCACGCAATCACTGCCGCCGAGGTCCCGCCGGTAGCGGAATTCGTGGTAGCGCTCGCGGGTGACGGTGAGCAGCCGGGCGGTGAACTCGGCACGTTCGGCGTACCGGCCCAGCCAGAACAGGTCGGAGAGCACACGCGGCGAGCTCACCGCGCGGGTCGGGCTCGCCGTCATGGCCGGCAGCTCGACGGCCTGCGTCTGCACCACCGCGGCCCGGTCGGGCGATCGCACCCAGACATCCTTGGCCGCAACGGTTTCCATGCCGTAGGCGGCGTGCCCGCGGGCCAGCACGTAGCCCAGCCCACCGATCATCGGCGCGTATCCCCCGCGCTGGGCGACGGTGAACAGCCGCATCCCGACGCTGTCGGCGGACAGTCCGCTGGGCAGCAGATCCACGGGGGCCGTGGAGAACTCGGGCAGTTCCTGGCCCATCCATTGCCACGGGGCGGCGGAGATCCGGGCCGCCAGCGCGGCCCGCTTGGCGCTGGACAGGGCGGGGCCGACGATCGCCGGTCCGCCGGTCACCGGCCGGATCAACAGGGTGGACAGTTTGCTCAACAGGTGCGAACGCTCGGCGTCGATGCCGCCCCAGAAACATCGGGCGCTCGGCAGTTCCGGGGTCTCCCCGGTGAGCAGTTCGGCCAGCTCCGGCAGGAAGCGGGCGATACCCGGGCTTTCGAGGATGCCGCTGCCGAGGGTGTTCACCACCGTCACCGCCCCGCGGCGCAGCACCTCGACGAGGCCGACGACGCCGAGCCGGGAATCCGGACGCAGGTCCAAGGGATCGGCGTACTCGGCGTCCACCCGGCGCAGCACGACGTCGACCCGCTTGAGGGTGCCGAGTGAGCGCATCCAGAGATTGCCGTCACGCACCACGAGGTCGGCGCTCTCGACCAATGGGAAACCCAACACGCCGGCGAGGTAGGCCTGGTCGAAGGCGGTCTCGGAGTGACTGCCGGGACTGAGGACGACGACCACCGGCTCGCGCGCGGCTTCCGGTGCCGCATCGATCAGCGCCAGCCGCAGGGCCTGTGCCCAGGGCGACGCCGGACGCGGCGCCATCTTCTCGTACAGCTCGGGCACCGCGTGCGCGACGACCCGCCGGTCGGCGAGCGCGTACCCGGCACCCGACGGCGCCTGCGTCCAGTCCGCGTTCACCGCGAAGCCACCGTCGCGGTGGCGGCTGACGTCGCAGCCGTGCAGGAACAGCTGGTGGCGGCCCGGCACCGTGATGCCGCGGGCCGCCCGCACGTAACCGGGATGGGCGTACAACAACTCCGGCGGCAGCACGCCGGAGGTGATGGCGCGGCGCGCGCCGTACAGGTCGGTGAGCACCGCGTCGAGCAGGCGGGAACGTTGCACCAATCCGGATTCGAGGGTGCGCCAGTCCGCCGCGGACAACACCAGGGGCAGGGCGTCGAGCTGCCACGTGTCCACCACCGGCGTGCCGTCGATGTCGGTGACGGTCTCGCCGTCCCGGTCGACCTGCACATAGCTGATGCCGTCGTTGTCGACGAGTTCCCGGACGACGCCACGCAGCTGGTCCAGGCCGGCCCGACCGCGGTCGCGGACGCAGTCGGTCAGCTCCTGCCAGGCCGGCCTGATCGCGCCCGACTCATCGACCAGCTCGTCGTAACCGACACCGGCCACGTCGCGGACGTCGAACAACGGCTCCTGGGCCCGGTCGGCCCGATATCCGGCCAGTGGGTCGCCGACGGGCGCCGCCTCCTCGGCCAGCTCTGGGGATGTGTGTGTACGGAGAACCATTACCGCAGAACGGTACGCACCCGGCGCAGATCGAGGATGCCCGACGCTCCGCCATCGGTGGATTGACGGGCCCGCTTCTCCCGGAGATCGGCCAGATCGACGGCGCCCGGGGTGAATCCGATGGCCTCGAAACGGCGGCCCCGTCGCGACTCGGCTTCGACGGCGTTGACCGGCGGGGTGTCGTATGCGCGGCCTCCCGGATGCGAGACGTGGTAGGTACAGCCGCCTTTGGAGAAACCGGTGAACCCATCCACGAGTTCGAACCGCAGCGGTCCGTCGACGGTGATGGTGGGGTGCAGCGCGCTCGGTGGTTGCCAGGCCCGGTACCGGACGCCGCCGACCTGCACGTCGGGCGAGTCGGTGGCCAGCAGCGGGATGGGGTGACCGTTCACCGTGACGAGGTACCGGTTCCGGTCGGCGCCGATGAGCCGGACCTGCAGCCGCTCCACCGAGGAGTCGACGTAGCGGGCGGTGCCGGTGCCGGTGGATTCCTCGCCGAGGGTGTTCCACGGCTCGATGGCGCCGCGCAGCTCCAACTCGGCACCGTCCAGAATGATGCTGCCGATCCGGGGGAAGCGGAACTCGGTGAACGGATCCAGCCAGCTGGTGTCGAACGGTATGCCGTGCGCCCGCAGGTCGGCGGCGACCTCGGCGATGTCTTGAATGACGAAGTGCGGCAACAGGTACCGGCCGTGCAGGTTCTCACCGTGCCGGATCAGCGGGGCCCGCAGCGGCTCGTCCCAGAACCATGCGACCAGCGACCGCACCAGCAGCGACTGCACCATGGCCATCTGGAAATGCGGCGGCATCTCGAAGCCGCGCAGTTCCAGCAGGCCGAGCCGGCCGCGGGCACTGTCGGGGCTGTAGAGCTTGTCGATGCAGAACTCGGCGCGGTGCGTGTTGCCGGTGATGTCGGTGAGGAGGTGCCGCAGGGCGCGGTCGACGGCCCACGGAGCTCCCTCGGCCACGCGCTCGATCTCGGCGAACGCGATCTCCAGCTCGTACAGCGCCTCGAGGCGGCCTTCGTCGACGCGCGGGGCCTGCGACGTGGTGCCGACGAACCGGCCGGAGAACAGGTACGACAGCGCCGGATGCCGTTGCCAGTACGTCAGCATCGACACCAGCAGGTCGGGCCGGCGCAGCAGCGGTGAGTCGGCAGGGGTGACGCCCCCGAGGGTGATGTGGTTGCCACCGCCCGTGCCGCCGTGGGTGCCGTCGACGTCGAAGGACTCCGTGCCGAGCCGGGCCTGCCGGGCCGCCTCGTACAGGGTCTCCAATTGTGCGGCCTGCTCGGCGAAGCCGGCGGTGGGCGCCACGTTGACCTCGATGACGCCCGGGTCGGGGGTGACGGTCATCTGCTGGAGCCTGGGGTCCGGCGGCGGCCCGTAGCCCTCGATCACGACGACGACGCCGAGATTGGCAGCGGCTTTCTCGATCCGGCCGACCAGATCGGCGAAATCGTCGAATGCCGTTGTGGGCGGCAGGAATACGTACAGCAGACCGTCGCGGACCTCGGCGACCAGGGCGGTGGGAGGTGCGCCGTCGGCGCTGACGACGGTCGCCGGTGTGGTGGAACCATCGGGGCGCCCGGGCGCCAGCGGGTCGGCGTCGGGCACCGGGCGCGGCGGCTGCCAGCTGATCGAGTCGAGCGGCAATCGCAGGCCCGCAGGTGAATCGCCGCCGATGAGCACCAATCGCCCGCGGCGCAGTTTCCAGTCGGCGGAGACCCATCCGGTGTCGTCCTCACGGCGATGCAGGGGCAACACGTGGGCCGCGGGTTCGGTCACCGCGGCATCGAGCTTGTCCGCCAAGGCTTTCCGCTGGGCGGCTCCGTCGTCCGTCAGGTCGTCGGTGACCGGATCCCCATCCGGCCGCCGGACGGCAGCGGCCAGCCGGGCGAGGGCGTCCTCGTACGCCGGACGCACCTGACTGTCCGGCAGCCCGAGCCCGTCGGCGATCTCGGTGAGCAACCGGCGCGCGGCATCCGGTGAAACCTCATGGGATTCACCGGACCACGGATCGGCCAGCAGCGCCGCATCGGTCCACAGTGGCGTCCCGTCGGTGCGCCACATCAGCCCGATCTGCCAGCGCGGCAACGGCTCCCCCGGATACCACTTGCCCTGGCTGCGCTGTACCAGCCCGTCCGGGGCCCAGGCGGCTTTCAGCTGGGCGGTGAGCGCCGAGGCGAGCACGCGCTTGTGCGGGCCGTCGGCGGCCGTGGTCCATTCCTCGTCGGTCTGGTTGTCGATCGAGACGAAGGTGGGTTCGCCGCCGACGGTCAGCCGCACGTCGCGCTCGGCCATCCGTTCATCGATGACGGCGCCGAGGGCCCGGATCGACTCCCATGCCTGTTCGGTGTACGGCAGGGTGACGCGCGGGTCCTCGTGCACCCGCGTCACCACGTTGACGAAGTCGAGCGTGGATTCGCAGGGCTCGACGGCGCCGGTGATCGGGGCGGCCGATTCCGGGTGCGGCGTCGCCGACAGCGGGATGTGGCCCTCCCCGGCCAGCAGACCCGAGGTCGCGTCGAGGCCGACCCAGCCGGCGCCCGGGATGTACACCTCGGCCCAGGCGTGCAGGTCGGTGAAGTCGGCGGCGGGGCCCGACGGTCCGTCGAGCGCCTCGATGTCGGCGGCCAGTTGCACCAGGTAGCCGGACACGAAGCGGGCGGCGAAGCCCATCTTCCGCAGGATCGCGACCAGCAGCCAGGCGGAGTCCCGGCACGAGCCGATGCCGGTGCGCAGGGTGTGATCCGGTGTCTGGACACCGGGTTCGAGGCGGACGCTGTAGCCGACGTCGGCATTGACCGCCCGGTTCAGCGACACCAGGAAGTCGATGGTGCCGGTGCCGGGCACCACGTCGAAGTTCCGGACCCAGGCCGCCGTCACATCGTCGGAGTCGTCGACGGGGCGCAGGTAGGGCTTGAGGTCGTCGAGCAGGTTGTCCGGGTAGGCGAACGGGACGGTTTCGGCCCATTCCTCGATGAAGAAGTCGAACGGGTTGATGACCTTGAGGTCGGCGATCAGTCCGACGGTGATGCTCAGCTTGGTGGCGCGGTTCGGAAAGACCAAGCGCCCCACGAAGTTACCGAAGGCGTCCTGTTGCCAGTTGATGAAGTGGTCGGCGGGCTCGACCTGCAGCGAATAGGCCTCGATCGGCGTCCGTGAGTGCGGCGCGGGGCGCAACCGAACCACGTGCGGGTACACCTTGACCAGCCGGTCGAACGTGTAGCTGGTGCGGTGCTCCAGCGCCACCTTGATTGCCATAGCGATCGATCCCACCACAAGAACCGGCAGGTCGCAGGGCGAGAAAACTAGCGGCGCCGGGCCCGGTTGTACCCGGCCAGGACCAGCACCCCCGCCGCCACGATGCCGACCATGTTGACGGCCAGCTGCCCCGCCGACGCCAGGGCCACATCCCAGTCGCGCGTGGTGGCCGCAACCACCGACATCCCGGCCGCGGGGACCGTCGTCACCGAGATGAACACCCCAACCAGCGCAGCCGATTTGGACGTCACCAGCGACAGCATCCCGGCGGCACCGGCCAGCAGCGCCACCACGAACGAGAACGGCCCGACCTGGAAGATGAAGTCGACGTTCTGCAGCTCGTGGATACTGCGCAACGTCACCCAGCCCAGCGCCTCGAAGCCGAGCGTGGCCACCGCTGTGACGAGCATCGCCGCCGGGAATCCGACGAGCAGGGCCAGCGCCGCGCGCTTCGCGAGATAGCCCTTGCGTCGCACCACCGCCACCGCCAGGGCGGCCAGCGGCCCGAATTCGGGGCCCACGACCATCGCGCCGACGACGGTGATCGCCGAATCGGTCAGCACGCCGACCGCGGCCAGCAGACACGCGATGCACAGGAACGCCATGTAGGAGATGCCGAGGCTGCTCTGCTCGCGGGTGCGCAGCACCAGCTCGTCCCAGACCACCGCGTCTTCGCCGTCGCCGTCGATCTCGTCCTCGGCGCGGTAGGCGGCCGTCGACAGCACGGTGTCGAGCACCTCCATCGTGATGGCGCCGTCCTGATCGATGCCGAGCGCCCGCAGCCCGCTGATCAGCCCGTCGGCGGCGTCACGGGCGATGTCGGCGGTGATGACGTCACCGCGCGGATCGATCGCCGCGCCCGGGTGGGCCACCACGTTGGCGATGCCGCCGTGGTGCCGGTAGAGCTCGAGCACCGAATCGGCGAGTTCCGGCGGGGTGATCACGCGTAGATGCAGCACGGCCGAAGATTACCGACCACGGCGGCGCGCCAGCTTCATCCCGAGTTCCTCGGGCGGGACCTCGTGTCCGTCCGCGCACCGGATCTCGACGGTGGCATCGGCGCCGCAGCCCAGGTGCGTCAGCCGCAGGCCGGTGTCGCCCAGGTGTTTGCGGCCCCACTCGAACATGGCCCACACCACCGGCATGAAGTCGGTGCCGGCCTGTGTCAGCACGTATTCGTCGCGGCTGCGCTGACCCGGCTCCTGGTACGGCCGTTTGGTCAGCAGGCCGGCCGCCACCAGTTCGGCGAGCCGCGCCGAGGTGGCCGCCTTGGTGATGCCGACCCGCTTGGCGAAGTCGTCGAAACGCGTTGTGCCGTAGTAGGCCTCACGCATGAGCAGCATGGCGGATTTGGTGCCGACCAACGACATGGTCTTCTCGATGGCGCACTGGCCGACCGCCGACCACTTGTCGCGTTCGGCGAGCACACCCTGTAGCGCTGTCATGCGAATCACTCTACCGCTGGGTTGCTCTTGCCATACTCAGGTGTTAGATCTGGGTATAGTAAGCAGTACTCAGCGTGGAGTTACAGGAGGATTCTCATGTCGGGATACACAGACCGCGATGCCGTGATCGTCGCGGCGGTACGCACGCCGGTCGGTAAGGGCAAGGCGAACGGCGCGCTGCACGACGTACTTCCCGCCGACCTGCTCGCCCACAGCCTGCGGTCCGTGGTGGAACGCACGGGCGTCGACCCGGTTCTGGTGGACGACGTCATCGCCGGCGTGGTCACGCAAGCCGGAGATCAAGCGGCAAATGCGGCCCGGAATGCCTTGCTGGGCGCCGGTTTTCCCGAGAGCGTGCCCGGCACCACGGTCGACCGCCAGTGCGGCAGTTCGCAACAGGCCATCTCGTTCGCCGCGCAGGGTGTGCTGGCCGGGTCGTACGACGCGGTGATCGCCGCGGGCGTCGAGTCGATGTCCCGCGTGCCGATGGGTGCCGCCGTCCTGCCGGGCAGCAATCCGTTCGGCATCGGCCTGGCCGAGCGGTATCCCGACGGCCTTGTCCCCCAGGGCATCAGCGCCGAACTGATCGCGGCGCGGTGGAACTTCTCCCGCACCCAGCTCGACGAGTTCTCCGCAGCCAGCCACGAGAAGGCCGCCCGCGCCGCCAAGGACGGACTGTTCGACAACGAACTCGTGCCGGTGGCGGGCCTGACCGCCGACGAGATCATCCGGCCGGGCACCTCCGTGGAGACCCTGGCCGGGCTGAAGCCCGCGTTCTACAGCGACGCCTACGCCGCGCGCTTTCCCCAGATCCGTTGGGAGATCACGCCCGGCAACTCGTCACCGCTGTCCGACGGCAGCGCGGCGGTCATGATCACCAGCGGCGCCTTCGCCCGTAGCCATGGGCTCACGCCGCTGGCCCGCATCCACACCATGACCGCGGTCGGCTCGGATCCGCTGTACATGCTGACCGGTGTCATCCCCGCGACCGAGAAGGTGCTGGCCCGCTCCGGCCTGTCACTGTCGGACATCGACCTGTTCGAGGTGAACGAGGCCTTCGCACCCGTCGTGCTGGCCTGGGCGGCCGACACCGGAGCCGACCTGGCGAAGACCAACGTCAACGGCGGCGCCATCGCCATCGGTCACCCCCTGGGCGCCAGCGGTGCCCGCATCATGAGCACGCTGGTCAATGCCCTCGACCAGCGCGGCGGCCGCTACGGTCTGCAGGTGATGTGCGAAGGCGGCGGCATGGCGAACGCCACCATCATCGAGCGGCTGTAGCGCTCAGGCGCGTACGAGCTCGAACAGCGGGATGACGCGCGACGTCTTCGCCTGGTAGTCGGCGAAGACGGGGGCCACGGCCGTGATCAGCGGATACGTGGCCTCGCGCTCGTCATCGGGCAGTTCGCGGGCGACGACGTCGTACTCCTCCAGGCCGGCGTCGGTGCCGATCTCGATATGCGCATTCGGGTTGGCGCGGAGGTTGTGCACCCAGTCCGGATGGGTCGGAGCGCCGGCCTTCGAGCCGACGATGAGGATCTTGCCGTCGACCGGCAGGTACGCCAGCGGCGACATGCGCGGCTGACCCGACTTGGCGCCCGTGGTGTGCAACAGCAGCAGATTGCCGCCCTCGAACTGGCCGCCCACCTTGCCGCCGTTGGCGCGGAACTCGTCGACGATGGCGGCGTTGAAGGCATGGAAGGACGCGGCGTCCGTGAATTCGGCCATGCCTGACCCAACCTCGCGAACCGGCCCAAATGTTCCCGTCACGGCGCGATACTTGCCTGATATTGACGGAGGTGCCGATGACGCCAGACGCGGACGCAGTTGTGGTGGGAGCCGGGTTCGCCGGCCTGTATCTGGTACACCGGCTGCGGCAACAGGGTTTCTCGGTCCGCGTCTTCGAAGCCGCCGACGACGTCGGCGGTACCTGGTACTGGAACCGGTACCCCGGCGCGCGCGTCGACATCCCCAGCCTCGACTACATGTTCAGCTTCGACCCGGACTGGCACCGCGACTGGCAATGGTCGGAGAAGTACGCCACCCAACCGGAAATCCTGCGGTACCTGAACCACGTCGCCGACAAGTTCGATCTGCGCCGCGACATCACCTTCGGTACCCGGGTCATCAGCGCGCACTGGGCCGACGGCACGTGGCGAGTGCGCACCGGCAACGGTGACGATGTCACCTGCCGTCATCTGGTGATGGCCACCGGCTGCCTGTCGATCCCCAAAGAACCCGACATCAAGGGCATCGAAACCTTCACGGGTGAAACGTTTTACACCAACCGCTGGCCGCACGAACCGGTCGACTTCACCGGCAAGCGCGTCGGGGTGATCGGCACCGGATCGTCGGGCATCCAGTCGATTCCACTGATCGCCGCGCAGGCCGCGCAGCTGACCGTCTTCCAGCGCACACCGTGTTTCTCCATCCCGGCACACAACGGGCCGGTGTCGCCGGAGAAGCAGGCGGCGCTGGCAGACGAACGCGCGTACCGGGCCGCGGCGCGGGCGTCGTTCGGCGGGGTGCCGCAGGAGCGCACGCTGATCCCGACGTTCGCGGTGCCCGAGGCCTACCGCCAGCAGCGGTACGAACGCGCCTGGCAGATCGGCGAACTCCTCGAAACCCTCAACATGTTCTCCGACTTGATGAGCAACCCGGCCGCCAACGCGTCGTTCGCCGACTTCGTCCGCGACAAGATCCGCGCGGCGGTACATGACCCGCAGACCGCGGAACTGTTGTGTCCCAATGATTATCCCGTCGGCGCGAAACGACTGTGCCTCGACACCGACTACTACGCCACGTTCAACCAGCCTCACGTGCGCCTCGTCGACCTCCGCACCCAGCCGCTGGTCGGCCTCACCGAAAGCGGAGTGCAGACCGTGGGTGAATCCTTCGACCTCGACGCGCTGGTGTTCGCGACGGGGTTCGACGCCATCACCGGTGCGGTGACGGCCGTCGACATCGTCGGGCGCAACGGACTCGCGCTGAAAGACAAATGGGCACAAGGGCCGTCGACCTACCTCGGCCTCACCACCACCGGATTCCCGAACCTGTTCCTGATTACGGGACCGGGCAGTCCGTCGGTGCTGTCCAACATGGCGGTATCCATCGAACAGCACGTCGAGCTCGTCGCCGAGACGGTGGCATATCTGCGCGAGCACGGCTTCGACACCATCGAACCGACGCCCACCGCCGAGGCCGGCTGGATGCAGCACGTCGCCGACGCCGGCGCCATCACCATGTTCCCGCAAGCCAATTCGTGGTACGTCGGCGCCAACATCCCCGGTAAGCCCCGGGCGTTCATGCCGTACGCGGCAGGTGTCGACTTCTATGCCGCCGCCTGCGCCGACGTGGTGAGCCAGGACTACCTCGGATTCGAGCTGACGGGGCCGAACGGTGCGCAGTGCCACGACGGCGTGGTCAGACGGCTGCAACCGGACGTGCAGATGGTGCTGGAGATGGTGGCGGCCATGAATCCGCCTCCGCTGGAATCACTTCCCGTCGAGGTGGCCCGCGCCGCCATGGTCGAGGCCAATGCCGCCCGACCCCCGGGTCCGGACGTCGGCGAGATCATCGACGGTGTATTCGCGGGCGAACTCGAGTACCGGCTGTACCGGCCGGCGACGCCGCGGCCGCACCCGGTGATCGTCTACTTCCACGGTGGCGGCTGGGTGCTGGGCGACGCGACGTCGGACGATCCGCTGTGTCGCGATCTGTGCGTGCGGGCCGACGCGTTGGTCTTCTCGATGAATTACCGGCACGCGCCGGAACATCCGTTCCCCGCGGCCATCGACGACGGCGTCGCCGCGCTGCGGTGGGTGGCCGACAACGCCGCGGCACTGGGCGGGCTCCCCGACCGGCTGGCGGTCGCCGGTTGGAGCGCGGGCGGCAACATCGCCGCGGCCGTGTGCCAGTGGGCCCGCGACCACGGCGGCCCGCACATCCGCGGGCAACTCCTGCTGACCCCGGTGACCGACGCGCAGCCGTACCCGTCGTATCAGGAGAACGCCGACGGCTACGGACTGACCACGCCGCTCATGCAGTGGTTCACCGAGTTGTACGACGGCCCCGCCGACGACCCGCGGCGGTCACCGTTGCGTGGCAACCTCGCGGGTCTACCCCCAGCAATGGTGGTGACCTGCGAGTTCGACCCACTGCGCGACGAAGGCAACGCCTACGCCGCCGCACTGGCCGCGGCCGGCGTGCCCACCGAGCACGTTCAGGCCCGCGGCCACACGCACCTGTCGATCACGATGGTCGACCTCGTCGTGTCCGGGGCGCCGATCCGGGCGCAGATGGCCGAAGTCTTACGCGCTTTTCTCAGGCTTGAAGTCGATCCCTGACTCCTTGCGCTGCTGCGCGGTGATCGGTGCCGGGGCGTCGGTCAGCGGGTCGACGCCGCCGCCGGACTTCGGGAACGCGATGACGTCGCGGATGGAGTCCACCCCGGCCAGCAGCGCGGTGATGCGGTCCCAGCCGAAGGCCAGGCCGCCGTGGGGCGGCGCGCCAAAGGTGAAGGCGTCCAACAGGAATCCGAACTTGTCCTGTGCCTCGGCCTCGTCGATGCCCATCATCGCGAACACCCGCTCCTGGACATCGCGGCGGTGGATACGGATCGAGCCGCCGCCGATCTCGTTGCCGTTGCAGACGATGTCGTAGGCATCGGCCATCGCGGCACCCGGGTCGGTGTCGAACGTCGCGATGGAGTCGGGCTGCGGCGCGGTGAACGCGTGGTGCACCGCGGTCCATGCGCCGGACCCGACGGCGACGTCGCCCGATGCGGTGGCCGCGTCCGCGGATTCGAACAGCGGCCAGTCGACCACCCAGGTGAACGCCCAGGCGTTCGGATCGATCAGGTCGAGGCGCTTGGCGATCTCGATGCGCGTCGCACCCAGCAGGGCACGGGCGCCCTTGGCCGGACCGGCCGCGAAGAAGATGCAGTCCCCCACCTTCGCGCCGACGTGCGCGGCCAGACCGGCCCGTTCGTCGTCGGTGAGGTTCTTGGCCACCGGGCCGCCCAGCTCGCCGTCCTCGCCGACGAGCACGTAGGCCAGCCCCTTGTGACCGCGCTGCTTGGCGAACTCCTGCCAGCCGTCCAGCGTGCGGCGCGGCTGTGAGGCCCCGCCCGGCATGACGACCGCGCCCACGTACGGCGCCTGGAACACCCGGAACGGGGTGTTCTTGAAGTAGTCGGTGCACTCGACGAGCTCGACGGCGAAGCGCAGGTCCGGTTTGTCCGAACCGAAGCGGCGCATGGCCTCCTCGTAGCTGATGCGCGGCAGCGGCAGCGTCAGCTCGACGCCGATGAGCTGCCACAGCGCGGCCAGCACCTCTTCGGCGACGCCCATGACGTCGTCGGCGTTGACGAAGCTCATCTCCAGGTCCAGCTGGGTGAACTCGGGCTGGCGGTCGGCGCGGAAATCCTCGTCGCGGTAGCAGCGCGCGATCTGGTAGTAGCGCTCCATGCCCGCCACCATGAGCAGCTGCTTGAACAGCTGCGGGCTCTGCGGCAGCGCGTAGAACGAGCCCGGCTGCAGGCGCGCTGGAATCACGAAGTCGCGGGCACCTTCGGGGGTCGACCGGGTCATGGTCGGCGTCTCGACCTCGACGAAGTCGTGCTTCTCGAGCACGGCGCGCGCGGCGGCGTTGACCTTGGAGCGCAACCGGAGCGCGTTGCCCGGGCCTTCCCGGCGCAGGTCCAGGTAGCGGTACTTCAGGCGCGCTTCCTCGCCCGGGGTCTCGTCGAGCTGGAACGGCAGCGGCGCGCTCTCGGACAGCACCTCGAGCGTCGTCGCGTTGACCTCGATATCGCCGGTGGCGATGTCCTTGTTGGCGTTGCCCTCCGGCCGCACCTCGACGGTGCCGGTGACCAGGACGCAGAATTCGGCGCGCAGCCGGTGGGCCTGCTCCAGCACGGCGGCGTCCCGGAACACCACCTGGGAGACTCCGGAGGCGTCACGCAGATCGATGAAGATGACGCCGCCGTGGTCGCGCCGACGCGCCACCCATCCGGCGAGGGTCACCGTCTGACCGGCATCGGTGGACCGCAACGAACCGGCGGCGTGGCTGCGCAACACGAATATCTCCTCTGACGTCTGAATCGACCGCTAAGTCTAAGGGGCGCCTCGACCGGTATTTTGGCGACAGTGAGCTTTGCCCTCGTGGGACCCGGTGCCATCGGATCAACGATCGCTGCGCTGCTGTACGCCGCGGGTCATGAAGTCCTGCTGTGTGGACGGACGCCGCGCGAGGCGATCGAGGTGCGGATGGACGGCAGCGCGCCCATCGTCGTACCCGGCCCGGTGCACACCGATCCCGACGCTGTCGCCGGTCCGGTCGACGTGGTGCTGCTGGCGGTCAAGGACACCCAGTACGCCGCCTCCGCGCCGTGGCTGGCCCGGTTGTGCGGACCGGACACCGTGGTCTGCGCACTGCAGAACGGTGTCGAACAGGCCGACCGGCTACGGCCCTACTGCCCCGACTCCGCCGTCGTACCTGCGGCGATCTGGATTGCCGCGGAGACCCGGCCAGAGGGCTGGGTGCAGGTGCTGAGCGCCCCGCGGCTGGTGCTGCCCGACGACGCGGCCGCGGGCCGCCTGGCGGCGGACCTGGCGGACAGCGGGATCGCAGTCGAGCTCGACCCGGATTTCCTCAGCGCGGCGTGGCGCAAACTGTTGGTCAACGCCGTGGTCGGGTTCATGGTGCTGTTCGGCCGGCGCTCCGGGATGTTCCGGCGCGACGACGTCGCGGCGGTGGCCCGCAGGTACCTGAGCGAGTGCCTCGCGGTCGCCCGGGCCGAGGGCGCGACGCTGCCCGACGGTGTCGTCGACGAGATCGCCGACATGCTCGCGCAGGCACCGACGGACATGGCGACCTCGATGCTGATCGACCGGGAAGCGCACCGTCCGTTGGAGTGGGACATCCGCAACGGCGTCATCCAGCGCAAGGGCGCCGCCCACGGCATCCCCACGCCGATCAGTGACGTGCTGGTGCCGCTGCTCGCCGCGGCCAGTGACGGACCGGGTTAGCGGCGGCCGAAGACGAGCTCGACCAACTGGTCGCGGCTGTTGACGCCGACGCGCTGGCACGCCCGGAAGATGTGGCCCTCCACGGAGCGACGGGACATCCCGAGCCGCTCCGCGATGGCGGTGTTGCTCAGCCCCTTGGCCGCCAACCCGACGATCTCGCGTTGCCGGGCGGTGATGGCCAACGGAGTCGCCGCGGCCCGCAGCGCCGGGGTGTCGGCGCCGCCGCATTCGGCCGCCAGCCGCGCCGCGGTGCTGGCCGCGCCGAGGCCCGATCCGCGCAGCCCCGCCTGTTGGTAGACGGCCGCGGCCTGCGCGGCCGCATCGGCGGCCGCCACCCGGTCGCCGAAGTATTCGTAGTGCTTGGCCGCCGCCACCAGGCCGTCGCCGTCGGCCGCGGCCAGCGCGACGGCATGCGCGGCGGCGGCCGCCGCGCGCGGCCCGCGTACCGTCAGCGCGAGCTCGGCGAGCCTGGCCGCGGTGGTGCGGTCGCCGAACTGCGTCGCGGTCTGCAGCAGCATGACCTCCCAGCCCAGCCGGCCGAGCTGACGCTCCCGCGCCGCAGCCGCCCGGGCTATCGAAATCGCTTCGGACACAGCGCCTTCGGCCGCACAGACCCAGGCATGGGCCAGCGTGCGGTCAGGATCGCGGGCGCAGGCGTCCGGGTCGGCCTGCCACCACGGCGTCGCGGCGAACTCGCGGCGCGCATCCTCGGCGCGGCCCGCCATGGCGTCGGCAGTGACGAGCCACAAGCGAGCCAGCATCTTGCGCATGCTGCCGCTGTCCCGGGCACTGAAATCGGCGAGCGATTCCAGGCACAACCGGTGTGCGTCGACCAAGGCGCCCCGGCTGACGGCCGACAGGCCCGCCACGAAGGCGTGCCACGATTCGGCGACCTGCCACGAGCCCTCGATCGGGACGTCGACGGTGTCGCGGCGGATGCGTGCGATGGTGACATCGGCCTGGTCGAGGGTCCCGGCCAGCCGATGCATGTGCAGGTGCAGAAACGCCAGCGGCAGGCGCAGGTGCGACACCTCGGCACTGGTGTCGGCCAGCCGGTAGCCGGCCTCCGCGACCGTCTCGACCTCGTCGATGCGGCCCAGCTCCCCCAGGCTGCTCACCAGCGCCCACGTAGAGAGCATCTGCGCGACGGGTTCGGCAGCCGGGTCGTCGACAACCCGCCGCGCCTGCTCGATGGCGGCCGTGGACCGGCCGCGCGCCACGTCGATCGACGCGCGCAACGCCAGGGCCGTCGCCGCGACCGTGGCGTCGCCTGCCGGTATCTCGCTGTCCAGTTCGGCCTCGGCGCGGGCCGTGTGACCGAGGATCACGGCGAAGTTCAGGGCGCGCAGGAGGGCGACCTGCACCCGCAGCGGGCCGGAGGTGTCGGCGGCGAGGCGGGCGAAGATGACCTCGGCCTCCTCGCCACGCTCCTGCCAGATCAAGGCCAGCGACAGGGCGATGTCGGCTTCCAGGCCGCCACCCGCCGCCACCGCCCGCTCGGCCAGTGACTCCGCGAGCCGCATGTCGGTCAGTTGGATCGCCGCCGACGTCGCCGCGTTCAGGATCGCCGGGTCGGGGGCCAGGTCGGAGTTCAGTGTCAGCACCGCGCGGCGGACCAGATCACGCGGATCGGTGGCGGGGCGAGCGATCAGCGCGGCGGCGATCTGACCGTGCAGGCGGCGCATCCGCAGTGAGTCGGTGCGGCGCACCTCGCCGAGCATCGGATGGGCCAGCCGCACCGACGCGGGCGTCGCGCTGCCGTCGATGCGGATCAGTCCGAGCGCTTCCGTCTCGGCGATGGCATCGGAATCCGTCACCGCCGCAAGGGTTTCGATGTCGAGTGGTTCCGTGACGGCGAGGGCGTCCAGCACATTGCGTGCGGCCGCCGGAATCTGGCCGATCCGGGTGGTGAGCAGTTCGGCGAGCGTGGGTGTCAGTCGTGGCTGCCCCTGCCACATCCACACCCCGGATTGCTGCGTCAGCCGGCCGGCGCTGACCTCGGTGTCCAACAGGTGGCGCAGATACAGGACGTTGCCCTGCGTGTACTGCCACAGCTGTTGCACACACCGTGAATGCACCGGCCCACCCAGGATGCGCTCGACCAGCTTCGCGATGGCTGCCGAGGAAAGTGGTTGCAGTTCAATGCGTTCCAGTATGTCGTCTTTCCAGATCGCGGTGATGGCGTCCGGAGCCGGTTCGCCCGATCGCAGAGTCAGCACGACGGTGGCCAGCTTCCGTGCGACGAGTTGATGCACGGCAAAGGCCGACAGATCGTCGAGCAGGTGCGCGTCATCGACACCGACGACCACCGCGCCCGTCGGCGCGGCGCCGATCACGCCGTCGATCACCTCCCGCACGCGGCGCAACGGATCGGGGCCGAAGTCGCTGGCGATGTCGGCGAACGCGCCCAACGGGATGCTGCGGGCCGACGCCGTGCCGGCGATCCATCGCGAGCGCCCCGGCGGCCGGCAGGCGGTGACGACTTCACGCGCGAGGCGCGTCTTGCCGACACCGGCAGCGCCCGACAAGACGATGCCGCGAGCCCGGTCCGGGCGACGGATAGCCGCCTCGATCGCCCGCAGTTCCTCGGCTCGTCCATGCAGGGGCCACTCGTGGATCACTATGGATCACCTCCGGCGCGTCCCAGCCCCAGCAAACTCACACCATTTGCACCAGATGCTGCCAGGTTCGCCGGGGGCAAACAATAGCTGCGCTACATGATTGGGGTAGGGCCTTACCTCAGTCCCGGGCGGTCGGCCGCCTTACCGTCCAATCACCGGCGCGATAGCCGGCGCTGGGCGGAGGCGGAAGGGGCGGATCATGGTTCATGCCAATCACATCGGGCGAATCGGGGCGCTGGCGGTGGCATTGGGCGTCGGACTGGCCGTCGCACCCGGCGTGGCCTCGGCCAAGCCGGCTCCGTCTTCGCCGACCTCGGATGGGCCGGGCACCACCTCTCCAGGCCAGAACATGGCCGTGGCGACCAACGGCGTAACGCGGGTGCAGAAGGGCGACGCCACCGCGACCTCCGACGGCAAGGGCTCGGTGGCCATCGCCCGCGGATCCGACGCGACGGCGATCTCCTCGGGCGGCCAGGGCTCACTGGCCATCGCCCGCGGCGACGGCGCCACCGCCATCATCAACACGCGCGCATGCGAAACCTGCCTGGCCGGCTCGGGCAACAAGGTCACTGCCAGCGGCACCGGAGCCACGGCCACCGCAAGCGGATCGGGGAACCGAGTCCTTGCCTCCGGCGCCGGCAGTACGGCCACCGTCACCGGAGTCGACAACACGGTCACGGCCTCCGGTTCCGGCAGCGAGGCCACCGTCAGCGGGTCCGACAACACCGTGCGCGCCTCCGGTATCGACAGCGAGGCGACCGTCACCGGCTCCCGCAACACCGTCGATGCCACGGGCCTGGACAGCACCGTCTCGTTGATCGGATCCGACAACACCGTGGCCGCGACCGGGGCCCGCAATGTCGTCGTCGTGCGGGGCTCGGACAACGACGTCACCAGCAGCGGCAGTACGAACACCGACACCGTCACCGTGCGAGTCACCGGCGACCACAACGACGTATCCACCGACGGCGTCGACAGTGGCGCCTCGGTCAGCGGCAACAGCAACGATGTGGCGACGGTTGGCCCCCACAGCTCTGCCTACGTGGTCGGCGACAGCAACACGGCAAGCGCCATCGGCGACCACACCACCGCCTGGATCGAGGGAGATCACAGCACGGCCGACGCCCTCGGCGACTTCAGCAGCGCGCAGGTCTACGGCGACGGCAGCTCCGCCAAGGCCGGCTTGGCATCGACAGATTCCGGAAACAGCGTGCAGGTGAACGGGAACAACAGCGCGGCAGAGGCCGGAAACGGTTCGTACAACGATGTCGAAGTGAACGGGAACGACAGCACCGCCGCGGCGTTCGGCACGTCCAACACGGTGAGTGCCGAAGGTCCGGACAGCCACGCCGTCGCCATCGGCTTTGGCAAAACCGTCGAGTCCGGGCCTGGCGAAACCGTCGTCAATCCTTAGCTCAGCAGTCGGCGCACCTCGTCGTCGCCGACCTGGCCGAAATCGCGGTACGACTCCCCCACCGCCGCAAAGGGCGTCGGCATATCGGCACACACCACGTCGTCCGCGATTCCCATGAGCTGACGGCACGCCGCTTCCGTACCGACGGGCACCGCGACCACCAGGGTCCGCGGCCCGCTCTCCCGCACCACTTCGGCGGCGACGCGCATGCTGGCGCCGGTGGCCATGCCGTCGTCGGCGAGGATCACGGTGCGCCCCTTGACGTTCGGCGGTGGCCGCCCCTGGCGGTAATCGGTTTCCCGCCGCTGCAGCTCGCGCCCCTCGGCTTCCGCGACCTCGGACAGCGTCTGCTGTGAAATCTGCAGCGGCCCAACCACATCCTCATTGACGACGACGTGACCGCCGACGCCGATCGCGCCCATCGCATACTCCTCATGACCGGGGACGCCCAGCTTGCGGATGATGAGCGCGTCGAGCGGCGCGTCGAGAGCACGGGCGATTTCCCGAGCGACAGGAACACCGCCGCGGGCCAGACCGAGCACGACGACATCGCGCCTGCCGCGGTACGCCGTCAGCAGACCGGCCAATGCGCGCCCCGCTTCTGAACGATCACGAAAGACGCGCCTCGATGCCTGGTTTCGCGTAGCTCCCATCCTATTCCCATCAGCACTTTTCAGTGGTAATCCGTAATTGACAGGGCCAGATAAAAACCGTTTCGAGGAGGCAGAAGTGAAGGTCACCGGAACAGCTGTTGCGGTTCTCTCGGTCATCGGTATCGCCACCGCGCCGATCGCGTCGGCCGGTTACCCGCTGGTCGGCAAGCTGGGTAGCGCCATGACGATGACGGACAGCGTCGGTCAGGTCCAGCTGAGTTGGCAGGTCTCGGACCTCAAGCCGAGCTCCGATGTCATGCCGGGCTACCGGGTCGCCGGAAAGCTGTGGGAGGCCACGGCCACCGTCCGCGCCCTGAGCGGCCCGGTGACCCCGGGCATCTCGCAGTTCAACGCTGTTGCACCGAACCAGGCGGCGTACCGGGTGCTGTGGATGGTGGCCAGCCCGGTCAACATCAGCGGCGCCACCATTCCGCAGGGCGGGCAGTCGACCGGAAAGATCCACTTCGACGTCACCGGCCCGGCCCCCACGACGGTGACGATGAACAACGGCATGGAAGACCTGATGGTCTGGACTCCGTGAACCAGTAGACACCCTGTTCTATGGTGTCTACTCATGAAGACCCACCAGTGCGAGCGCGTCGGCGTCGACTTCATCGACAGCGCACCGTTCCGCTTCGTCAGCAAGGTCGATCTGGCGGTCAAGCCGGAGCAGTTGTTCGAGGTCTTCTCGGATGAGACGTCCTGGCCGCGCTGGGCGACGCTGATCACCAACGTCGAGTGGACCAGCCCGAAACCGTACGGCGTAGGCACCACGCGCACGGTGACCATGCGCGGCCACATCGTCGGCGACGAGGAGTTCATCGCCTGGGAACCGTTCTCCTACATGGCGTTCCGGTTCAACACCAGCACCTCAAACATGCTGTCGGCGTTCGCCGAGGGTTACACCGTCGAGGAAACCGCCGATGGCTGTCACCTGACGTGGGTCATGGCGATGAAGCCCAAGGGCCTCGCCGGCGAGCTGGGCATGCGGGCCGGCGGCCCCATGATGGGCTGGCTGTTCCAGCGGTTCCTGCACAACCTGCGCCGCTACACCGACGAGCGCTACGGGGACGCGAGCTAGGGCGCGTAGAGCCCTTCCCACACTTCGCGGCGCGCCTGGTCCGGGTCATCGATGGTCTCGTCGCGCATCGAGCCGATGACCCGCGTGGCCCGACGGTCGGTGTCGTAGGTCGGCCAATTGGCCAGCGCCGCCGTCGCGAAATCCAGCCAGGTGCGCTGCATGCGCCGGCCGACCGACGGCTGCACCTGACGCCCGAGCGGATGCAGCATCCGGCCGAGGTACGAGCCGTAGCTGTGCTGGATGTGCACGATCTCGCTGCCGTGCGTCGCGCCGAGCCCCAGCACTTTCAGCGTCCAGGTGGTGTGGTCGAACCGGTAGACGTGCGTCGGCGCGTGCCCGCTGTAGGCGTCCGCGAAGGCCCATGTCGGGGCGCCGAACATGACGTCGGAGCCGATCGCGATGAGCGCCCGCCGCCGCGGATAGCTCGGATAGGCCTGCAGCACAGCATCTTTGGCGTCCGGGGCGACACGTGCGAAATAGTCGTCGACCATCGGCACGGTGGTGGGCAGCATGGGTGGCCGGCCCCAGGCGAACATCGATGCCTCGCGGCTGTTGGTGCCGACGATCAGCGGAATCTCGGTGACAGCCCCGGCCCGGGCGGCAAGCACCGGATGCTCGGGCAGCAGGTCGACGCCGTAGGTCAGTCCGTAGGCCAGCTTGGGGCTGTTGGCCGCACTCTCCCCCTGCAGCTGGCCGGCGGCGCGACGCAGTTGGCGCTGCGGCAGCGCGACGATCTCGTCGACGGGCACGTCCAACCGGCGGACGAACTCGTGCGCCTGGCGGGCCCGGGTCTCACGGTCGGCGATGAGCGGTAGCGCCGGGCTCTGTGCGATGGCCCGGCCGAACAGACTGTCGGCCGCGGGGCTGGCCAGCAGCGCCAGCACCGACGTCGCCCCCGCGGATTCGCCGAAGACGGTGACCTGGTCGGGGTCGCCGCCGAACGCGGCGATGTTGTCGCGCACCCATTGCAGTGCCGCGATCTGGTCCCGCAGACACAGGTTGTCGTCGAACCCGGGACCCAGATCGCCGAGTTCGAAGCCGCCGAACACGCCGAGCCGATACGTGACGTTGACGACCACCACATTGCCGTTGGCCGCCAACCGAGACCCGTTGTACAGCTGCAACTGGCCGGCCCCGAACACGAACGCGCCGCCGGGAATCCACACCATCACCGGCAGCGCAGCCGTCACGTCGGGTGACCAGACGGTGACCGTCAGGCAGGCCTCGTCACGCATCTTGGGGTCGTCGCGGCCGCCGCCGACGAACGACTTGCCCTGCGGCGGGATGGGTCCGTGATCGATGGCGTCGCGAACGCCGGACCACGGGATCAGCGGTTGCGGAGCGCGGAAACGCAACGGCCCGACGGGCTGCTCGGCGTAGCCGACGCCCCGCCAGACGTACACACCGCCTTCCGTGGTGCCCCTGAGGGCGCCCGCGACGGTGTGAACGATGGTCGAACGGTCGATGGTTTCGGGCTGGACGGCCACGTCATGAATCCTAGTGTGGAAAGCTGACATCCAGTCGTATTCGAGGCCCGGACGGAGCGGTGATGTCCTTCAACGAAGGTATGCAGATCGACACGAGCAACACGTCGACCAGCGGGGGCGGTGGCTTCGGCGGCCGGGGTCTGGCGATCGGCGGCGGCATGGGCGGCTTGGTGATCGTGGTCGTCGCCATGTTCCTCGGCGTGGATCCCAGTTCGATCCTCGGCCACCAGAGCCAGGCGCCGCAGTCCAGCCAGGGATCTAGCGCCTACGACCTGAGCAAGTGCAAGACCGGCGCGGACGCCAACAAGTACCTGGAGTGCCGCATCGTGGCCACCGGCAACTCGGTGGACGGCGTGTGGTCGCAGCTGCTGAAGGGCTACACGCCGCCAAAGATCCGGCTGTTCCGGGGGCAGGTCAACACCGCATGCGGCCCGGCCGACACCTCTGTGGGCCCCTTCTACTGCCCCGGCGACAAGGTCGCCTACTTCGACACCAGCTTCTTCCAGACCCTGGTCGACGAATTCGGTTCCAGCGGTGGACCTTTGGCACAGGAATACGTGGTGGCTCACGAGTTCGGCCACCATGTGCAGAACCTGCTCGGCGACATCGGCAAGGCCCAGCGCGGGCCGAAGGGCGCCGAGGGCAACAGCGTGCGCACCGAGCTGCAGGCCGACTGCTACGCCGGCGTGTGGGCGCACTACGCGTCGACGGTCAAGCAGAAGAGCACCGGCGTTCCGTTCCTGCAGCCGTTGAGCGACAAGGACATTGCCGACGCGCTGTCGGCGGCCTCGTCGGTCGGTGACGATCACATCCAGAAGCAGGCCACCGGACGCGTCAACCCGGAGTCCTGGACGCACGGGTCGTCCGCCGAACGGCAGAAGTGGTTCACCACCGGTTACCAGACCGGTGACCCCAAGCAGTGCGACACGTACAACGCGCAGGATCTGGGCTAGTCACGCAGCACGCGGGGCCGCGATCCCTTGTCGATGATCGCGAGATGGACCCTGCGGGTGAGGACCTGTAGTCCGGTCGGCATTGGCGGCGCCGTGGAGGTGTAGACCGCTCCCGATGGGGTGGTCAGCGCGATGGTGTGCCGCCCGAACCGGTCGTAGGTCGCCGCGGCCTGCCAGCCAGGTTCCTCTTTGACGTAATTGCAGTGCTCACACAGACCATCCCCGTTATGCGCGCTGGTGGGCCCGTGGTGCGCGTGCGGCCGGACGTGGTCGGTGTGCCGAATCCGGGCGTTGCAATACGGCGTCCGGCACAGCTGATCGCGCAACCCGATGAACGTCGCCAGGCCCTTCGGGAATGTTCGGGAGGTGGATTCCATCGCCACCAGCTTGTTCGTGCCCGGCTGGGCATACAGGCGCCGCAACGCCGCCGTGCCCTTGGCCGCCGCGGCCAACACCATGTCGCGAGCCAGCGCCGCCGGAATGGGCCCGTACCCGTCCAACTGCGCCGGCTGCTCACCCCCGGTCAGCAGCGTCTCATCCGAAAGCACCAGATTCACCGCCACCGGCACTGGCGACCGCACCGGATCGCGCCCCGTGACCCGCTCCACCACCACATCGGCCATCACCTGCGCACGGCTACGCTCCGAGCCCGCCGCCACCGCCGACGCCGCCTCCCGGGCGAGCGTCTGGCGCACCAACTGCCCCTGAGCCGCGGGCAGCAGCACCGTCATCGACATCATCCCGTCAGCGGCCACCCGGAACCGCACATGCCGAGAGGCCCGTGCCCGCGTCATCTTCTCCAGGACGGTCTGCTGATCCAGCTCATAGGCGATCCGTGCGGCCTCCGCCGACACCTCGGCGTTGCCCAAACCGACCAACGGGGCCGGGTCGCCGCACAGCTCGACATCCAGCAGCCGGCGATCCAACACCGACAGGCACGCCGCCTCTTTGGTGATCAACTCGGCCCGATGCTCCGACAGCACCCCGGATTCCAACGCCGCCAGCGTGCACGGCATGTCCGCGGTCAGAATGCGGGCCATCACCATCAACCGCTCACCCCGATGCGGCGACTCCCGCCGCGCCAGCCCCACCTCCGAGCCCAACGCCGCCCGCGACACCCGCGGCCCACCCGCCCGCGCCGCCGCGATCCGGCGGGCCTCCAACGCCGCCGCCAGCCGCGCCTGCTCCGCCGCCGCGGCCGACTTCACCCGCTCGAGCTCAGTCATACGACGCGACAACGCCGCCTCATCGGCGTCAGGGTCCACCACCAGCCTTTCGCTCATACGTTCGAATCTACACTCCGCCCCCGACAAGTCCCACCGCCAAGATCGGTTTCCCGAATCGTTGACCACTTTGAACAAATTTCGTTAATGTGTGCAAATGCCCGCCAAGCCGCCGACGCCGCGCACCATCTCGCCGGCACTACTCGAAGCCACCGCGGAGACCCTCCACCGTTTGGGCCCAAGGCAATTCAGCCTCACGGCCGTCGCCGAAACCGCCGGCGTCTCGCGAGGCACGCTGTACAACGCGCTCGGCGGCCGCGACCACGCCATCAGCGTCGCGTTGGATCACCTGGCCTCCAAGTTCGTCGACGGCATGGCCGCCGAGATCGACAAGCAGTCCACGCTGGCCGACCAGGTCGCCGCTGCCGCGGTCCTGATCTGCGCGCACCGGCAGAGCTCGCCCTCTGCGCCGCAGAAGGGCATCAACGAGGGCATCGTCGTCCTGCTGTTGCGCAACATCGGCGAGGACCTCATGAAGCGCGCCGTCGAGCTCTGGAAGCCACGCGTCAAAGCCGCGCAACGCGATGGCGAGATCGGCGCGGGCGTCGACCCGGCCCGCGCCGGCGAATGGATCGTCCGGGTGCTGCTGAGCTTCGAACTGCTCCCACCCATCGGGGTCAACCTCGACAACCCCCGCGCCATCCGGCGCTTCGTCACCGACCACATCATCAATGGACTCAACGGAGAGGCACCATGACCACACCCGACCACGAAGTGGTCATCATCGGCGCTGGGCCCGGCGGTATCGCCTCCGCGCACCTTTTGCAGCAGAAAGGGATTCACGACTTCGTCATCGTCGACCGGGGCGACGACTTCGGTGGCACCTGGCGCGACAATCACTATCCAGGGCTCGCCGTCGACATCCCGTCACCGTGGTACCAGCTGTCCTTCGCGCCGAACCCCGACTGGAGCCGGTTCTTCGCGCCGGGTCCGGAAATCTACGCCTACCTGCGTGACACCGCCGACAAGCTCGGCCTGCGACCTCACCTGCGGGCGAACTCGGAGGTGCTGCGCCAGCAGTGGGACGACGACGCCGGCATGTGGCGGCTGTCCATCCGCAACCAGCCGGAGTTGACGGCGCGGTTCCTGATCAGCTCTGTCGGCGGTTACGTCAACGCCAAGAACGTCGTCGACATCGACGGCATCGAGGATTTCGAGGGCACCATCCTGCGCCCGAACGCCTGGGACGACGACTACGACGTGCGCGGCAAACGCGTCGCGGTGATCGGCACCGGATCCAGCGGCGTGCAGATCACCGCAGCGTTGTCCGGCGTCGCCGCGAATCTCGATGTCTACCAACGCACTCCGGCGTGGGTACTGCCCAAGATCGACTTCGACATCCCGCCGTGGCTGCGACGCCTGTTCAGAGTGCCTGGCTTCGTCAGCGCGATCAACACCTTCGGCCGGCTGCTGATGGACGTCACGATGGTCGTGCCGATCGTCCACATTTTCTCCCGGCTGCCCCGCACGGTGCTGACCAAGCTCATGCCCCTGTACGACGGCAACAGCCGCAATCTGTACCGGTTGCTGCTGCGGGCGACCGTGCAGGACCCGGCAACCCGCAAGGCACTGCTCCCCCGGTACGGCATCATGGCCAAACGCCCGGTGATCTCCAGCTCGTTCCTGCCGGCGCTCAACCATCCGGATACTCACCTGATCACCACGCCCATCGAGCGGATCACCCGCGACGGTGTCCGCACGGTCGACGGCGTGGACCACCCGACCGACCTTCTGGTCACCGCCACGGGCTACGAACTGTGGACCGACCCGGAGACGTACCGCCCCGGAACCATCCTGGGCGCAGGCGGTTTCGACCTCGCCGAGTACTACCGAGCCCACGGACTGCACGCCTATGCCGGCACTGCGCACCCGCGGCTGCCCAACCGCTGGGAGATCGTCGGCCCGCTCGGCTTCGTCGGCTTCGCCTGGATGGACTGGGTCGAAACCGTTGCCGCCCACGCCGTTCGGATGATCGACGCGGCCCGCGGCCGGGCCGAGGCGCCTGTCGTCGCGGTGAGCAATGACGCGTTCCACAGGTGGAACGCCCTGATGGACCGGCGTGGGCGCACCGCGCACACGTACTACACCCGTGCGACCGAACTGAACACCTACTTCGTCAACTCGCAGCACGAAACCCCCTACTACCGACCGCAAACCATCACCGGCTCAAGGATTTTCGCGCGGCGGTCACCGCTGACGGACTACGAGTTCAGCGACGTCCAGACCGCCACGAGGAGTGAGGAGCTCAGCGCATGACCGATCAACCGTTGGCCGGCAAGGTTGCTTTCGTCACCGGAGCGGCGCGCGGACAGGGCCGTTCGCACTGTGTCCGGCTGGCGCGAGCCGGTGCCGACATCGTCGCCATCGACGCCTGCGCGCCCGTGGCGGAGGCCAACGGCTACGAGCCCGCGACTCCCGCGGACCTGGCCGAGACGGTGAACCTCGTCGAAGGTGAAGGCCGCAAGATCTACGCCAAGCAGGTCGACGTCCGGGACGCCGAAGGCCAGCAGCGCGTGGTCGCCGAGACCCTCGAGCAGTTCGGCCGGCTGGACATCGTGGTGGCCAATGCGGGTGTGCTGAACTGGGGGCGACTCTGGGAGATTTCCGCACAGCAGTGGCAGGACACCCTGGACATCAACCTGACCGGCGTGTGGAACACCATCCGGGCCGTGGTGCCGGCGATGATCGCGGCCGGCAACGGTGGGTCGATCATCGCCACCAGTTCGGCGGCCGGCATCAAGGCGGTGCCCGGTTGCGGGCACTACTGCGCCAGCAAGTTCGGCGTCGTGGGCATGATCAACGCGCTGGCCGTCGAACTGGGTGAGTACGGCATCCGCGTGAATTCGGTACACCCGTACGGCACCGACACCCCGATGGGCAACGACGTGTCGATGTACCAGGTCCTGCAGGACCATCCGCAGTACATCCACAGCTTCTCCCCCGGCGCGCTGCCGACGGATTCACTCATCAAGCCGGACCAGATCTCAGACATCGTGGTGTGGCTGGCGAGCGACGCGTCGTCGTTGGTGACGGCGGCGCAAATCCCGGCAGACAAGGGTTATCTCAAGATCTGACCGGGTAACCTCAGTCGCCATGGCGAAGTCGAACGCCGAGGTGGCAAACAACAGTCTCGACGCGCAGGCGCGCGCGACTCAGTTCATGCGCTCGGCCCTCGACATCCTCGGCGAGACCGGCCGCACGGAGTTCACGGTGCTGCAGGTCGTGGAGCGTTCGAAGACGTCGTTGCGCGCCTTCTATCAGCACTTCGCCACCAAGGACGAGCTGGTGCTGGCGCTGATCGACGCGATGCTGACCGAGTTCACCACCACGTGGCAGGCCGAGGCGGCCGAGCTGAGCCCCGCGGACGCGCTGCGTGAGCTGGTCGACCGCATCTGCGTGCCGCCCGCGTCGAGCACCCAGGACCGCATCAATCGCGGGCTCACCTTCTACCACGATCGCCTGGCCGAAACGATGCCGGACGACTACGGCCGGGTGCTGACACCGTTGCACGCGCTCATCGTCGACATCGTCGAACGCGGAATGGCCGACGGCACCTTTGCCCCCGGCCTCGACGTCGAGGCCACCGCGGCTCTGGTCATGCAGACCATCTTCGGCGCCCTGCGACTGCGCGCACTGGGACCGGGCCTCGAGCTCACCCCGATCGGCAGCGAGCGCATCTATGCGTTCTGTCTGCGCGCGTTGGAGAATTGATGACTTCTGGCCCTGTCTGAGCCGTTCCGCGGTGGGCAGTGTGGACTCATGATGAAAACCGCCGTCGCACTCGGGGAAATCGAGGACGCAGTTCATTCGGCCTGCCGCGCACCGTCGTTCCACAACAGCCAGCCGTGGACCTGGGTGCTGGAATCGACCACTTTGCGGCTGTTTGTCGATCCCGACCAACTGGTGGACACCGACAGCTCGGGCCGGCAGGCAATACTGAGCTGCGGCGCGGCCCTGGACCATCTACGCGTGGTCATGGCGGCCCGCGGCTGGGAGACCCTGGTCGACCGCTTTCCCAATCCGAACAACCGGCACCACCTGGCCGATATCGAGTTCCGGCCGGCGGCCGGCATCACAACTGCGCAGCGCAGGGACGCCGACGCCGTCGCGCGTCGGCGCACCGACCGGCTGCCCTATGGCCCCATCGAGAACCTGGCCGCGTTCGAGATGCTGCTGCGACTGGCAGTTCAGGACCGCCCCGCCCATGTCGACCTGATCACGCCGCAGCAGCGCGACAAAGTCGCCGAAGCCTCCCACCTCGCCGAGTCGCTGCGCATGTACGACACCTCGTATCACGCTGAATTAGCCTGGTGGACAGCTCCTTTCGGGGCCACCACCGGAATTCCGCACAGCGCACTGGTGTCGGCCGCGGAATCCGACCGCGTCGAGGTCGGACGCACCTTCCCGGTGACGCATATCAGGGAACGGCGGCAGGACATCGGAGACGACCAGGCCACCATCGTGGTGATCTCGGCGCTCGACGACACCCCGCAGGGCATCCTGGCATGTGGCGAGACGTTGTCGGCGGTGCTCGTCGAAGCCACCGGCGCCGGGCTGGCGAGTTGCACCCTGACGCACGTGACCGAACACCCTGCCACCCGCGACATCATCAGTGGACTCACGGGCCATGCGCTACCGCAGGTTCTGGTGCGGATCGGCGTCGCACCCGAATTCGACGACGTGCCACCGCCGACACCGCGCCGTCCGCTGTCGGATGTCTTTCAGGTCCGGGCCGGTTGACCTCGACGTAGCCTGGCCCCATGCGTGCATGGCGAGTGGGTGAGCCCGGGCCGATTGAACATGGTCCGCTCGAATTCGGCTCCGTCGATGTCCCGGCGCCCGGTGACGGCGAAGTGCTCATCGCCGTACGGGCGTGCGGCGTGTGCCGCACGGACCTGCACGTCGCCGAGGGCGACCTGCCGGTGCACCGACCGTTCGTCATCCCGGGCCACGAAGTGGTGGGCGAGGTGGTGGCTGTCGGCGAACACATCGACGCGCAGTTCGCCGTCGGCGATCGCGTCGGGGTGGCCTGGCTGCGGCACACCTGCGGCAGCTGCCGATTCTGCCTCCGCGGCGCGGAGAACCTGTGCCCGCATTCTCGCTACACCGGCTGGGACGCCGACGGCGGCTACGCCGAATTCGTCACGGCACCAGCCGATTACGTGCACCCGCTGCCCGCGAGATACACCGATGCCGAACTCGCCCCGCTGCTGTGCGCCGGCATCATCGGCTACCGGTCGTTGCTCCGGGCCGACCTACCCGCCGGTGGCCGGCTCGGAATCTACGGCTTCGGCGGCAGTGCCCACATCACCGCGCAGGTGGCACTCGCCCGGGGCGCCGAGGTACATGTCATGACCCGCGGCGAGGCTGCCCGGCGACTCGCACTCGACCTCGGTGCCGCCTCGGCTCAGGACGCCATGGCGCGGCCACCTGTCGCCTTGGACGCCGCGATCCTGTTCGCGCCCGTGGGTGATCTGGTGCTCCCGGCGCTCGAAGCCCTCGACCGCGGCGGCACCCTGGCGATCGCCGGCATCCACCTCAGCGACATCCCCGAACTGAATTATCAACGGCACCTGTTCCAGGAACGCCAACTGCGCTCGGTGGCATCGAATACCCGCGCCGACGCCCGGGAGTTCCTCGCCTTCGCCGGCACCCATCACATCGATGTCACTACCCCGATCTACCCCCTCGACCAGGCGGACCGCGCCCTCGGGGATCTGGCCGCCGGACGAATCTCGGGCGCCGCGGTCCTACAGGTCGCCTGAGTCAGAACAACGCAGGCTGCACCGCCCCGGCGGACGCTGCCGCCGGGGCGGTACGCATGGTGTCAAGTCTGTTCGCCCCGTTGCCGAGGCCATATCGGGCAACCAGCGGCGCGACCCGGTTGCGCAGCTGTTCGCGGTACTGCGGACCGAGATACGCACCGCGCCCGTACAATTCGCGGTACCTGGGCAGCAGTTCCGGATACGTCGAGCCCAGCCACGCGAGGAACCAGCCACGCGTCGCGCCGCGCAGGTGCAGTCCGAAGACCGTCACACCCGTGGCGCCGGCCGCCGCGATCCGCGACAGCAGCGCCTGCAGATGCGCCTGCGAGTCGGTCAGGTACGGCAGCACCGGCGCCACCATCACATGGCAATCGAGCCCGGCCGCCGCGATCGCCGAGATGAGCTCCAAGCGCGCGGCCGGCGTGGGAGTCCCCGGTTCGACCGACCGATGCAGATCGGGGTCCAGCATCGCCAACGACACCGCGACGCTGACCCCGACCCGGGCACCCGCGTCGACGATCAGTGGCAGGTCACGGCGCAGCAGCGTGCCCTTTGTCAGGATCGAGAACGGCGTCCCGGAATCGGCCAGCGCCGCGATGATTCCCGGCATCAGCGCGTACCGGCCCTCGGCCCGTTGATAGGGATCGGTATTGGTGCCCAGTGCGACCGCATCGCGCGTCCAGGAACGCCGAAAGAGCTCCCGCCGCAACACTTCCGCGACATTCGTCTTCACCACGAGTTCACGGTCGAAATCATTTCCGGAGTCGAAGTCCAGATACTCGTGCGTGGGCCGGGCGAAGCAGTATCGGCACGCGTGCGAGCAGCCACGGTAGGCGTTGACGGTGTACCGGAACGGCAGATTCGAAGCTTCCGGCACCTTGTTCAGCGCCGACTTGCAGAGCACCTCATGAAATGTGATGCCGTCGAACTTGGGGACCCGGATGCTGCGTACCAACCCGAGCCGTTCCAGGCCCGGTAGAGCGCCGTCCGCTTCGGCCCGCGCCACCGCCTGCCCGTCCCACCGCACATCTCATTCGAACAATTGTTCGACGCTTTGTCAAGCCTCGCCGGGTTCGTCGACGAGCAACAGGTGGTCGATCGCGGTGACGGTCTCGGGGGCCAGCCCCTCGCGAATCACGGCATTCAGCAAGCGGGCTGCGACGGTCCTGAGCTTCAGCTGGGTGGCTTGCGACCGCCACTTCAGAATCTCGAAGGCCCGGTCGGCGTCGATGCCGTAGGCGGCCATGAGGATGCCCTTGGCCTGGTCGATCACGGCGCGCGATTCCACCACCGAGGCCATGGCCACGGTGAGATCGGACTGGATGCCGGCGGTGACGTCGATGTAGTAGCCGTGGGTGCCGGTGAGCTCGCCGTCCTCGTCGGTCATCCGGTCGCTGACCACCACGACCCAGTGGACCTTGCCGTCGGCATCGACGATGCGGTGCCGGCTGCTGAACAACCCGCCCGTCTGCACCCGCTCGAGAATCTCGGCGACCTTGGCCCGGTCGTCAGGATGCTTGTGACTCAGCAGCAATTCGGTGGTGGGCTCCACTTCCCCCAGCGCGTAGCCGTGCATGCGGGCCACCTCTTCAGACCACACCCACCGTTGTTCGGCGAGATGGAACTGGAAGCTGCCGACATGTTGCGCAGCGCCGCCGCTGAACACGGCAGCGACGTCCCAGGATTCGGAGTCGGCGATTTCGCCGTCGGTTTCGCTCATGTCGTTGTTGGTGGCAGGGAGCCGAAGTCATCGTAACTCGCTACCGGGATTGTCCGCCCGGCTTGCCGGGTACGTGGCCCACATGACGCATATCGGTTACTTCCTCAGCTGTGAGCAGTTCGATCCGCACAACCTGATCGCTCAGGCCAGACGAGCCGAGGAAGCCGGTTTTCACGCATTGTGGGTGTCCGACCATTTCCACCCGTGGACCGACGAACAGGGCCAAAGTCCGTTCGTCTGGGGCATTCTGGGCGCGCTGTCCGAGGTGACGGCGCTGCCTGTCACCACCGCCGTCACCTGCCCGACGTTCCGGATGCATCCCGCGATCATCGCGCAGGCCGCCGCCACCGCCGCCGTTCAGCTGCGGGGCGGCTTCCGGCTGGGCATCGGCAGCGGCGAGGCGCTGAACGAGCACATCCTCGGGGACCCCTGGCCCTCTGCCGGCGAACGACTGGACCGGCTCGCGGAGGCGGTGTCGCTCATCAGGACGCTGCACCGCGGCGAAGTGGTGAACCATGACGGGCGCTACTACCGCGTCCAGGACGCGCGCATCTACACCCTCCCGGAGCACCGCATACCGATCTACATATCGGGGTTCGGCCCGCAGGCAACCCGGCTGGCCGGGCGGATCGGCGACGGGTACTGCATCACCATGCCCGACGCCGATCTCGTGGCGCTCTTCCGCGAGGCCGGCGGCGGGCGTAGGCCGGTGCAGGCCGGGATGAAGGTGTGTTGGGACCTGGACCCGGAATTCGCGGCCGACACCGCGCACCGCCTGTGGGCCACCGACCAGCTACCCGGACAGCTCAATCAGATCCTGCCGCGGCCAACGGATTTCGCGTCCGCCGCGAGCCTGGTGACGCGCAAGGCCGTGACGGATGCGATCGTGTGCGGACCCGACATCGACGCCCACGTCGCACAGGTGCGCAAGTACGTCGATGCCGGTGTGGACGAGATCTACGTCCAGCAGATCGGCCCGGACATGGACGGCTTCTTCGACGCCTGGGAGCGCGACGTCCTACCGGAATTCCAGGAGTCGGCCTACGCCTGAGCCGCGGCCTGACGCTCGGTGTGCGCGCCACCGGAGGCCAGCTTGCCGCCGGCAGACTCCAGGTGAGCTCGCACGAACCACTGGAACTTCTCCAGTTCGGCAACCTGGCCGATCAGCATGTCCTGGGTGACCAGATCGAGTTCGTCGAGTTCGCCGATGGCCTTGCGCGCGTCCTTGATGACGCCGTCGTAGACCAGGTCGAGTGCAGCGAGGTGCGCCTGCGCGGTGTCGCGGCCGATCGAGTAGTCGTCCCAGGTGCGGTGCTTGAGAATCGCCCCCGGCGTACCGTCGGGCGACGCGCCGAGCGCCGCGATGCGCTCGGCCGTCTGATCCGCGTAAGCACGCACCAGCTCGACCTGCGGATCGATCATCTCGTGCACGCCGATGAAGTTGGGGCCCACGACATTCCAATGCACGTGCTTGAGCGTCAGATGCAGGTCGTTGTACGTGCTCAGCTGGATTTGCAGCAGGTCCCGGATCCGGCTGCTCTGCTCTTCGGACAGGCCTGGAATGGTGAATTCGCTCATGGCCTGCCTCTACCCGTACGGCGTCCGGGGCAAACACCGTTTAGTACCGGTGCACCCCGGGTACCGCCCCGGGGTGACCGCTGTCGAAGTGCCGTTGACGCCTGGGCGGCCGTTCCCGGCGCGCCGAAAGCGTCTGGGCGCTGTCCTGTACGGCCTCGTCAGCACGACCGACCACAAGCTGATCGGCCAGATGTACCTGGCCGCGTCGTTCGCGTTCTTCTTCAGTGGCGGGATCATGGCCCTGCTGATGCGCACCGAACTCGCCATGCCCGGTCTGCAGTTCTTGTCCAACGAGCAGTACAACCAACTGTTCACGGTGCACGGCACCTTGATGCTGCTGTTGTATGCGACCCCTGTGGTGTTCGGTTTCGCAAATCTGGTGCTGCCCTTGCAGATCGGCGCACCCGACGTCGCCTTCCCCCGGCTCAACGCGCTGTCGTTCTGGCTGTTCCTGTTCGGTGGACTGCTCGTGCTCGCCGGATTCGTCGTGCCCGGCGGTGCGGCGGATTTCGGGTGGACGGGCTACACGCCGCTGTCCGACGTCGTCCGCTCGCCCGGGTCCGGCGGCGACCTGTGGGCCGTGGGCCTGATCGTCTCGGGCCTCGGCACCATCCTCGGTGCGGTCAACATGATCACCACCGTGGTCTGCATGCGCTGCCCCGGAATGACCATGTTTCGCATGCCCATCTTCACCTGGAACATCGTCGCCACCGGCGTGCTGATCCTCCTCGCCTTCCCGATCCTGACCGCGGCCCTGTTCGGCCTGCTCGCGCAGCGTCACCTCGGGGCGCACATCTACGACCCCGCCAACGGCGGCGCGATCCTGTGGCAACACCTCTTCTGGTTCTTCGGGCACCCCGAGGTCTATATCGTGGCGCTGCCGTTCTTCGGCATCGTCACCGAGATCATCCCGGTGTTCTCCCGCAAGCCGATATTCGGTTACACCACACTGGTTTACGCCACCTGGGCCATCACCGTGCTGTCGGTCGCGGTATGGGCACACCACATGTTCGCCACGGGTGCGGTGCTGCTGCCGTTCTTCTCGTTCATGACCTTCCTGATCGCGGTGCCCACCGGCATCAAATTCTGGAACTGGATCGGCACCATGTGGAAGGGACAACTGACCTTCGAGACGCCGATGCTGTTCTCGGTGGGCTTCCTCGTCACCTTCCTGTTGGGCGGACTCTCCGGCGTCCTGCTTGCCAGCCCGCCACTCGACTTCCACGTCACGGATTCGTATTTCGTTGTGGCGCATTTCCATTACGTGCTGTTCGGCACCATCGTGTTCGCCACCTACGCCGGCATCTACTTCTGGTTCCCCAAGATATGTGGACGGCTGCTCGACGAGCGCCTCGGCAAGCTGCACTTCTGGCTGACCTTCATCGGCTTCCACACCACGTTCCTCGTGCAGCACTGGCTGGGCGATGCGGGCATGCCCCGCCGCTACGCGGACTACCTGCCCGGCGATGGCTTCGACACGCTCAATCTGGTCTCCACCATCGGGTCCTTCATCCTCGGCGTTTCGGTGCTCCCGTTCGTCTGGAACGTGTTCAAGAGCTGGCGTTACGGCGAACCCGTCGTCGTCGACGACCCGTGGGGTTACGGCAACTCGCTCGAGTGGGCGACGACCTGCCCGCCGCCGCGGCACAACTTCACCGAGCTGCCCCGAATCCGTTCGGAGCGGCCGGCTTTCGAGCTGCACTACCCGCACATGACCGAACGGATGCGCACCGAGTCGCATGTGGGCCGGTGACGATCAGTGGTGCAGGCGGTCGTGCAGTTTCTCCTGCTCGGCGGTGTCCCGGCGTTCGGCGTCGATGACGTCGTCCCGGGCTGTCGACGACGTGAGAATCAGTTCATCGAGTTTGAGCAGTATCGCGCCGGTCTGCCGGTTGGTGGTGTGCTGAATGACGAAGAGCATCACCAGTGCCACCAGCGCATTGGTGGCGTACACGGCGGTCTGCCACCACGACGGGAAGCCGGCGATGATGCCGGTCAGCAGTGCCGCGGCGACCACGGCGAACACAGCGACGCCGGTACGCAGGGAACCGGCCCAATCGGTGACGGTGTCCAGAGCGCGGGCACCGGACTTGACCGCAGTCATCGTCAGCCGGTGCTTTCGCGTTCTTCGAGACCGACGGCCTCCCGCAGTTCCTTCTCGTCGTCGCGGAGGCCCTCGCTCTCGTTGCCCATGTGGTGCATCACATCCGCCAGCGCGTCGGCGATGGCATTGAGCTTGTGCTGAAGCGCGTCACCGGCGCGTCGTTCGGTGTTCTGCAGCAGGGCCACCAGCAGGAACGTGATGATCGTCGTGATCGTGTTGATGACCAATTGCCACGTGTCGACGGTCATGAAGGCGAATGTCGGCGCCCAGAGGACCACGAGCAGAACGCACGCCAGGAAGAACCAAGCGCGCGAAACGATTTCGGCCGTGTTGGTGGCGAATCGGTCGAACATGGACACTTTGCCGGTGACGCCCGACGGCATCACGTCGGCGTCGGCATTGTCGGAGGCAGTCATGACGCGTCCTTTCCCGAGGTAGCCCTGATTACCCGCGACGAGTCCGCGCCAAACGGGACCGGATTCGCCAGAAACTCCACCAACACGGCGGAGAGTGTGTCGATGCCGGCGCGCGGCACCACCTCGTAGCCGTGGGTGCTCAGTGTGGGCAGGCACAGCAGCCCGGCTGCGGCCGCGTGCCCGTTCGACTTGGCGTGCGACGCATCGGATTCGAACGCACCCAGCACCGCCGGTTGCGGATCGGCGCCCAACGCGGTCGCCACGTCCACCAGCCGGTCGGCGACCGCCTTGTCGTAGACGCACTGCGCGTCGCTGTAACCGACGATGGGTCCGCGCGTGACGGTGGTGCCGTATTCGCCTTCGGTCGGCCCGACCTCCAGCGCCAGGATCAATTCACCGGGCAGAGCCCGGCTGGCGTACGAGCCGCCGAGGCCACCGACCTCCTCACTCACCGTGCACACGAAATACACGTCCTGGGGCGGTGGTTCGGCCCGCTGCCGCAACTCACGAGCCGCCGTCAGCAGAACAACCAGCAGCGCTCTGTCGTCCATGAAGTAGGACCCGAGATAGTCGTCGATCTCGACGAGTTCCCGTTTGCTTCGGTGGACGCACACGCGGGTTCCGGGCCGGATGCCGGCCTCGGTCAACTGCTCCGGCGTGCGGCCGGTGAACACGTACACGTCCGACCAGTTCAGAGCCCGGTCGCCACCGTCGGGTTTGGTCTGCCAGATCTGCGGGCTTTCCTGCGTGGTGTGTTCGGAGCCCACTGTGAGAACACCGCATACGTGCTCGCGGTCACCGAGCATCAGCACCGGCCCGAGGCCGAAGTTCGCCGGGTACATCGTGCCCAGCGGCGTCAATCGCACTCTGCCGTCGGGCTGCACCCGCTTCACGAGCATGGACAGTTCGTCCATGTGCGCCATCACGCGGATGGGCGGGTGCTCCTCATCACTCTGCGACGAGGACACCCGCCCCACGACGTTGCCCGCCCGGTCGATCCAGGCGCTGTCGACCAGGGGTGCCAGCTCCCGCAGGCAGATATCGCGGACGGCGTCTTCCTGGCCACAGGGCCCGTACGCCAGTAACAGTTCCTGCAGCAGCTGGATCATCGGACTCAGCGGGCGCTCGAGATCACGTCCCGGACCCGGTCCAGCATGGCGGCGAACGGCCCGACGATGAGGTTCGCGGCCGGGGACTCCACGCCGGGGTGCGGCCGGGTCGGCGCAACTGCTTCGGCGAGCTTGGCGATCTCGCCCATGCGCTCGAGCTCCTTCTGCGAAAGCTCCGTTCCGAGCTTGGCGAACTCTTCCGCCTCCTCATGCTCGGCGTGCGCGATCACCGCGTCGCGGAGTTTCGTCAGCTTGGCGGTGAATTCCTTGCTGTCCACATCGAGCGACTCCAGTTCGGAGAGCAGCTTTTTCGCCTCGTGCTCCTCTTCCAGTCGGGCATCGACGACCTTCTCGCCGCCGGGCAGCTTCTGCTTCGCCCGCGGATGGACGATCTCTTCCTCTGCGGTTTCGTGCACCGCGAGGAGTCTGCGCAGATCCTGGAACGACCTCGCTCTCTCGTCGCCGGCCAGCACCAGGGTTTCGGTGAACAGTGACTTGATCTGCTCGTGCTGATCAGTGAGGAGATCGATCACGTCTGACGGGGATTTGAGGGCATGAGAAGCCATATTTCCTCCTGTGAGAACGTCTGACGCGCCCGGGCTGTGAGCGCGTCCCCCACCGATTACCCGGTGCGCCGACGGTCAAACGGGCCAGTGCTGCAGCGAGGTGCACCCGGCCGCCCAGCTGGACAACATGTGATCGGCCAGCCGCCCCTCGACCGCGTCGAAGGCCCGAATGCCGAACACGACGTCCAGTTCCAGGCCCGGCTCGCGCGACAACAGGTCCGCCACGACGTCCTTGCGGACCACCTGTTCATGAACGGCGTCGGCCTCGACGTGCTCGCGGTAGAAGTCGACACACGGTCGCGGAGCACCAAGCCTCTTGAGGCCCTTGACAATTCGCTGCGACGCCGGCGACGAGGTCAGTTCGGTCGCGGCGAAGTGGCCGACGGCCGCGCCGCGCAGGTGGCGGTGCAGACCGAACATCGACATGAGGTTCACCGCAGCCAGCGTGCTGCCCGTTGCATTGCCGAGGTAGTGCAGGTAGTCGTTGCGCAGCTCCGCGGCGTCGAGCAGATCGGCGAACAGCCGCTGGTGCATGGTCGCGTAGCCGCCACGACCGCCGTATTCGTCGTATTCCACTGCCACGAACGCGGCTTTCGCACGACCGGTCAACCGCGGAATGACCCACGACTGCGGATCGGCTTCCTTCAGGTGGTACAGCGAGCGGTGGACGAAGTACTCCTGCATCTGCGGCCACGTCGCCCGATCCTGGATATAGACGGACAGACTCGAGTCATCAACAGGGTCGGCGTCGCAGCGGGCGAGCTCGGCGTGCGCCGTACTGTCCGGGCTGATCTCGCCGACGAGTTCCCGGACCGCTGCCAGGAACCGCTCCTCGATGCGATGGCGAACATCGAGGAGGGCGGGATTCCATTCCCACTTTTCGTCGGTGTCCGTAAAACCCCGGTAATGCAGTTCATAGCAGACATACAGCGCCAGCTGCAGGTCGAGTCCGAAGGGATCCGCGTTCCCGAGCGGTAGCTGTATCCGCGTCAGGTACTGCGTGGGCAACCGCTCACCGAGCAGTCCTATCACCACATCGGACACGGGACCACGGGGGTCCGGTAGCAAAGGCTGAACCAGTTCTTCTGTGCACATGAGACCTCCCCGATACCCGCAGGTGTGGGAAGCTAAACCCGGGTGTAGACGCCGGCACTACGGGTATCCCCGAGACATCATGAATCAGTCTGAGACACCCCTGCTCGATGCGCTTGTCCGCTATCGCTCGATCGGCGAGTACGGCTTCACCCCTCCCGGCCATCGGCAGGGGCGTGGCACCGATGCCCGCGTACTGGATGCCCTGGGCGCGCAGCCGTTTTGGAATGACGTGCTGGCCAGCGGCGGCTTGGACGATCACCGCAACTCGAATGGGTATCTGCGGCACGCCGAGGACCTGATGGCGGCCGCCGTGGGCGCCGACATGGCGTGGTTCTCGACATGCGGCAGCTCGTTGTCCGTGAAGGCCGCCATGATGGCGGTGGCCGGCGGCGACGGCAGCCTGCTGGTGGGCCGCGACAGCCACAAATCGATCGTTGCGGGCCTGGTGTTCTCCGGGGTGCTCCCCCGCTGGATCAGCCCGCGCTGGGATGCCGAACGGCACCTGTCCCACCCGCCGTCGCCGCAGGACGTCGCCGACGGCTGGAAGCGGTACCCCGACGCCGCCGGCGCACTGATCGTCAGCCCGTCCCCGTACGGCACCTGTGCCGACCTCGCGGGCATCGCAGAGGTCTGTCACGCGGAGGGCAAACCGCTGATCGTCGACGAAGCCTGGGGCGCGCACCTGCCGTTCCACGAGGACCTGCCCACATGGGCAATGGATGCCGGCGCCGACATCTGTGTGGTCAGCGTGCACAAGATGGGTGCCGGATTCGAGCAGGGCTCGGTGTTTCACGTGCAGGGCGACCTGATCGACGACCGCAGGCTTGCCGCCTGCGCCGACCTGCTGACGACCACCAGTCCCAGCGTGCCCATGTACGCGGCGATGGACGGCTGGCGGCGACAGATGGTCGAGGACGGGCATCGACTGCTCAGTGCCGCGCTCCGGCTGTCCGACGAGCTACGCCGCGATCTCGAACACATCGACGGCCTGCATGTTCTCGAGGACGAACTGCTCGGCGTCGAGGCGTCCCATGACCTGGACCGGCTCCAGGTTCTGGTCGACGTATCGGCCACCGGCATGTCGGGTTACCAGGCCCAGCAGTGGTTGCGGAAACAACACCACATCGACGTCGGCTTGGCGGATCACCGCCGAATCCTGATCACGCTGTCGATGGCCGACGACCGTGAGACGATCCGGCCACTGGTCGTGGCGCTGCGCCAGTTGCCCACGGCCGCTGCGGATTTCGAACCACCGCCGCACGTCAACCTGCCGGCGCCCGAAGACCTGCAGCTGGAGACGATCCAGTCACCGAGGGACGCGTTCTTCGGCCCGGTGGAGACGGTGCCCGTCGAGATGGCGGCCGGACGCGTCTCGGCCGAACAGATCACGCCCTATCCGCCCGGTATACCGGCCGTCGTCCCCGGCGAACTGATCAATGCCGAGGTCCTGGACTACCTGCGGACCGGCATCGCCGCGGGCATGTACCTGCCGGACCCCGCCGATCCCGAGCTCAAATCGGTGCGGGTCACCGCACCGCGGGTGTAGAACCGCCCGGTACCGGGCATTAGAACGTCGAGGACTAATCCCCAGGAGGCATCCCATGAAAGACCCCGTCGACCATGCTCGCACCACCCGGCCGCATGCCGGCGAAACCTTCAAGGACGGCACGAACGCCCCGGGCCTGGTGGCGGTCGGCCTGGCGGTGGCGACCTTGGTCGTGAGCTTGTACTTCTTCGCCGACGGCCGAGCGGACACCGGTGGAGTGGCCCTGGCGATCGCGGCAGTGCTGGCCGTGGGGGGCGGCGCCTGGCTCTACGCGCGGCACCGCCGCATCCGGCGCCGTGAACTCGACTACCTCGAAACGCACCCCGGTGCGCCGCGGACGCCGCCGACGAGCTGATTCAGAAACCTGGGCTCCTCCCGTTGCCCAGGTAGCGCAGACCGGCGGCGGTCACCGTCCGCGGGTCGAGCACGTTCCGGGTGTCGATCACGACAGCATCGGGTGCGTGTTGCGCGATGCGCGGCCAGTCCAGGTCCCGGAACACCGGCCATTCCGTCAGTACGACGAGCGCGTCGGCGCCCTTGGCCGCGGTGTAGACATCGTCGACCGCGGTGACCCCGTTGTCGCGCAATAGTTTCGGGTCGATCCCCGCCAGCTGCGGATCGTATCCGCGGACCTCCGCGCCGTGCTGCGCGAGCGATGCCGCGATGGTCAGCGCCGGTGAGTCCCGGACGTCGGGGGTACCGGCCTTGAAGGTCAGGCCCAGCGCCGTGATGCGCGCCGATGCGACGGGTTCGGCCATGGCAGCCGACAACGCCCGCACTAGCCGCGGGGCCTGCGCCGCGTTGGTGTCGCGCGAGGCGGCCACCTCGCGCAGCGCCACGCCGTGCCGCCGCGACGTATACAACAGCGCGGCACTGTCTTTGGGCAGGCAGGAACCGCCCCAGCCGGGTCCGGGCTGTAGGAACTGCCCACCGATGCGGGCGTCGGCGCCCATGCAGCGGGTGACGTCGGTGATGTCCGCGCCGACTTCGGCGCACAGCGCAGCCAGCGAGTTGACGTACGAGAGCTTCACCGCCAGAAAGGCATTGCTGGCGTACTTGGCAAGCTCTGCGCTTTCCGGCGCCATCCGGAGCACCGAATCGGCAGTCGCCCCGTACAGGGCACCGACCCGGTCGGCGGCGGTGTCATCCGTGGCGCCGATGAGGACCCGGTCCGGCTCGCGGGCATCGGCCACCGCATGGCTCTCACGCAGGAACTCCGGGTTGGACACCACGTGGATCCCCTTGTCGCGCACCGCGGTGGCGATGTCCCGGGTGGTACCGACCGGCACCGTCGATTTGACGGCGATCACGCTGCCCGGCGACAGGACCCGCCGCAGTTCGGTGACGGCCGACCACACCGCGCTCAGATCGGCGGCGCCATCGGCACCGCTCGGTGTCGGCACGCACACGAACAGGCCATCGCCTCCAGCGGGACGATCCCGAACGGCTCGTACCACGGGGTGCACGCGACAACATCTGCCGAACGCAGCACGGCGGGCATATCGGCACGCTCCACCGACCCGCACAGCCGCACCCGCTTCGCGACGCCGAGCTCGCGGGCCAGCGCCAGTAGCCGCTGTGCCTCGCTGTCGGCACGCAACGCCGCCTTGTCGGGACCACCGACGATGACGAGTTCGGCATCGGGTATCCACTGCAGCGCACGGATCATGACGTCGAATCCCTTGCGCTGCACGAACCGGCCGACGCTGACGATGCGTGGGCGCGCCTTACGGGCGGCGGCCCGCCCGTCGGGACGGAACAACTTGAGGTCGACGCCGCACGGCACCACCGAGATCCGGGACCGCTCGCGGCCCAGACGCATCAGCTCGAAAACTTCATCGGTGCACGTCGCCGCCACCCAGGTGGCTTCCCTGGCCACCAGCTTCTCCAGCGTGAGCCGCTCCCGCGGACTGGTGTCCTGGTCCTTCTGGTACCTCCGCTTGACCACACCCAGCGCGTGGAACGTCTGCAGGGCAGGCAGATTCAGTTTTTTCGCCGCCAACTGCGTGGCAACGCCGGACATCCAGAAGTGGGCATGCGTGACGTCGGGACGGGTCTGCGCCCACTCGTCGTGCAGATAACTGCCGAACTGCCCCATGTACGGCAACAGGTCGTCCTTGGGGACCGGGCGCGCCGGGCCGGCGGGCACATGCACCACCGTGTACCCCTCCGGCGCGATGACGCGCTCCGGCACGTCGGGATCGTCCCGACGGGTGTACACGTCCACCCGGTGCCCATGTCGACTGAGCGCCGCCGACAACGCCGCCACGTGGACGTTCTGCCCGCCCGCGTCGGCCCCGCCAAGTGCCGCAAGCGGATTGGCGTGCTCGGAGACCATGGCAATTCTCATCGTTCCCTCTTCCGGTCAGTGGCAGACGTCATCGATCACGCGGTTCCAGTCGGCCAGGAACCGGTCAAGTGCGAAGTGCTCGGCAGCGAACTCGCGGGCCGCCTTGCCCGCCAGCGCTGCCGCGGCGGGATCGTTCACGAAGTCCAGCAGGCCTCGCGACAGGACCTTCACGTCGGCGCCGACGACACCCGCGCGGGACGGCACCACCAGCGGCGCCATCGTCGAGGCGACCGCCACGATCGGCATGCCGAGGTACATCGCCTCGACCAACGACAGTCCCAGGGATGTCCATCGCGCGGTATGCAGATACACGCGGCGGCGTGCGACTCGACGCCACAGCTCGGGCGCGAGGATATCGCCCTTGCCCCGCAATCGATCTCGCGGGTCGGCCTGCCGGCGGTTGAGTTCCTTGGTGTCGATCCCCCACACCTCGATCGGGACAGCTCGCGACAGCTCGCCGAGCAGGTCGGCGCCCACCGTGCGCCATCTGCGTAGCGGCTCGTTGATCATGGCCGCGGCCCCGGCGATGTCACCGGTGTAGAGCGGGCCGGGATCGGCGATGCCGTGATCGATGACCTTGGTCGGTGCAATTCCGTTGTCCCACATCAGCCTGTTGAATTCGGTGACATGGATCAGCGGGATGTCCCGCCGGTCGGCGAGCGGATGCACACTGTCCACCGCGTTCGGGCGCGGCGCGTTGTGCTCGACGTAGACGGCCGGCACGTCGACTCCGGGACGCCGCCGCAGCCACCGTTGCGCTTCGTCCAGTTCCCCGGGCCGCTGCAACACCACCAGGTCGACATCGGCAGCAGCCAGTTCCGAGAGCGGAATCTCTTGTGCTCGTGGCCAACTCCGGCCACACAAGCCACGCGCGTCACGGTCGGGTGCCGCCGCCCCAACAGGCACGAGGTAGCGGTGCGGGCCGGCCACGAACGACTCCATCCAGGCGCCGTGCACATGCCACACCAGCACCGATCGCTCGCGGTCTGCTGTCATGCGGGCCGAGGTACCCGAGGGTTCGGCACTTAAACACCCGAAGTGTTTTCCGGCGCGTGGGACGGGTATCCGCTCTGACATGACACCAGAACAGTTCCCGGACGCAGTCCCCGACGCAGACGCCGTCGAGCAGTCGCGTGACGTCCAAGAACCGGTCCTCGACGACGAGGCCGCGGTCACCGGCCGCGACAACCCGCCGCCGGAGGCCGCCGCACACGATTGGTTGGAGCAGACCGCGGACGTCGAAATTGATGCCGACGAGGACGATTTCGGACGCGATGCCTGAGATGAACACACCGATCCCCTATCCCGGGCACACCGCCGACATGGCAGAACAGCCGCATGACGAGATGCGCCAGTACGTCGGCCGCGGGCTCCTGAAAGGGCGCCGGGCCCTCATCACCGGCGGCGACTCCGGTATCGGGCGCGCGGTGGCGGCGGCGTTCGCCAAGGAGGGTGCGGACATCGCCATCGCCTACCTCGAGGAGCACGACGACGCGACGCACACCGCGAGCATCGTGGGCGCGGCCGGACGGACGTGCGCCCTGTTCCCCGGTGATCTCGGCGAGCCCGCCCATTGCCGAGAGGTGGTGGCGCGCACCCTCGCCGAGCTCGGCGGGCTGGACATCGTCGTCAACAATGCCGCATATCAGGCACCCACAGACGATGTCACCGACATCACCGATGAGCAGTGGCGGCGGACGTTCTCCGTGAACATCGACAGTTACTTCCAGGTGACCAAGTCCGCCCTGGCGCATCTCCCGGACGGCGCCGCGATCATCAACACCGCGTCGGTGAACGGGCTACGGGGCAATGCGTCGCTGATCGACTACTCGGCCACCAAGGGAGCCGTCATCGCGTTCACCTACGCGCTGGCCCAATCACTGGCCAAACGCCGCATCCGCGTGAACTGTGTTGCCCCCGGGCCGGTCTGGACGCCGCTCATCCCGGCCACCATGCCGCAGGAGAAGGTCGAGTCATTCGGTGCCCACGCACCGCTGGGGCGGCCGGCCCAGCCGGACGAGATCGCGCCGTCGTACGTCTTCTTCGCCGCCGACCAACTGTCGTCGTACTACAGCGGTGAAGTGCTGGCGCCCCTCGGCGGCGAGACGATGCCGGGATGATGTTTGGGCCGGTCCCGCACGGGAAATCCCTGCCCCATGATCATTCGTAGGATCGCCCGTCCACTTCTGGCCACCGCGTTCATCGGACAGGGCGTCGAAACCCTGTTGAACACCGACTCCGGCGCCCAGGCCGTACAGCCGGCGCTCGACGGACTGAAGGACATGCCGGAACCCGTCGCACGCAATGTGCCCTCCAACGCCGTCGCCGTGGCGCAGGCGACCGCGGCCGCTCAGGTCGCCGGCGGGCTGTTGCTGGCCACCGGACGCATTCCGCGCGTGGCCTCGGCAGTTCTCGCGGCCACGGTGATTCCCGCAAACCTCGGTAACCACATGTTCTGGGCCGAGGACGATCCCGAGGCGAAAGCCGCCAAACGCCGGGGCTTCCTGGCCGACCTGAGCCTGCTCGGCGGTCTGATCCTCGCCTCCGCGGATACCGCCGGAAAGCCGTCGCTGGGATGGCGGGGCCGGCGCGCCGCGAAACGGGCGGCCGAGGCCCTCTCGTCGACAGTGCCGTCCAGGACGGAAGTTGCCCTCGCCCGCATGCCGGAAGTGGGCGAAAAGCTGGGCCACGGCGTCCAAACCGGCTTCGAGCACGGCCGTGAGCTCGCCGGCGTCGCGCTCGAGAAGCTGGAAGGCGGGCTCGAGAAGGCTGCCCCGTATGCGGAATCTGCCTACCGGAAAGCCAGCGCCCGCGCCTCGGAGTTGGCCGACACCGTGGGAGACGGCTTGGAAAAGGCCGCTCCCTACGCGGAATCCGCGTACCGGAAAGCCAGTGCGCGTGCGGCTGAATTGGCCGACACCGCAGTCACTACCGCGAAGAAGGCGAAAGCCCGGGCCTGAGGCCCGGGCTTTCGCCCCTCTTGTCACGTCAATACCAGTACCGGCGTCCGGCGACGGCATGACCGGCTGCCCCGAGGAGCCAGAAGATCGCGCCCACCACGACGAGCACGATGCCCAGGACCCACAGCAGATACACGTTGAAGACGAAGCCCAGGATGAGCAGGACTACTCCCAAAGCAATCATGATGATCGATTCCTTTTCTCAGATGCGGTTCACCGCATGGCACTCGGTTGCGGCAGTCGGCAATCGACCACCTTCGGATTGACCCCGGCGTAGTTCAACGGCCCGGCGACCACGGTCAGCGCGATACGCCCTGCCGAGCCGCAGCTCGTGTCGCCGCCGCGGAAATAGTCGCGTTGCCAGGCCGCCAGCACCCCGATCAACAGCCAGACCACCACGATGACGCCCACGCTTCCTCGCAACATGGCTCCTCCTAGACAGACCTCTCTGGTCTCATGGAAAGAAGTACCCATGGGTGCGTGATGGCAAACTAACGCGCAAGAAAAAGAACCCGCGACCGGTGCTTACCGGTCGAGCCGAAGTCGGGCCGCCAGCTCGAGAAAGGCCATGGCGAAGTCGTTTCCGGCCGCCAGTTCCCGGATTCGCGGCCAGTCGAGTTGCTCACGGACCGCGCGCACCGCCGGCAGCAGCGGAGCGAAGTCACAGTGATGTTCGTTGAGCGTCAGCAGCTTCTGGGTGATCACCGCATCGGGCGTCAGGACCGGCATCGAGATGGCCAGTACCTCGCGATCCACGGCCCCGGTGAGAAGAGCGGCGTCCACAGGCACGCCGTTGAGTCGGTGCAGAACATCGACGAGCACGCCCTCGAAGTACGCTTTGAACAGCCAATCTTCTGGTGGTCGCTCGATGTCGAATCCGTTCTGGCCCAATATCTTCACCGCCGCCTCGGTGTCCGGCTCGGGCACGACGAAGTCGACATCGTGGTCGGGTTCCGGCGCGCCGTGGACCCACAGTGCGTAGCTGCCGGCAAGGGCGAAACTCTGGCCGTTCGCCTTGAAGGCACTTGCCGCGGCGCGCAGTGCGTTTCTCAGCTGGGTGCGCTCAGGACACATGACGCACCGCGCAATCAAAGTCGGCGTTCGGGGGTACCGAGTCATCATGACTTCGATGCGCCTCGCGACCTTCAACATCCTGCACGGCCGCACCGTCGGCGACGGAGTCCATCTCGACCGGCTTCGTCGCAGCATCAGCATCCTCGACCCGGACATCCTGGCGCTGCAGGAGGTGGATTTCGACCAAACGCGTTCCGGCCGGGCGGATCTGACCGCCATCGCAGCTGAGGTCATGAAAGCCGTCTCCCACCGGTTCGTCGCCGCCATCACGGGAACGCCCGGCGCCACCTGGATCGCCGCCACCGGTGAGGAACATCCCGAATCGGCGGCGTACGGCATCTCTCTGCTCTCGCGGTATCCGGCGACCAGCTGGCAGGTGCTGCGGCTGCCCCGGATACCGACCCGCTTTCCGATGTATCTGCCGGTGCCCGGCAGGGTCATGATCGTGCACGAGGAGCCCCGCGCCGCCGTGCTCGCACGGCTCGAGACGCCGTTGGGCGCCATGACGATCGCCGGGACCCACTTGTCGTTCGTACCCGGCTGGAATCGGCATCAACTGCGGCAGCTGGCCCGCACAGTCCGCGCGCTGCCCGGACCACACATCATCGCCGGCGACCTGAACATGGCGGCGGAACCAGCCGAGCGCTGGTCGGGCATGCGTTCGCTGGCCTGTGCCAACACGTTTCCGGCTGAGGCACCGGCCCAACAGCTCGACCACCTTCTCACTGACGACCGGCAGCTGGCCGTGCTCCGACATGCCACCCCGGAGGTGGAACTCTCGGATCACCGCCCGCTGGCTGTCACCGTGACCCGGCATTGACGGGTGTTACCCGTTTCCGCCCGCCTCAAAACCGCCCAGGTCATGCGGCGTTACCGAATTGACGCGTTTGCCCATGCCGCATCCCGGTTATATCGGAGAGGTTGGATCCAGAGAGGAAGCCCGAATGCTGAGCTCCGAAATCTCGCCTGAGTGCGCAAACGTCTATCTGCCGCAACATGATTCGCGATTGTTGATCGAAACCATGCACCGCTGCTGCCACCCGGCGGGCATGCGCGTCGCGGACCTGTGTACCGGCAGCGGGGTGGCAGCGATTGCTGCCTCCGGTGCCGGAGCGCACAGCGTCGTCGCCCTCGATACGTCGCAAGCCGCCATCGCGGCGGCCCGCGCCAATGCACGGCTCGCCGGTTGCCGCATCGATGCGCGGCTCGGTTCCTGGTCGGCGGCACTTGGGCTCGAGCCATTCGACCTGGTGCTGTGCAACCCGCCATATGTGCCCGAGCCTGCGAGCGAACCGGTGATCGTGGGCGCCGGTGGTCCGCCGACATCCTTCAATGCCGGCCCCGACGGCCGGCTCATCCTGGATCCACTCTGCGCCGCGGCGCCCGCGCTGCTCAGGCGCGGCGGCGCACTGCTCATCGTCCACTCCGAGTTCGCCGATGTCGCGAGCAGCGTCGCCGCCTTGCGAGGCGGCGGCCTTCAGGCTGACGTGGTCGCGCGCCGGACCATCCCATTCGGGCCCGTGATGAGCGCTCGCGCACGGTGGTTGGAGGACTCCGGTCGGCTGACACCCGGACGGCGTACCGAGGAACTGGTTGTGATCAAGGCGGTGAAGCCATGAGTCCCGCGCGCAGAACCGTGCGCATCGTGCCCCGCGGCCCGATGCTGATCCAGGGGCCGGTCCAGGTCGAACTCGAAGACGGGACCCGGGTCTGCTCTGACAGATTCATGGTCGCGATCTGCTGCTGTCAACGCAGCAAGACATATCCGTGGTGCGACACCAGCCATCGGCGGCAGAACCGGTCTGCCGCCGATGGCCGAAAGGCCGGCGTCGATCAGGCGCAACCCACTTGAGCGCGCAGATCGCGCAGGGTGCGGTCCAGTATCCGTGACACATGCATCTGGGAAACGCCGATCGAGTCGGCGATCTGCCGCTGCGTCATGGCACCGAAGTACCGGAGATAGAGCACTTTCTGCTCGCGTCGAGGCAGCGCCGCCAGCAGGGACCGCACCGATTCCCGATCCGTCACTCGGTCGAATCCGGCATCCATCTCACCAAGGGAGTCACCGAGCGCCTGGGCCCGCGAGTCGTCGTCGACTACGTTGACGTCCAGCGACTGGGGTTGATACGCCTTGGCTGCCACGATGCTCTCGACAACCTGGTCACGGTCGATCTCCAGCTCCTCGGCGAGCTCCTCGATGCTCGGCGCCCGCCTCAAGTCGTTGGTCAAATACGCAGTGGCACAGGCAATATCGTGCTGGCGATCGCGAATTCTCCTGGGTACGTGGACTTTCCAGCCATAGTCCCGGAAATACCGGCGCAGCTCTCCCATCATCGTCGGCAGGGCGAACGCCACGAATCGTGATCCCCGCGCGGGATCGAAACGGTTGACGGCCTGCAGCAACCCCACCCGGGCCACCTGCATCAGGTCTTCGAGGTTCTCGCCGCGGCGGTCGAAGTGGCGTGCCACCCGGTCGGCCAGCGGGCAGCACCGCAGCACGATGCGTTCGAGTTGACGGGCATAGGCGGCCGAGTCGGGCGGTAATTGACGGAGCATCACGACCATCGCGACGACATCCGCGTATTCGTCAGGACTTTGATCGGGCTCTGCGCCGGCTTCTACCGGCTCACTCACTTCACGAAAGTCATTTTCCAACACAGAAACTGACATGCAGCACCCCTTCCAGGGTGTGACAGCACGCACGACACCACCGATTGACGGCATAGAAAATTGGTCCGCGACGTGCTGGCTTCCGCCTTGACGGCGGAACGGCAATCTGCCGAAGTCGAGCCCGCCCGCAGTCGGCGAATCCTGAGAATGGAGGCCCCGCTCTGGACCGGATTCACGCGCCGAGCTGCAGTACCCTCGACCATCGCCGCTTTTGGCTAAGCGGCCACGCTGTAACAGCGTCGTGCTTCTCACAGTACACGGGGCTACCCGCCGCCACCACCGGAACGGGCGATGTACTCCTGTGCTTTGGTCTTCATCCCCTGATACACCAGGTGCCAGCCGTTGGGGTCACCCTTGAGCACCGCGGCGGTCAGGTCTTTGATCTGTTCGTAGGTCGCGTGCGGAGGGATCGGCGGCACTTCCGGGTCGCACCTGACGTCCAGCACGACGGGGCGATCGGCACCCAGCGCCCGATCCCAGGCCTCGCCCAGACGGTCGGGGTCGTCGACCGCGATGCCATCCAGCCCCATGGCACAGGCGATCTCGGCATACGAAACGTCCGGTAGCGATTGTGACGGCACGAACTTGGGCGCTCCGCCCATTGCCCGCAGCTCCCAGGTGACCTGATTGAGGTCGCCATTGTGGAAGACACACACCACCAGGCGCGGGTCGGACCATTGCTCCGCGTAGCGCTTGATGGTCAACAACTCGGCCATGCCGTTCATCTGCATCGCGCCGTCGCCGACGAGCGCGACGGCGGGACGGTCCGGATGCGCGAACTTCGCACCGATCGCGTACGGCACCCCGCATCCCATGGTGGCGAGCGTGCCCGACAGCGAACCTCGCATCTCCCCGCGCAGCTTCAGGCACCGCGCATACCAGTTGGTGGACGAACCGGAGTCTGCCGTCACGATGGCGTCGTCCGGTATCCGCTGCGAAAGCTCCCACGCGATCCGCATCGGATTCACCGGGCGGGCCGACAACATGCACTGGCGCTCGACGGTGTCCCACCAGCGAGACACGTTGTGCTCGATGGTATCTCGCCATTTCCGGTCGGTCTTCGGCTCCACCAGCGGCAGGAGCGCACCGAGCGCGGCACTCGCGTCGGCGACGATGTTCACCTCGGTCGGGTAGCGCATGCCGATGGCGGTTCCGTCGATGTCGATCTGAATCGCTCGGGCCTGACCGAATTTCGGCAGGAACTGGCTGTAGGGAAAATTCGATCCGACGATCAGCAGGGTGTCGCAGTCGCGCATCATCTCGTAGCTCGGTCGCGACCCGAGCAGCCCGATGGACCCGGTGACGTACGGCAGATCGTCGGACAGCACATCCTTGCCCAACAGCGCCTTGGCGACCCCGGCGCCGGTCTTGTCCGCCAGTTCGCGCACCTCGTCGGCGGCGCGACGGGCACCCTGGCCGACCAGAATCGCCACGCGCTCACCGGCATTGAGCACACCGGCAGCCTTGCGGACCTGTTCGTTCTGTGGATACACCGCCGGCGGCACATACTCCGGATCACTCGACGGCACCTGTTTGAACTCGTGTTGCGGAGGCTCGTACGGCTGCTCCTGTAAATCCGACGGGATCACCAGGGCCGTCGGCGCCCGCCGGGCCAGCGCGATGCGGATCGCCCGGTCGAGCGCGTTGGGCAACTGATTGGCGACATTCACCTCGACCAGGTAGTCACTGGCGACATCCTTGAAGAGACTGTGCAGGTCGACTTCCTGCTGATAACTACCACCCATCGCGCTGCGCGCCGTCTGACCCACGATCGCCACCACCGGAACGCGGTCGAGCTTGGCGTCGTACAGCCCGTTCAACAGGTGGATGGCGCCCGGTCCCGATGTCGCCATACAGACACCGAGCCCACCACCGAATTTGGCGTATCCGGTGGCACAGAACGCCGCCATCTCTTCGTGGCGGGTCTGAATGAATTGTGGCGCATCGTCACTGCGGCCGAATGCGGTGACGATGCCGTTGATGCCGTCGCCCGGATAGGCGAATACATGACGGACATGCCACTGCCTCAGCCGCTCGAGCAGGTAATCCCCAACAGTCATCGTCATCCGGGCGTGGTACCCGTGAGGTACCGGACGAAACAGGCGTTTCGCGGTTCGGCCGCCCGGGTACGCCCTCAACAGACAGTCCCAAGGAAACCGCTACCACCCGGGAGGTGTCGATGTCTGAGGTCCAGGCCGGGGCGATCGCGCAACACGATGCAGACGCACAGGAAGCCGGACACCGGCGACGCACCGTCATCAACTGGGTACTGGCCGGCCTCACCGTGCCAGGTGCCCTCGCCATCATCCTGTATCAGTACGCCCAGGTTCTGGCGACCGCTGGGTGTTCCGAACGTACCTGCGCCAAGCTGGGCCCGAGCCCGTTCGTATTCGGGCTGATCGAGTACGGCGCACCGGTGGTCGCCGTACTGGCCATCGCGATCTCATTCGTGACAGCACGTACCCGGCGCGGCATCGTCGTCCCGCTGGTCGCCTGGGCCCTGTTGATCGCCGGGTTCGTCGTGCTCACGTTGACCTTCGAAACGCCTTGACAGGAAAGGGGTTCCGATGGCCGCTGAAACGAAGGTCGAGGCCGTCCGCCCCGCGGACGTGACGAAGGGCGACGTCATCGAGGACCCCGCCGGTGGCCGCTGGCTCACCGTCCGTGAGATCCAGGTGGACTCCTCGCCCGGCAAAGACATCTTCAGCTTCTACGGTTCAGGGCCCGGCGACCGCATCATCGTCGTCGACAAGGAAACAGTTCGGCGCAAGAGCGATGTGTCTGATGACGGGCGAGCACGGTGACGAGGGACCATCCGACCAGCGCTGGGACCGGATGGCCCGTCACGAGACCGAAATCGAACGGCTGGACCGCAATTGGTCGAGCCTGTTGCAGGAACTTCGCGTCACACAGACCGGAGTACAGCTGCTCACCGGTTTCCTGCTGACCCTGCCGTTCCAACAGCGGTTCTCCACGCTGGATGACCAGAGCCAGGCGGTCTACCTGGCAACCGTCGGTTTCTCGGTCGCATCGACGATTCTGTTGATCGCCCCAGTCGGCATGCACCGCATCCTGTTTCGGCAGCGACGCATGTCGTTGATCGTCGCCGCGGCACACCGCTGCGCCTTCTACGGTCTGCTGCTGCTCGGGATCGCCCTGACCGGCGTGACCGAGTTGATCTTCGGTACCGTCGCCGGCCAGGTGGCGGGCTGGGTCGCCGGCGGCATCGGCCTGGCCGGTTTCTGCACGTTCTGGGTGCTGGTGCCATTGGCGATGCAGAACAGCGGACGCAACGATACCGCTCGCGCACAATAGTTTTCGCACAAGAAGCGGCCCGGCCTCCCACGGTTGAAGGAGGCCGGGCCGTTCTGGCTCACTGGTTCTGCTGCTGGCGCTTCTCAGCGGCCGCCGCGCCGGAGCGCGCCGACTCGGCTTCCGCCTCATGCTTGGCCGCATCGCGTTCGGCGTCGGCCTTGTCCTGCTGGGCCTGTCCCTCACGGACCAGATCGTCCCGGCCCACGACGCTGCCTGCGGCTTCCTTCAGCTTGCCCTTGACACCCTCGACGGTGCCCTTGATACCCTCTTCGGGGCCACTCTTGTTCTCTCCCAAGGTATTTCCTCCTTGCGTTGCGGTGTTGTCAGGTGTGATCGAAGTCCGTCACACCAGGCGATTCGCGAGCAGCGCCTTGCCTTGTTCGGCGCCCTTGCGGCTTTCCTTCTGCGCCCGCTTGAACAGGTCGATGAGTTCGGTATCGCCCTGGCGCTCCGCGTCGGCACAGTAGCGTTCCATGCGCAGCGCGTTGCTCAGGCAGCTCTCCACGAACCAGATCAGGTTGTAGTCCTTGTCAGCGGTTCCGGTGAAGACGCCGGTGTCGGAGCCGGTATCGATGTGCGTGGTCATACGCCATTCCTCCAAACATGCTTGATTCCGTTGAACAATCCGGCACTACCGACATACCTGGTCTGCGCGCATCGGAAACCTTCTCTGGCGCAACGTTTCACCAAGATCTGGCATGGGTACCGAGTGCTCAGGAGTTGATCACAATGCGAAATACCCGGCATGACCAGGGAGTACGGCACCATCACCGCCGCCGCAGCCCACAATCCCAGGCAATCGGCGCCGTCTGCCGGGTGTTCGTCAAGAACATCGTGCGGATGTGGGCTCTGCAACCAAACCTGCGCTGGCCCTTCAGCTCCATCGATCAGGTCGCCGCACTGGCACCGCTGCCGAGCTCGGCGACCGTGCAGCCCGTCCGCCTGCCCTCCTGTCCGGCCGAACTGATCGGCACCGCCGGCTCGTCGGCCCGACGCGCCATCCTCTACCTGCACGGCGGCGCGTTCCTCACCTGCGGTCTCAACACGCACCGCGCCATTGCCGCCCGGCTTGCCCGCAGCGCCGAGGCCGAGGTACTCAACGTCGGGTACCGCATGTTGCCCAACCACGGACTGTCGGCGGCACTGGCCGACGCGGCCGACGGGCTCCGCTGGCTGCTGCGCCGCGGCTACCGCTGGTCCGACATCGTGGTGGCAGGCGATTCGGCGGGCGGATATCTGGCCCTGCAGACGGCCGCCGATCTACTTCGCGACGGTAACCCGCCCACTGCCGGCGTGGCCGCGATCTCCCCTCTGACGACGCTGAACCCGCGCGACAAATCCCCCAGCGGCAAGGACCGGTGCGCCATGTTCACGGCACGCGCCATGACGTCGTTCATGCGCTACGTCGCCGCGCACGGTGAGAAGAATCCGTCCGGGCAGCCGATCGCCTCGCCCGTCGACGCGGACCTGCGCCGGATGCCGCCGGTGTTGATCCACGTCAGCAGCGACGAGTTTCTCCGGCCCGACGCGGAACTGATGTACGAGCGGTTGACCGCCGCGGGGGCACAGTGCGAACTTCACATGTGGGACGGGCAGATTCACGACTTTCCGCTTGCCGCTCCCGTCCTGCCCGAAGGGCGGCGGGCGATCCACTACATCGGCGAGTTCGTCAAGCAGGTCACGCCCGCGGCGAACCACCGCCGCGTTTGTTGACCATCGCGCTGGGTAACCAGACACGGTGGACGAAACATCGAATGCAAAGCAAGAGCAACTCGAGGCCACGCGGGTCGACAACAACGCGGGGTATCTGACGACCCAGCAGGGGGTGCGGGTTCCGCACACCGACGACGCCCTCACCGCAGGTGAGCGCGGCCCGACCCTGATGGAGGATTTCCACGCGCGGGAGAAGATCACCCACTTCGACCACGAACGCATTCCCGAGCGGGTCGTGCACGCACGCGGCGCGGGGGCCTACGGGTACTTCGAGCCGTACGACGATTCGCTGGCCGACTTCACCACGGCGAAATTCCTGACCACGCCGGGCCTGCGCACGCCGGTGTTCGTGCGCTTCTCCACCGTCGCGGGGTCCCGCGGCTCCGCCGACACCGTACGCGACGTCCGCGGCTTCGCCACCAAGTTCTACACCGAGCAGGGCAACTACGACCTCGTCGGCAACAACTTCCCCGTCTTCTTCATCCAGGACGGCATCAAGTTCCCCGACTTCGTCCATGCGGTGAAGCCGGAGCCGCACAACGAGATTCCGCAAGCCGCATCTGCCCACAACACGCTGTGGGACTTCGTGTCGCTGCAGCCGGAAACGCTTCACACCATCATGTGGCTGATGTCCGACCGCGCCCTGCCGCGCAGCTACCGGATGATGCAGGGCTTCGGCGTGCACACCTTCCGGCTGGTGAACGCGGCCGGCGAGGGCGTCTTCGTGAAATTCCACTGGACGCCGAAACTCGGTGTGCACTCACTGCTCTGGGAGGAATGCCAGCAGATCGCCGGTAAGGACCCGGACTTCAATCGCCGCGACCTGTGGGACGCCATCGAGGCCGGCCAATACCCCGAGTGGGAGCTCGGCGTTCAGCTGATCCCCGAATCTGATGAGTTCGCCTTCCCGTTCGATCTGCTCGACGCGACCAAACTTGTTCCAGAGGAACGGGTTCCGGTGATCCCCGTCGGCCGGATGGTGCTCGACCGCAACCCGGACAACTTCTTCGCCGAGACCGAACAGGTCGCGTTTCACACCGCCAATCTGGTGCCCGGTATCGACTTCACCAACGATCCCCTGCTGCAGCTGCGCAATTTCTCATACCTGGACACCCAGCTGATCCGCTTGGGCGGGCCGAATTTCGCGCAGTTGCCGGTCAACCGGCCCATCGCAGCGGTGACCAACAACCAGCGCGACGGCTACGGCCAGCACACCATCCCCAAGGGCGCCACGAGCTACCTCAAGAACAACCTCGGCGGTGGGTGTCCCGCGCTGGCCGACGAAGACGCCTACCGGCACTACACCGAACGCGTCGACGGTCACAAGATCCGCAGCCGCGCAGAGAGTTTCAAGGACCACTACAGCCAGGCCCGGATGTTCTGGCTGAGCATGTCGACCGTCGAGAAGGACCACATCGTCGCCGCATTCTCGTTCGAACTCGGCAAGGTCGGCCCCGAGACCGGCATCCGTGAACGAGTCATCGCACAGCTCAACATGATCGACCACGAGCTGGCCGAGCGGGTCGCCGCCAAGCTCGGACTGCTGGCACCGGACGAGGTCGCCGTCCCCGACCATGTGACGCCGTCGCCGGCGCTGTCGCAGATGAACACCGCGACCGATTCCATCGTCAGCCGCCGGATCGCCGTCCTGGCCGCCGACGGCGTGGACCTGCGCGGCACCGAACGGACCGCCGCCGCGCTCAGGGAGTTGGGCGCCACCGTCCACATCGTCGGCCTCATCGGTGGCGGCACCATCGCGACCGACACCGGCCAGGAACTCGGCGTGGATCTGGGGCTCAACACCACGTCGTCGACGCTGTACGACGCGGTGCTGGTGCCGGGACCGCAGAACTCCGTCGAGCTGCTCGCGCAAGACGGTTCGGCAGTCCATTTCGTCGCCGAGGCCTACAAGCACCTGAAGCCCGTCGCCGCGTTCGGTGCTGGTATCGGCTTGCTGCGCGCCGCGGGGATCAATCCCGAATCCGCCGGGCTGACCGAAACCCACACGGACAGAGGCGTTGTCACGACGACGTCGCATGGCGGCTCGCTCGACGAACTGTTCATCGAGGCGTTCGTCGACACGATCCGGCGGCACCGGACCTGGAACCGGGCGACGGAAGCGGTGCCTGCCTGATGTCTGACGACAACATGCTCACCCCGAGCGAGTCCACCGACTCCGACGAATTGCACAACCGCGACGGTGACCAAACCGTCGAGCCACCCGAAGGCTGGCATGGAGCCGATCAATTCGGTCTGCTCGAAGACGAAGCCGAGCAGGGCGAATCACTCGACGACAAGCTCGCCGCCGAGGAGCCCGATGTGCTCGGCGGTCCGGTCCGGCCGGACACCGAGGAGGACGCCTCGTTCTTCCCCGTCGTGGACGACGATTCGGACACCAATCAAACACCGTGAGGAGGAGTGTCATGCCGAAGACCACGAAGACAGGGCAAGCCAAGAAGAGTGAGCTGCCCAGCACACTGCAGAAGTCGAGTCCCAAGGCGCAACGCACGTTTGCGAAAGCGCACGACTCGGCGGCCGAGGAATACGGCGAAGGTGAACGCGCCCACCGCGTCGCGTACTCAGCTCTGAAGCACAGCTACGAGAAGGTCGGCGACCACTGGGAGAAGAAGGACCACAAGGGCCCCTCGGACGAGCGGGCGCGCAGCGGCGGGCCCAACGCCCGCGGCAAGACCGCCGAGGGCGTTGACACCCAGGCCACCAAGAAACATCTCATGGACGTCGCGCGCCGGCTCGACATCCGGGGCCGGTCGACGATGAACAAGGACGAATTGGTCGACGCGATCGAGAAGGCCAACCGGCGGGCGAGCCGCCGCTAGCGGACTACCACTGACCGAGCTGGCACTGCACGTTGTACGGCGCGGTCTGGTGCGCTGCCGACTGCCCGTCGACAGCGATGTCGCACGTCGAGTCCGGAGCGGCCTGGCCACCGTGCGTGGTGCTGCTGACGGTGAAGATGGCCCACTGCGGGTCGGCGAGCGTCGTGGTGAACACCCACGGGGCGTCCGGACCGACGGTGACCGTCTCGCGCTTGAGGTAGGCGTAGGCGTCGGCGTTGTACGCGGCCTTGTTCGCCGGCTGATTGACCAGATAGAGCAGGTCGAAGGTGGCCGGGCCGCCCACCGACAGCGTGTACCGGACCTCGTGGCCGGCCGGGGCGGCAGACGCCACCGGCGCCATCAGCCCAGCGGCCGCCACTGCTGCCGCGCCACACACCACTGACAACTTGACTGTCGCTTTACGCATGCCGGTCATATCGACTGACCGTACCGGACTGTTACACCCTGCATCAGACGTATCACCCCGCCTGCAGCTCCAGCAGCACCGTCACCGGCCCGTCGTTGACGAGCTCGACGTGCATGTGGGCGCCGAACCGTCCGGTGGCGACCTCGGCGCCCAGCGCCCGCAGCGCCGCCGAGAACTCGTCGACGAGCGGCTCGGCGACCGGCCCGGGAGCCGCGGCGTTCCAGGACGGCCGGCGTCCCTTGGCGGTGTCGGCGTACAGCGTGAACTGACTGACCACGAGGATCGGGGCGCCGGCGTCAGCGGCGCTGAGCTCGCCGTCGAGGATGCGCAGCCGCCACAGTTTGTCGGCCATCTTGCGCACCACCGCGGCGTCGTCGGTGTGCGTCAGACCGACGAGCGCCACCAGGCCCTGAGGGTTCGGGGTGATCTCACCGACGGTCTGCCCGTCGACAGTCACCCGCGCCGACGTCACCCGCTGCACCAGTACCCGCACGTTCGCAGATGTTGCCACAGCAGTTTGTGGTACCTGTGGTGGTCATGGACGGCCCATCCTGGCGCGGTACCCCCCTGACCCGGCGTTCGGTCCTGGTCGGCCTCGGCGCCGTCGGGGCGTTCCTCGCCGTCGACCTCGGACTCGTCGCGTACACCAGCCGCGCCGGCACGTTGACCCGCCAGACCTTCCTGGACGGTTTCCGGAGCGTCTTCGGCGCTCACCCCGGCTTCCGGAAGAACCACGCCAAGGGGGTCTCGGTAGTCGGCCATTTCATGAGCAACGGCAACGCCGCCGCGCTGTCCCGCGCCGCGGTCTTCGGTGCGGGTGAGACGCCCGTCGCCGGTCGGTTCTCGCTGGCCGGCGGCAACCCGACCGTCGCCGATACTCCCGGCGCGGCACGGGGGCTCGGCCTGGCCATCGGCTTCCCCGGCCCCGGCCAGTGGCGGACCGCGATGCTCAACATCCCGGTGTTCCTCGACAATTCACCGCAGGGCTTCTACGACCGGCTGCTGGCCTCCAAACCGGTCGCCGACGGCAAGCCCGACCCGAAGCTCATGGCCGACTTCCTCGGCCGGCACCCCGAGACCGCGGCCGCGATGGCATTGGTCAAGAAGAGCCCGCCCACGCCCGGTTTCGCCGACAGCACATTCGCGGGTCTGCACAAGTTCTATCTGGTGAGCCAGGCCGGCGTCCGCACGCCGGTCCGCTGGTCGTTCGTACCGCAGCAGACGGCGCTGCCACCGAAGTCCGACGATCCCAACGCGTTGTTCGACGCGCTGATCCTGCAGTTGAAAGAGACTCCGCTGCAGTGGAAACTGCGACTGACGGTCGGACGGGACGGCGATCCGACCGACCCGACGCTGCCGTGGCCGGCCGACCGGCAGGTCATCGACGCGGGCGTCCTGACCCTCACCGAAGCCCAGACCGATGCCGCCGGCAACGCCCGTGACATCAACTTCGATCCGCTGGTCCTGCCCGACGGCATCGAACCGTCCGACGACCCGCTGCTCAGCGCGCGGTCGGCGGTGTACGCCGGGTCGTACCGGGCCCGGACCATCGAACCGAAAACCGCTCCGGCCGTTCAGGTTGTGCCATGACCGGCCGCTTCCCCGTCCGCACCCGCGTGTTGCACTGGCTGACCGCGGTCGCCGTGTTCGCCGCGTTGTTGATCGGCTTCACCATGACCAACCGGATCGGTTCCCACGGTGCCTTGGTCGCCGTACATATGACGCTGGGCATCAGCATCCTGGTCATCGTCATCGTCCGGGCGGCAAACAGATTCACCCACAAGCCGCCGAAGTGGCCCGACACGGTGGGACCGCTGGAAGGCAAGTTGATCGCCGGGTCCGAGCTGGCGATGTACGCCATGCTGCTGGCACAGCCACTGGTCGGCTGGGCCATGGTGTCGGCCTCGGGCACCCCGGTGCGGGCCTTCGGGCTGACGCTACCCGGCCTCGTCCCCTTCGACGGCGACCTGTACGGCGTTCTGCGGCAGGCACATTCAGTGGTGGCCTACCTGCTGGTGGCCGCCATCGCGGCACACGTCGGCGCCATCCTGCTCCACACGCTGACGCTGCGCGACGGCATGCTCCGCCGCATGACCCACTGACCCACCGACGCCATCCCGCGAGCGGCCGTGTTGTACACCGACACGCCGTGTGGGATGTGCATTTTGGGGCCACCCAGCGCTGACGAGCGGCCCCAAAATACGCAGCTAAGGAAGCAGTGCGGCCACTCGGGCGGCGACGTCGGCGATGGGCACGTCGACCTGCTCACCGTTCGACAGGTTCTTGACGCCCACGGTGCCGGCCTCGATGTCGCGGTCACCGGCGACCAGGGCCACCTTGGCGCCGGAGCGGTCGGCGGCCTTCATCGCACCCTTGAGGCCGCGGTCGCCGTAACACATGTCGGTGCGGATACCCGAACCACGCAGGGCCGCAACGATCTTCGCCAATTCCAGCTTGGCCGGGGCACCCAGCGGCACGGCGTACACATCGACAGCCGCCGGTGACGCCACCGTCTTGCCCTCGGCCTTGAGCGCCAGCACCGTGCGGTCCACACCGAGGCCGAAACCGATGCCGGACAGGTCCTGCCCGCCCAGCTGCTTCATGAGGCCGTCGTAGCGGCCACCGCCACCGATGCCGGACTGCGCGCCGAGCCCGTCGTGCACGAACTCGAACGTGGTCTTGGTGTAGTAGTCCAAGCCGCGGACCATGCGCGGGTTGATGACGTACGGCACGCCGAGAGCGTCCAGGTGCGCCAGCACGGTGTCGAAGTGCTCCTTGGCGGCCTCCGACAGGTGATCGAGCATCACCGGGGCGTCGGCCGTCATCTCCTTGACGTGCGGGCGCTTGTCGTCGAGAACCCGCAGCGGGTTGATCTCGGCGCGGCGCCGGGTGTCCTCGTCGAGGTCGAGCTTGAACAGGAAGTCCTGCAACAGCTTCCGGTACTGCGGGCGGCAGGTGTCGTCACCCAGCGACGTGATCTCCAAGCGGAAGCCGTCGAGGCCCAGCGAGCGGAAGCCGGCGTCGGCGACGGCGATCACCTCGGCGTCGAGCGCCGGGTCGTCGATGCCGATGGCCTCGACACCCACCTGCTGCAGCTGGCGGTACCGGCCGGCCTGCGGCCGCTCGTACCGGAAGAACGGTCCGGAGTACCGCAGCTTGGCCGGCAGCGCGCCGCGGTCCAGCCCGTGTTCGATGACGGCGCGCATGACGCCGGCGGTGCCTTCGGGCCGCAGCGTGACGGAGCGGTCACCACGGTCGGCGAAGGTGTACATCTCCTTGGACACCACATCGGTGGACTCACCCACACCGCGGGCGAACAGCGCGGTGTCCTCGAAGACCGGCAGCTCGATGTGGCCGTACCCGGCCAACCGCGCGACGTTCAGCAGTCCGTCACGTACCGCGACGAATTCCGCCGAGTCCGGGGGCAGGTAATCCGGGACGCCCTTGGGCGCCTGAAAATCGCTCAACTTGATAAGCCTTCGAGGAATGGGTTGGTACGGCGTTCGGCGCCGATCGTGGTCTGTGGGCCGTGCCCAGGTAGTACCACGGTGTCGTCGTCGAGCACCAACAGTTTTGTCACGATCGAGTTCAGCAGGTCCCGGCCGCTGCCGCCCGGGAGATCGGTGCGGCCCACCGACTGCTTGAACAAGGTGTCGCCGGTGAATGCCAGTTCGGCGGGACCGTCGGTCACGCGGAACACCACCGAGCCCCGGGTGTGCCCCGGCGTGTGGTCCACCGTCACGGTGATGCCGCCCAGGTAGAGCTTGTCACCGTCGCGGTCGAGTTCGACGACCTGCTTGGGCTCGGAGAACAGCACCCCGAACGCCAGCTGCGCCAGCCGCGGACCGAACCCCTTGATGGGATCGGTCAGCATGAACCGGTCCTCGGGGTGGATGTACACCGGGCAGCCGTAGGTGTCCGCCACCTTCTGCGCCGACCAGATGTGGTCGACGTGGCCGTGGGTGAGCAGCACCGCCGACGGGGTGAGCCGGTTCTCATCCAGGATTTCGCGGATGCGGCCCATGGCCCGCTGGCCCGGGTCGACGATGATGGCGTCCGACCCGGCGCGCGCCGCGAGGATGTAGCAGTTGCACTGCAACATCCCGGCCGGAAACCCCGTCAACAACACGCAGCCATTTTCCCACGTGGGAAACTGCCTCCATGACGCAGCCAGGACCGTGGGGGCCGCCGCAATACGTTCCGGGCTTTCCGCCACCGAAGAAGTCCCGCACCGGCTGGGTGATGTTCGCCGTGATCGCCGTCATCGCGCTGGTCGCGGCCGGCGTCGCCGCCGTCATCGTGCTTCGGCACAAAAACGCGCCCGTCGGGAGTGCTGCCGAGACATCGTCCGCGGATTCCGGTCCGACGCCGCTGCGCTCGATCCGCCTCGCGGCGCCCAACGTTGCCACCAAGCCGGGCACCTCCGAGCCGAAGGCCACGCTCACGGTCTACGAGGACTTCCTGTGCCCGTTCTGCGGCCGGTTCGAGCAGGTCTACGGCCCGACCATCGGCAAGCTGATCACCGACGGCCGCGTCGCCGTGGACTACACCATGGTGTCGATCCTGGGCCGCGGCGACCTGACGTCGTACTCGGTACGGGCCGGCGCGGCGGCGTACTGCGTGGCCGACGCCGACACCGCGGCGTTCCAGCGATTCCATGCCGCGCTGTTCGCGCATCAACCCGACGAGTCGGCGCAGACGTTCCCGGCCGACGACGAGCTGGTCGAACAGGCGAAGAAGGCCGGCGCCCCGGATTCGGTCGCCGATTGCATCACCGGCGGCAAGTACCGCGACATGGTCAACAGCGCGGTGAAGAGCTCGGGCATCAACTCGACGCCGACGGTTCTGCTCAACGGCACCGATATCGGGGACGCCGTGCTGCTTCATCCCGATCCGCAGGCGCTGCTGGACCAGCTCAAGAACGTCTCAGGGTGACCTGGCACACTCGGTGCCGACCAGCTGTACGTCGGGGCAATTCCCCCGACCGTGACGAGGAGGGCTTCGGCGGTGCCGACGAATGAACAACGGCGGGAGACCGCCAAGCGCAAGCTGGAACGGCAGTTGGAGCGCCGGGCCGAGAAGGCCCGCAAGCAGCGCATCATCACCATCGCCGCGTCGGTGGTCGCGGTGCTCGCGGTGATCGGCGGCGCCGTCTTTGGTGTCATCTATCTCAACAAGGACTCCGACTCCTCGTCGGCGACGGCCTCGGCATCGACCGAGAGCTCGACCGCCCCGGCGCAGAACCCGCCCGCCGACGGCAAGCTGCCGCCGTTCGTGGCGCCCGCCGGCCTCGGTGAGAACTGCCAGTACCCGGCGTCGTCGGAGCAGGCCAGCAAGAAGGTCAACCCGCCGCGCACCGGCAAGATCCCGACCACCCCGCCGACGGTGACGGCCAGCATGAGCACCAATCAGGGCAACCTGGGCCTGACGCTCGACAACGCCAAGGCGCCGTGCACCGTCAACAGCTTCGCCAGCCTGGCGCAGCAGGGCTACTTCAACGACACCCCCTGCCACCGGCTCACCAAGGGCGGCCTGGACGTCCTGCAGTGCGGTGACCCGACGGGCTCCGGCATGGGCGGCCCCGGCTACCAGTTCGCCAACGAGTACCCGACCAACCAGTACCAGCCCGACAGCCCCGCGCTGAGCCAGCCGGTCGTCTACCCGCGCGGCACGCTCGCGATGGCCAACGCCGGCCCGAACACCAACGGCAGCCAGTTCTTCCTGGTCTACCAGGACTCGCAGCTGCCTCCGGGCTACACCGCGTTCGGCACCGTCGACGCCACCGGCCTGGCCACCCTGGACAAGATCGCCCAGAACGGCATCGAGGGCGGCGGCGGCGACGGCAAGCCCGCGCAGCCGGTCACGGTGAAGTACATCCAGCTCGACTGACAGTTCACGAAGAAGGCCCGGTCACCACGGTGACCGGGCCTTCTTCGGGTTAGGCCCTGCGCGGACCCGGCAGCGGTGGAATCATGCGGATCGTGGCGAACACCAAACCGCAGACCATCTCGTACCCGGCGCCCGGCTCGCGGCCGAACCGCCACGACGATGTCGCCGTCGATCCACACGTGATCGTGCTGTTCGGCGCGACCGGCGACCTCGCCAAACGCAAACTGCTGCCAGGTCTGGCCTATCTGGACCAGTCCGAACTGGCACCCGACATCCAGATCGTCGGCACCTCGTTGGAGGACCTGACGATCGACGAGTTCCGCGAGCTGGCCAAGGCCGCGATCGACGAATTCGGCAGCCACCACCTGACCGACGAACAGTGGGAACGGTTCGCCGCGACGCTCACCTACGTCCCGCAGAGCGCCGGGCCGTCGGGTCTGGCGGCGGCGGTGGCCGCGGCGGAGAAGAAGCTGGGCCCGAATGTGCGCCGCCTGCACTATCTTTCGGTGCCACCCAAAGCTGCGCGCGCCGTCATCGCGACGCTGGACGAGGCCGGCTTGGTCGAGCGCTCCCGCGTCGTCATGGAGAAGCCGTTCGGGACCGACCTGGCCAGCGCCGTCGAACTCAACAACTTCGTGCACGAAACGTTCGACGAGGCACAGATTTTCCGGATCGACCACTTTCTGGGCAAGGAAGCCGCGCAGAACATCCTGGCGTTCCGGTTCGCCAACGGCCTGTTCGAGCCGATCTGGAATCGCAACTTCATCGACCACATCCAGATCGACATTCCCGAGATGCTCGGGCTGGACGCCCGCGCCAACTTCTACGAGAGCACCGGCGCCTACAAGGACATGGTGGTCACCCACCTGTTCCAGGTGATGGCCTTCGTGGTGATGGAGCCGCCGACGGCGCTGGAACCGCGCGCCATCAGCGAGGAGAAGAACAAGGTCTTCCGGTCCATGCTGCCGGTGAAGGTGTCCGACGTCGTTCGCGGCCAGTTCACCGGCTACCGCGAACTCGAGGGCGTGGCAAGGGATTCCGATACGGAGACGTTCATCGCCTTGAAGGTCGGCATCGACAACTGGCGCTGGGCCGGCGTGCCGATCTACCTGCGCACCGGCAAGAAGATGGCCGAGGGCATGCGCATCATCTCGATCGCCTTCAAGGAGGCGCCGCGCACCATGTTCCCGTCGGGTTCGGGCGTCGGGTCACAGGGACCCGACCACCTGACCTTCGACCTGGCCGACAACTCGAAGGTGTCACTGTCGTTCTACGGCAAGCGGCCCGGGCCGGGCATGAAGCTCGAGAAGCTCTCGATGCAGTTCTCGGCCACCGAGGCGGACGGCGCCGACCAGGTACTGGAGGCCTACGAGCGGTTGATCCTCGACGCCATGCGCGGCGACCACACGCTGTTCACCACTGCCGAGGGCATCGAGTCCCTGTGGGCGAATTCGGCTGCGCTGCTGGCGGATCCGCCGCCGGTCAAGAACTACCAGCCCGGCACCTGGGGCCCCAACGCCATTCACCAACTGATTGCGCCCAACGCCTGGCGGCTGCCGTTCGAACGGGGTTGGCGCGAAGCCAAGAAGAAGTAGCTGCTACGGCCGCGGCGCCGCGGCCGCCTGCTCGAGCTGCAGGATGGCCGCGTCGACCATGGTCTGGATGATTTCGCAGGTGCTGAAATCGCTCATCCACAGATGCGGCGTGTCGGTGCGGTGCAGCATCGCGACGCCGTGCAGCGCGACCGACAGCGCCGCGGCCACCCGCTTCGCGTCGGGCCCCGGCTCGGAGTCGGGGTCCATGCCGCCGGCGGCCAGCAACCCGCGCGTCACCACCTCGAGCGCCTGGCGCGCCGACGGGGTGATCTCGTCGACTTTGACCATCAGGACGTATCGCAACGGAAAGCGTTGGGCGAACGCGACATACGCACGGCAGCCGAGCAGTAGGCGCTCTCGCCGCGTCTTGCCGCTCTGCACCTGATCGGCGATGTCCTGGTTCACCTGATCCCAGCTCAGCTCCGCCACGGCGGCCAGCACGTCCTCGCGACTGTCGAAATGGGCGTACACCGACATGTTCGAGATGCCGGCTTCACGCGCGATGCTGCGTAACGACACCTCGTTCGTGGACTCCGACGAGTCGACGACCCGGATCGCGGCGGCCAGGATTTCGTCACGCAGCAGCGCGCCCTGCCCTCGCACATTCCGCTGCCGTGTCGAGCCCGCCATGCCTTCACCCTAATCGTCGTCGTGACGAGGTGTGATGGTCGCCACCGCTCCGTAACTATACATGCGTATATATACAGTCGTATGGTGCTGGTCATGAACTGGTTGCTCAAGACCGCGCGACGCGGCTGGGTGCTGCTGACGGTTGTCGGGGTCGTCACGGTCGGCGGTTTCGTCATCGACCGCTTCCACGGCGTGTTCGGCAGCCAGCATTCCGCCGAAACCCGCACGGACAACATCGTTTCGACCATCCCGAAGTACGTGACGTACGAAGTGGACGGACCCTCCGACACCACCGGGATGATCAGCTACGTCGACGAGCGGGCCCAGCCGCAACGCGAGCGCTTCACCTCACTGCCCTGGTCGAAAACCCTGACCACCACGGTGCCGAGCGTGTTCGCCAACCTCGTCGCCCAGGGCGACAGCAGCCGGCTGACCTGCCGCATCACGGTCAATGGCGAGCTGCGCGACCACCAGTCGTCCGACGGCGCTGCGGCGACCACGTTCTGCCTGGTGAAGGCAGCATGAGCGGCCAGCACAGCAGCCGGGGCCGCTATCCCCGGCTGATCCGCATCCTGTCGGTGCCGATCATCCTGATCTGGCTGGCAGCCACTGCGGCCACCAACCTGCTGGTGCCCAAACTCGAGGTCGTCGGCGCGAACAACGCCGTGTCGCTCTCCCCGCAGGACGCGCCATCGGTCATCGCGACCAAACACATCGGCACGACGTTCGGCGAATTCGATTCCGACAGTGTGCTGATGATCATCATCGAGTCGGACCAGGCACTCGGCGACACCGCACGGCAGTACTACGGCGACCTGGTGCACCAACTCGAGCAGGACACCGCACACATCGAGCACGTGCAGGACTTCTGGGGCGACCGCATCACCTCGGCCGGCTCCGAGAGCGAGGACCACAAGGCGGCCTACGTCCAGGTGAACCTGCGCGGTGACCAGGGGTCCACCGAGGGCGTCGAATCCGTCGACGCGGTGCGGCACATCGTCGACCGCAGCCATCCGCCGGCCGGGGTGAGGGCGTTCGTCACCGGCCAGGCCGCCCTGGTCGCCGACACCAACGAGGCCGGCGACAAGAGCATGGTCAAGATGACGGTCGTGACGCTCGTCGTCATCGCGGTGATGCTGCTGGTCGTATACCGCTCCATCGCAACGACATTCATTGCCCTACTGGTCGTGCTGACCGAGATGAGCATGGCCCGCGGGTTGGTCGCCGTCCTCGGTAACGCCCAATTGATCAGCCTGTCGACCTTCGCCGTCAGCGTGCTGACCGCCCTCGCGATCGCCGCCGGCACCGACTACTGGATATTCCTGGTCGGCCGCTATCACGAGGCCCGCAACGCCGGCGAGGACCGCGAAACCGCCTACTACTCAACGTTTTCCAGCGTCTACCACGTGATCCTCGGCTCCGGCCTGACCATCGCCGGCGCCATGATGTGCCTGCTGTTCACCCGCCTGAACTACTTCAACACCCTCGCGCTGCCGTGTGCGACGGCGATGACCGTCATCCTGGTCATGGCGCTGACCTTCGCACCCGCGGTGATGGTCGTCAGCACCCACTTCGGACTGCTTGACCCCAAGCGCGCCAACAAGACCCGCGGCTGGCGCCGGGTTGGCACCGCCGTGGTCCGGTGGCCCGGGCCCATCCTGGTCGCGGCCACCGCTGCCGCGCTGGTCGGAGTGCTGGCCCTGCCCGGATACCGCACCAACTACGACAATCGCTTCTACGTACCGAAAGACGTGCCGTCCAACATCGGCTATGCCGCGGCTGAAGAGCACTTCACCTCCGCGCGGATGAACCCCGACATGCTGATGGTCGAGGCCGATCACGACCTGCGGAACTCCCGGGACATGCTGGTGCTGGACCGGATCGCCAAGAACATCTTCCGGGTACCGGGTATCGCCCGGGTGCAGAGCATCACGCGCCCGCTCGGCCCACCGATGGAACACGGCTCGGTGCCGTTCCAGATCAGCGCGCAGGCCGTCTCGATGAACGAGAACCTGCAGTTCCTGAAGGCCCGCCTCGGTGACGTGCAGACCATGACCGACCACCTCACCTCGATGATCGGCATCATGCGGCACATGCACGACCTCAGCGTGCAGTTGGCCGATGCCACACATGCCGGAGATGTTGCCGCGCAGGACATGTCGGCGACCACCGCCGAGTTGCGCGACCAGATCGCCGATTTCGACGACTTCTTCCGGCCGCTGCGGAACTACTTCTACTGGGAGCCGCACTGCTTCGACATTCCGGTCTGTCACGCCATGCGCTCGGTGTTCGACGCCACCGACGGCTTCGACCGGCTGGCCGACAACACCAGGGCACTGTCCGACGCCATGGGCAAGCTCGACGTCGTGACGCCGCAGATCGCCGCCCAACTGCCACCGCTGATCAGCCTGTCCACGGACGTCCGCAACCTGATGCAGACCATGCGCAGCACTTTCGACGGCATGGTCACCCAGATGGAACGCATGACCGACACCGCCGCGGCCATGGGTCAGACGTTCGACGACGCGAAGAACGACGACATGTTCTACCTGCCGCCAGAAGCGTTCAGCAGCCCCGACTTTCAGCGCGGCATGGAACTGATGCTCTCCCCCGACGGCAAGGCGGCCCGCTTCATCGTCACTCATGACGTGGATCCCGCCACCCTGGAAGGCATTTCGCACGTCGACGCCGAACTGCAGGCCGCCAAGGAGGCCGTCAAGGGCACGCCGCTGGCCGGCGCGAAGTTCTATCTGGGTGGTACCGCCGCGACCTACAAGGACATCCAGCAGGGCGCGCACTACGATCTGCTGATCGCCGCCCTCGCCGCCATCATCCTGATCTTCGTGGTGATGCTGCTGATCACCAGGGCCCTGGTCGCGTCGATCGTCATCGTCGGCACCGTGGTGCTGTCCCTTGCCGCGTCGTTCGGTCTGTCGGTGCTGATCTGGCAGTACTTCCTGGGCATCGAGTTGCAGTGGCTGGTGATCGCCATGTCGGTCATCGTCCTGCTGGCCGTCGGCTCCGACTACAACCTGCTGGTGGTGTCCCGCTTCAAGGAGGAGATCAGCGCCGGCCTGCGCACCGGACTGATCCGTGCCACCGGCGCCACCGGTGGCGTCGTCACCGCCGCCGGCCTGGTGTTCGCGTTCACCATGATCTCGATGATCGCGAGTGACCTGCGGTCGGTCGGTCAGATCGGCACCACGATCGGACTCGGCCTGCTGTTCGACACCTTCGTGGTGCGCTCCCTGATCACCCCGTCGATCGCGGCACTGCTCGGACGCTGGTTCTGGTGGCCGCTGAAGGTCCGGAGCCGTCCCACCCGTGCCGCTGAAACCACAAGCACAACACCGGAATTGGAGATGGCATGACGCAGCATCCCTTCACCGATCTGACCACTGTCACCGCGATCGACTCCGGTGTGTTCACCGCCAACATCGACGGCAGGTGGACCATCGGCCCCAAGGTGCACGGGGGCTGCATGATGGCGCTGTGCGCCGCCGCCGCTCGCCAGAGTGTTCCCGACGCCGCCGACCTGGCCCCGATTACGTTGAGCGCCAATTACCTCAACGCGCCCGATCCGGGCGAGGTCCGGCTCAGCACCACGATCCGCAAACGCGGCCGACAGGTGAACCTGGTCGAGGTCGAGCTGTCACAACGCGGCCGGGTCGCCGTCACGTGCTCGGTCACCCTGGGACAACTGGATGCGAAGCCGCCGCGCCATCAGGTGCCGCTGGAAGTCTGCGCGATGACGGTCGAGCCGCCGGCTGATGCGGTACCGGTGACCGCTGACCATCCGCTGGGGCACGTCGTCCACGTCGCACAGGGCTGCGACATGCGCCTGGACGCGGCAACGCCGTTCCTGACCGGCGCCGAAGGCGAGCCCGTCACCCGGATATGGTTGCGTCCCTTTGCCTCCGACGAAGCCGATCCAGATGCGGCCTTGCTCTTCGCGCTGATGGCCGGTGACATCACACCGCCGGTCACGATGAACCGCGGACACTTCGGATGGACGCCGACGGTCCAGCTGACCACCTACCTGCGGCGCCGGCCCGCACCCGGATGGCTGCGAGTCATGGCCAGCTCCACCGTCATCGGCGACACCTGGTTCGAGGAGGACCACCTCATCGTCGATGCCAACGGCCAGGTGGTCGTACAGAGTCGCCAAATGGCGATGCTGCCGCTGGGGTCCTGACGGTCAGTACGCGGACACCGCGTTGTCTGCGACCCAACGCTTTTCGGCGTCCGAGCCCATGGGCGGCGGGATCAAGCCGTTGATCATCCAGAGGTCCTCACTGGTCTCATCGACGTGAAACTCCCAGTGCGGGTTGTCCTGCGCTTCCAAATACGGATTGAGGATCGACTTGATCCAGTGGGCAATGCGGTGGCGATGGTCCTTGTCCGCGGCACGGCGGGCGATGTGGTCGATGACCACCCGCAGCCCGACGTCGGTCTGCTCACCACCGACATACAGGTCACCCGAACGAGTTTCGTTGAAGATGACCACGACGTAGAACCGCGGCAGTCCCGCCTTCTCGTAATGATCGGTGATGCTGCGCGCCAGCGCACGTTTGTCCTCGGCGGTGAAGAAGTCCGGCGTGTGGTGAATGGTCCACAGCGGCATGCCGTCAGACCGCCATCGCGAAGGTCAGGTTCTCCACCGGACCCGACAACGCCGACTTGACACCCACCGACACCTCATCGGCCAGGACCTCGACCGCACCCGCTTCCAGTCCGTCGATGATGCGGGTCGCGATGTCCACCGCCGTCGTCTTCGGACCCGGGATATCGGCGACCATGTCGGTCTCGATCAGCCCGGCGTGCACCCCGACCACCTGCGTGCCTTGTGCCGCCAGCTCGCCGCGCAGCGAGTTGGTGACCGACCAGATCGCGGCCTTCGAGGCGCCGTACGCCGCGCTGCCGGCGACCCAGGACAGTACCGAGTGCATGTTGACCAGGGCGCCGCCGTTGGCCGCCAGAATCGGTGCGAAGGCCCGAGCCACTCGCAGCGGCCCGAAGACGTTGATGTCGAAGGTCGCCTCGATATCGTCGAAACCGCCGGTCAGCAGCGAACCGGGCAGCAGGATGCCCGCGTTGTTGAAGATGATCTCGGCATCCGGCGCGAGCTCGGTGAACGCGGAAACCGATGCCTCCGAACGCACTTCGAGTTCGACCGGGACCACTTCGGGGCGCTCATCGGTGAACGACGACCGGCCTGTCGAATAGACCTTGCGCGCTCCCCTGGCCAGAAGTTCGTCGACGAGTGCGGCGCCCAGACCCCGCCGTCCGCCGGTCACCACGACCACCTTGCCTGCCACTGCGACCATCTGAGGCTCCCTTGCTGAATAACGATGACGTTACTAAGATGGAAGCACGGATATCTGAGTAACGCAAGCGTTATCCAAAAAGAGGGTGTGATGGAGTTCGAGGAAAGACTGCGCGACCGCCAGTGGTCGATCAAGGACGGCTGCTCGGTGGCCAAGCTGCTGGACCTGCTCAGCACCAAGACCGTTTTTCTCGCTGTCCGCGAAAGCCTTTTCGGTACAACACGATTCGAAGACTTCGTCGAGCGGATCGGAACGTCCGCACCCGCGGTGTCGCGCGCGCTCAAACAACTCGAGGCCGCACAACTGATGGTGCGGGTGCCCTATCAGGAGCCCGGCAAGCGGGCGCGGGACGAATACCGGCTGACCGAGGCCGGCGAAGACCTCCTGCCGGTGTACCTGGCGATGAGTCAGTGGGGCGACAAGCATCTACAGAAGGGCGGACGCGGTCCACTGTGCTTCGTCGACCGGGAGTCGGGCAACCGGGTTGGCGTGATCGTCACTGATGATCCAAATGCTGCCACCGTTTCCGCAGGTGACATCGAGATCCGGCTGAATCGGTCGTGAGCTTTGCCCATTCCGGAATCAGCAACCATTGCGTCACCGTTGGAGATGGAATGACAGCGCACCCCTTCACGGACCTCACCACCGTCACCGCGGTCGGAGACGGCACCTTCACCGCCACCATCGACCCGGTGTGGACGATCGGCCCGAAGGTGCATGGGGGCTGCATGATGGCGGTGTGTGCCGCGGCCGCGCAGCAGGCCATCGGTGCGGAATCCGACCTGGCACCCGTCGCCGTGAGCGCCAACTACCTGAACGCGCCGGACCCCGGCGAGGTGCAGCTGACGACAACGGTCCGCAAGCATGGACGCCAGGTCGCCCTGGTCGATGTCCAGTTGTCGCAGAACGGTCGCGCGGCGGTCAGTTGCGCGGTGACGCTCGGGCCGCTGGACGCCAAGCCGCCGCGCCACCAGGAATCGCTCGAGGTGTCCTACCTGCCGGTGGAACCACCTGCGGATGCCGTACCGGTGACCGGTGGCCACGCGGTCGGTGCGATCGTCCACGTGGCACAGGGCTGCGACTTCCTGCTCGACGCAGCCACACCGTTCCTGTCCGGCGAGGAAGGCGACCCCGTCAACCGAATGTGGTTGCGGCCCTTCGCCGATGACGAGGCCAACCCCGAGACCGCCCTGCTGTTCGCGCTGATGGCAGGCGACATCACTCCCCCGGTCACCATGAATCAGGGACACTTCGGCTGGACGCCCACCGTGCAGCTCACCACCTATGTGCGACGGCGGCCGGCGCCGGGATGGCTGCGGGTGCAAGCCAGTTCGACCGTGGTCGGCGAGACGTGGTTCGAGGAGGACCACGTCATCCTGGACTCCACCGGCCAGGTGGTCGTCCAGAGCCGGCAGCTCGCGATGCTGCCGCGCGGTTAGGCGCCCAGCTCAACCAGCTGGGCGTCACCCTGGATCGTCGAGAACTGTTGCCACCACACCCAATCGGTGATCGCTGCCCGCAGGTCGGCCGCGTACGGCGCGGTGTACGCGCGGTACAGCGCCGCCGACTCCTGCAGGCGGCCGTAGGCAGCCAGCTTCTCGAGGTGTGCCGTCCGATACGTCTCGCCCGTCGTCTGCATCAGCGGGCGGATCGATTCCATCCATGCCTTGCCGATAGCCGCGGGGTCCGGCGGGACCAGCTGAACCGGCTGCGGCGGCAACGCTTCATGCAGCTGCGCATCCGGCCACTCCGCGAGCTTCGCGGCGGCCTCGGGAGCGATGACCTCCAAGCGGGTGCGACCCTTCATCAGGCCGTCCGTCGGAATGTCCTCGGGCGGAATGACTCTCGTCTGGAGGCTGCCGGCGAACGGCTGCACTTCCTGTTCGGTGCCGATGATCACCTTGAGCGTCTTCTCATGGAAGGTGCACCACGCCTGCAGGGCGACGAACGGCTCGCGGACCCACCGGCCGCGCTGGCCGGCCGGGATGCGCTCGTCAGCGCTGACGAAGATCACCTGCGAGGGTAGGCACATGCCGTCCGGAATGAACGACACCCCATAGGAATTCGCGGCGATGATCTCGCCATCGGTCGTCACGCCGACCGCCCACACGAAGTTCCACGCCATCGCCGGGATCGACGGCGGCGCGTGCAACGCCGCCGCGATTCGCTCGGCGAACTGCACATCCGCGTCACCCGCGGACTTGCGCACCAGACCGGCCCGCGCCGCGGCAGCCATCGCGTCACGTTCGGCGCGCGCCGCCGTCACCGGGATCGGCGCCGCGGCAGCGGCGTTCTGCTGCTGGTTGGTCGACATCGGCGCGACGCCCGGACCACCCGGACCACCGGCACCTGCGCCGGGTTGCGCGACCGGCGCGGCCGGCGACGGCGTCGGTGCCGGCCCCAGCGGCGCGGCCGGTGCGGCGCCGGCGGGTGTGCCGGTTGGGGCAGCGGCACTTGCCGCGCCCGCTGCCTGGGTCACCGGCGCTGCACCCGCGCCGCCGGCGCCTGTCGCCGCCCCACTTGCAGCAGCCGGAGTGCCCGACCCTGCGCCCGTCTGGGTGGCGGGTTCGGGCGTCGTGAGTGGAACCGCATTCGCCGCCGCGGACAACGGCTGCGTCGGCAGTTGTCCGAATGGGTTCTTTGGAGTCTGCGGGCCTTGGGCTTGCTGACCGGTTGGCTGGCCTGTGCCTTGGCCAGCGCCTTGTCCAGTTCCTTGGCCTGTGCCCTGGCCGGTCGGGGTGCTTGGCGGGGCGCCGGAAGCTGAACTGGAAACCGACGACGCCGACGGCGCACCGGTCGTGGTTGCCCCTGAGGGAGTCGGACGCGAACCCGGTGACCCACCCATCGCTGCGTTGATGCCGCCTGGGGATGCCTCGTTCCCGCTAGGAGGAACCGCATCAGGAACATTTGTGGGCACCGCTCGAGGCGCGACTTTCCCGGGGGTGCCGCCGCCGGTATCGCCGGTGCGGTCGCCTTGGGCGGCCGGGGGTGGATTCGGGACCGCCTTGGTTGGTTGGATCCCACCGGCCCCGCCACTATCGCCCGCTGTATCCCCGTGGCCGGTGGCGGGCGGATTTTTCCCAGTGTTTGTCGACGTAGACCCACCGGCGCCGGCGCTATCTCCCGAAACTTCGCCGTGACCGCCACCTGCACTTGGGGCTCCACCTGGCAACCCAGCCGTCGGTACAGCACCAGGAGTCAGCACGTTTTGGGTCTGCGGTGGAGGTGGCGGCATCTCACCCTTGGCTCCGGGTGTACCCGGCGGAACACCCAGCTCCGTTGCTAGCCCGGTGGCGCATGCAGCCACAGCTTTCGTGTTCTCTGCAAGACCGGCAGCCGTCATCGCCTGGATCGATTTCAGGAAGGTCACAGCCGAGTTGATGAATGTGTTGGCGGCAGGCGCATCCCCCGATTGTGCCGCCGCGCAAGCGGCCACGAGCATTTGAAGGGCTGCCTTTGCGAATATTTGGCATACCTGCTCGGTAGCCTCTGCGGTCTGATTTACCGCGTTCTTGGTTTGAACCACCGCAGATTCGGCGCGAAATACTTTGCGGGCAGCCGCATATACCGCTTCGCACGCATCCCCATACGAACCAAGAACGCCCGTTGCTGCCGCCTCCGCAAGCCGGCTGGCCTCGCCCTCCCAGTCCGACAACTGCATCCGTTGGTGAGCGTGATGCGGAATCACCTCACCGTCGAGACGATCACCCAAGGACATCAGCCGCACAGCAATATCGTTCAGTGCATTCTCGTCAACGTCCGGGAACGCAGGACCTTCTACTGTCTTCGGGCCATAGTCGCCTGGGTGAAAACGTTCAATCGCCATGGGCCATCACCCTTACACCGCGGTAGTCCACCATCACGAAAAGCTCCTGGTCGGCAACTCTGCTTCGGTTCCCTGTTCGGAAAGCTGGACCAATTCCTGACACGTGCTGCCGATTCTCAACCAGCCGCGTACTTACAAGCTCCTAGCAGTACGCCAGGTGCCCTCTGACCTGCGGCATAGATATCTTGATCGCTAGGTTGATAAGTCTGTAAGGACTGGACGTACGTGCGCCGATACTGCACTCCGAGTTGAATGAAATCTTGAACTATTGGATTCGAACTGGTGCGGGCCAGTCTTTCCAATGAATCTGCAGTCGAGGTCATCACGGGTACGACGGCGTCCGTCAGCGCCTGCTGCTCCGGAGACCAATTGCCGACGGCGACCTGGGGGTCGGTGTTCACCCAGTTTTTGAACGCAGTACTCAGCAGCAATTGATCAAGAGTTGCAGAAATATCTGTACAGACAGGGTCGGGCGTACTCAACATGCGCTGCGGATTGGACAAATCCCCGATGGGAGCGACTGAACTTGGTGCAGCCGGTGATGGAGCCAAAGTCGCGCGAGCCACGGCCGAACCGGATGAAATGGCTGCACAAACAGCCATAATGGTGTTTTCCGCAGTCGATCCGGCGCGCGCAAGGTTGTCGTCACGAGCCGTGTAAGTTGGGATGCTATCCGCATAGGCACGCAGGTACGCCGTAAATTGCCCGTAGAGCTCACGCATGACCCGATGAGTGGTCATTTTGGCTAGTGGTACCGCCTGATCGGCGGCCTTACGCATGGCCTTTCCTACCGCCTCATATTGAGCTCGAATATCCGGTGTCCAGGACGAAGCCGGAATTGCTGGGTCGCGTTGTAGCCAACCTTTGTTCTCAACGTCGTACAGAGTGTTATTGATTGGCGCCCACGGCGCACACGACGGATCGTCGGTGATAATCCCGACGGGCCCGGTGTCGTTGGCGCTTGCGACGTCCGACGGTGCGGCTGAGGTCTTCGGGCCGCCGCCTCCATTGCTGTCACCGCTGTTCTTCGTGCACGACACTGCGACTACGGCCGTTACCGCGATCACCGCAACCAACGACACCGCCCCGATGGCCCACTTGGCGGCGCCGTTCTTCTGCGGCGGAACCGGGGCCGGCCACGGCTGCTGCGGGCCCCACTGCCCACCGGGACCAGGCTGACCTGGTCCTGGCTGGCCCGGCCAGCCACCCGGCTGCTGCGGCGGGGGCGCACCCCACGTCGGCGGTTGCGTCACAGATCGCCCTCCCTCAGAAACTCAACGCAAAACAGTCAAGACCGAAAATTACACATCGACCGCAGGGTTTGCGGCGTGGCGCCCCGACCGCGGCGCAGGCGCGGAAGGCGGTACCGGTGCGGACGGGCCGCTGCTGGGCCCGGCAGCCGCGTGCTTCTTGGCGGCCTCGGGGTCCTTCTTTTCCTCGGGCTTCTCGTCCCGCTTCTCCTCGCGGGCCTTCTCGTCGCCCGGCTTGCGCTCTTCCGGCTTGAGCTGTTGACCGGCGGCACCACCGACTCCCCCGGCACCTGCGTCTCCCGGCTTGGCCCCGTCTTTACCGGCCTGCCCGGCGAGCTGCTGGACCTGCTGTCCGATCTGCTGGGCGGCCTGCATCGCGGTCTGCGGAACCGAGCCGAGTGCCTGCATGGCCTGCGCGGGCGCCTGGAAGGCCTGCATCGCCATGCCCATCATCTGGCCAAATTGGCCCATTCCACCGTCGGCACCGCCGCCAACTTTGCCCGCGGCGGATGCGGGATTGAGGCTGTCGCCGGCGGCCTTCTGGATCGTCTGCCCGCCGGCATCGTCAGCGTTCTGATAAGCGCTCTTGGCCGACGAGACCTTGCCCGCAAAGGCCTGATCTTCCGCCTGCGCAGCGGCGACCTTCTCGTTGGCGCCGTCGACCAATCCTGGGATATACGACGAGAGCATCAAGCTGACCGGATCACCGTGCGCAGGAAGATGCACCCAACCCAGGGGCGGCACCGAAGCCGCCGACCACGACATCGTCTCCAGGTCGATCTTCAACTCACCGCTCAACGCGTCCACCCCCACATCTGGACAGTCCCGCATCTGAGATTACCCGCACCACCAACCCCAGTCCTGCACCAATCTTGCGCAGCGCTGGGTGCGAGTTTGCTCAAGTCACGAGCGACAGCGGAAAAGCGCGCTAGGCGGCCGAAGTCACGCGGTAGACGTCGTACACGCCTTCGACGTTGCGCACCACGTTCAGCACGTGGCCCAAGTGCTTCGGATCGCCCATTTCAAAAGTGAAGCGGCTGATCGCAACTCGATCGTTGGACGTGGTGACCGACGCCGAAAGGATGTTGACCTTCTCGTCGGCCAGCACCCGGGTGACGTCGGACAGCAGACGGTGCCGGTCCAGCGCCTCGACCTGAATGGCCACCAGGAACACCGACGACGGCGACGGCGCCCACTTCACGTCGATGATGCGCTCGGCCTGCTGCTGCAGCGACGCGGCATTGGTGCAGTCGGTCCGGTGCACGCTGACGCCACCGCCGCGGGTCACGAACCCCATAATGTTGTCGCCGGGCACCGGCGTGCAGCACTTGGCGAGCTTGCAGAGCACCCCGGGTGCACCCGGAACCGCTACGCCCACATCGTCATTCGTGCGGCGCCGCACCGGCATGGTGGCCGGCGTCGACCGTTCGGCGATCTCGTCGGCCGCGTCGTCGTCACCACCGAGCGTGGCCACCAACCGCTGCACGACGTGCCGGGCCGAGACATGTCCCTCACCGACGGCGGTGTACAACGCCGAGACGTCCGCGTAGCGAAGTTCGCGCGCGAGCGCGGCCATCAGTTCGGCGTTCATCAACCGCTGCAACGGCATTCCGCCGCGGCGCACCTCGCGGGCGATGGCGTCCTTGCCGGTCTCCAGCGCCTCTTCACGCCGCTCTTTGGCGAACCACTGCCGAATCTTGGCCTTGGCCCGCGGCGACACCACGAACGTCTGCCAGTCACGCGACGGGCCGGCGTTCTGGGCCTTGGAGGTGAAAACCTCGACCACTTCACCGTTTTCGAGCTTGCGCTCCAGCGCCACCAGGCGGCCGTTGACGCGGGCGCCGATACAGCGGTGCCCGACCTCGGTGTGCACCGCGTACGCGAAGTCGACGGGTGTGGAACCGGCCGGCAGCGTGATCACGTCACCCTTGGGCGTGAACACGAAGATCTCCTGCACGGCAAGGTCGTAACGCAGCGACTCGAGGAACTCGCCCGGGTCGGCCGCCTCACGCTGCCAGTCGAGCAGCTGGCGCATCCATGCCATGTCGTCGATCTCGGTGGCGTGTCCGCCCGCGGGTAACCCGTTGCGGCCCTTGGCTTCCTTGTACCGCCAGTGTGCGGCGATGCCGTACTCGGCGGTGCGGTGCATGTCGATGGTGCGGATCTGCACCTCCAGTGGCTTGCCCTCCGGGCCGACGACCGTCGTGTGCAACGACTGGTAGACACCGAAGCGCGGCTGCGCGATGTAGTCCTTGAACCGCCCGGCCATCGGCTGCCACAGCGAGTGCACGACGCCGACCGCGGCGTAACAGTCGCGGATCTCGTCGCAGAGAATGCGGACACCGACCAGGTCGTGGATGTCGTCGAAGTCGCGGCCCTTGACGATCATCTTCTGGTAGATGGACCAGTAGTGCTTCGGCCGGCCTTCAACGGTCGCGTTGATCTTCATGGCCTGCAGCGAATTGGCGATCTCGGCACGCACCTTGGCCAGGTAGGTGTCACGCGACGGCGCCCGGTCGGCGACCAGCCGCACGATCTCCTCGTACCGCTTGGGGTGCAGGATCGCGAAGGACAGGTCCTCAAGCTCCCACTTGACGGTCGCCATACCGAGCCGATGGGCAAGCGGCGCAATCACTTCGAGCGTCTCGCGCGCCTTGCGGGCCTGCTTCTCCGGCGGCAGGAACCGCATGGTGCGCATGTTGTGCAGCCGGTCGGCGACCTTGATCACCAGCACGCGGGGATCGCGCGCCATGGCGATGATCATCTTGCGGATGGTCTCGGCCTCTGCCGCCGAGCCCAGCACCACTTTGTCCAGCTTGGTGACGCCGTCGACCAGATGACCGACCTCGGTGCCGAACTCGGCGGTGAGCGCCTCGAGCGTGTAGCCGGTGTCCTCGACGGTGTCGTGCAGCAGCGCGGCGACGAGCGTCGTGGTGTCCATGCCGAGCTCGGCCAGGATGTTGGCGACAGCCAGCGGATGGGTGATGTACGGATCACCGGACTTGCGCAACTGCGGCGCGTGCCGCTCCTCGGCAATCTCGTAAGCGCGCTGCAGGATCGCCAGATCGGCCTTGGGGTAGTACTCGCGGTGCACCGCGACGAGCGGCTCGAGGACGGGATTGACCAGGCTGCGCTGGGCGGTCATACGGCGGGCGAGCCGGGCACGGACACGGCGGGACGCGCTGACGGTGCCCTTGGCCGCTTCCAGTGACGCCGCCTGCGGCGGCTCGGGCGGCGCCGACTGGACCTGCGTCACCTTGTCGTCAGCCAACGCCGCACACCTCCTACACCTGGTTTGTCGAGGATAGCCCCTCAGACGACGTACAGGCTCGTGACCGGCAGCGGTTCCAGCACAGCGCGTCCACCGAGGCCGTTCAGTTCGAGTACGACCGCGGCCGCGGTCACCGTCGCACCTGCCGCCTGCAGCAGCCGGACCGTCGCAGCAACCGTTCCGCCGGTGGCGAGCACGTCGTCTATCACGACAACGCGCCGGCCGGTCAGATCGATCCCATCGGCGGGAATCTCCAGCGTGGCGGTGCCGTACTCCAGCGCGTAGGACTGGCTGTGCACCGGCGGCGGCAACTTCCCGCCCTTGCGGACCGCGAGAACTCCGGTACCCAACCGGGTCGCGACGGCGGCACCCAGCAGGAACCCGCGTGCATCGATACCGGCAACCAGATCCACACCGTCGGCGGCCTCAGCCAGTGCGGCCGTCACCGCGGCAAGCCCGCGGCCGTCGGCGAGCAACGGCGTCAGATCCTTGAACTGGATGCCCGGCTCCGGAAAGTCCGGCACCTCACGGACCAGCTCGGTGAAGAGTGCGTTGAGATCGGTCACTTGCTCCCCCAGCGGTCCATGTTCCAGCCGGCGCCCCACCGCGTGGGGTTGGCGCGCACGAGCGTCAGGTCTTTCGCCACCAGCAGGGTCCGCTGCTGGCGGTACAGCGGCAGCGTCGGCAGGTCGCCCCACAGCACCCCGGCTCCCTCACCGAGCAGGCGCGCCTGTTCCTTGGGGTCGGTGGTCACGGCCAGGGCGGCGATGACGCCGTCGACGCGTTCGTTGGCGTAACCCGACAGGTCGTTGCCGTTGCCGCTGTGCAGGGCGTACGAATCCACCACCGACGAACCGCTGGAACCACTGCCCGCGGCTCCCCCGCCACCGGACAGGAGCACGTCGATGTCGTTGGCGCGCAAGCTTTGTGCACCGACCGCCGGCGACGCGACCTCCTGCACGGTGATGCCCGCGGCGGCGCACGACTTGGTGATCGCGGCGACCACCGAGGCCAGCCGGGCATCCGGCCCGCGATACCCCATCCGCACGGTCAGGGGCTGGCCGCCCGCCGCGGCGCGCGCCCCATCCACGTCGGCGGCGGCGAACTGCCCACTGGCGTCGACGTTTTCGGCCACCGCGAGGGAATCATCCGACGCCGTATTCAGCCGGGCATTGCTGACGTAGACGCCGACCGCGGCGGCGATCGCGTCCCGCGGCGTACACAGCGCGACGGCGCGGCGCGCGGCCGGATCGGCCAGCACCCCCTGGGCCGCGAAGATCAGCTGCTGAATGTCGTCGGACGCGCTGTCCCTGCGCACGTAGCTCGACGGCACATCGTCCTTGCCGACCACGCCGGCGGCGATGTCGACGACCTCGGCCTTGCCGGACTTGATCCGGCTCGCGATGTCGGCGCCCCGCGGCGCCACCGTGATCTTGCCGATCACCGGCTTGGCGCCCCACCATTTGTCATTGGCCGCCAACGTGATCGAGCCGTCCTTGGCCACCGATGAGAGCTTGTAGGGGCCGGCCGAGGGGAACTTCTTGAGGTCCGTGTCGGGCTTCAGATCCCAGGTGGTGTTCCAGGCGTCGGCGATCTTGTCGATGGTCGGGGCGTCACCGCTCTGCAGTGCCTTCGTCACGCCGCCGTCGCCGAGACCGAGCGCGTCGTCCAGCACGTGCGCCGGCAGCATCGACGTCGCCGCGAACAGCTGGCCGTAGTCGGTGATGTCGCGGTCGCGGACGAACGTCACCCTGGCGCGCTTCTGCCCCGGGGTGCAGTCGACGACCGCGATGTCGCTGTAGCCGGCGCGGCTGGCCGCGTCGAACGCCGGGAACTGCCCCGACTGTGCGGCCCAGGCCAGCACCATGTCGTCACACGTGACCGGCTTGCCGTCGGAGTAGACGGCGCTGTCGTTGATCTTGTAGTCGAGCGTCAGCGGCGCCCGGCCCATCACCGAAACGGTGCCGAAGTCGCGATCGGCGACCACCTGCCCGTCGGGCCCGCGATAGTTGAACCCCGTCTGCACCCGCGAAAATGCTTGCGGCGCACCCGAAGCCGCGCCGACGACCGACGCGGTGTTGTAGGTGGGCAGTGCGCCGTCGACGATGTAGTCGACGGCGTCGGCCGAACTGTCACAACCGGACAGGCCGAAACCGGCCACCAACATCACCGCACCGGCCAAGGCGGTTCGGCGGAACCGGGCGGGCATCGAGGGCTAGCCCCGGGCGCGCTTACCCGACGGCTTACCGGTGGGCCGCAACGGCTTGGCCCCCGGCGCCGGCTTTTCCGGTGCGTTCACCGCACCGACGGCGACCTCGTCGCCACCGGTGACGCCGCGCTCGATCGACGACTTGCGGCGGTTGAGCACCCGGCGGGTGTGGTTCTTCACCAGGTCGGTGCGCTCGCGCATCGACACCAGCAGCGGGGTGGCGAAGAAGATCGACGAGTAGGTACCGACGATGACACCGACCAGCTGGACCAGGGCCAGGTCCTTGAGCGTGCCCACGCCCAGGAGCCACACCGCGACCACCATCAGCGAGATGATCGGCAGCGCCGAGATGAGGCTGGTGTTGATGGACCGCATGAAGGTCTGGTTGACCGCCAGGTTGGCCTGCTCGGCGAACGTCCGGCGGGTGGTGTGCTCGAAGCCGTGGGTGTTCTCCTCGACCTTGTCGAACACGATCACGGTGTCGTAGAGCGAGAAGCCGAGGATGGTCAACAGACCGATGACGGTGGCCGGCGTGACCTCGAACCCGACGAGCGAGTACACACCCGCCGTGCTGAGCAGGTCGAAGGCCAGCGAGGCCAGCGCGGCCAGCGCCATGTATCGCTCGTAGCGGATGGTGATGTAGATCGAGACGATGACGATGAACACCACCAGCGCGATCAGCGCCTTCTTGGTGATCTGATCACCCCAGGTCGACGACACCGCCGAATCGCTGATGACGGCCTTGGACGCCTTGCCGTCCTCGCCCTTCGGCTGGAATGCGTCGAAGAGGGCGTTGCGCACCTTCTCGGTGTCCGCCGTCGACAGGGTCTCCGTGCGGATCTGCAGGGTGGCCGAGTCGCCGTTGCCGACGCGCACCACCGACTCGGGGGCATGGCCGAGCGTCTTGTTGAAGACGTCCTCGACAGCCTGCGGAGTGGCAGTGGTGGACACACCCGCCACCGGCATCGCGATCTTGGTTCCGCCCTCGAAATCGATACCGAAGTTGAAACCGCGGATCAGGATGCTGGCGATCATGACCAGCATGATCACGCCGCTGATCGCGTACCACATACGACGCTTGCCGATGACCTCGAATGCACCGGTACCGGTGTAGAGGCGGACGAAGAATCCGTGCTGCGGCAGGCTGCCGCCCGGCTCGGTGGCGGTGGTCTCCTCGACCCCGGTGGCCGAATCCTCCTCGGCCGCAGCCGATTCGGTCAGCTCCAGGTCGGTGTCGTCAGTTGAGTGCTTCGACATGTCGGTGTTACCCCTGTCCCGTCAGGCTGGCCGCTCGCCGCTCGCGCGCAATCTGCTGCACGGCGCCGAGACCGTTGTACGCAGGCTTGGCCATCCGCGCCGACTTCGACGCCAGGAAGACCAGCGGCCACGTCACCAGGAACACCACCACGATGTCGAGGATCGTGGTCAGGCCCAGGGTGAACGCGAAGCCCTTCACCTGTCCGACAGCCAGGATGTACAGCACCAGGGCAGCCAGGAAGGTGACCGCGTTACCCGAGACGATGGTCTTGCGGGCGCGTGCCCAACCACGTGGCACGGCCGAGCGGAAACTGCGTCCCTCTCGGATCTCGTCCTTGATGCGTTCGAAGAACACCACGAACGAGTCGGCGGTCGTACCGATACCGATGATCAGACCCGCGATACCCGCCAGGTCCAGCGTGTAGTTGATGTACCGGCCCAGGAGCACCAGGATCGCGAACACCATGGCGCCCGACGCGACCAGCGACAGCGCGGTGAGCAGGCCGAGGACCCGGTAGTAGGCCAGCGAGTAGAGCAGCACCAGACCGAGACCGATCAGACCGGCCCACAAGCCGGCGCGCAGCGACGTCAGGCCCAGCGTGGCCGACACCGTCTCCGCCTCCGACGACTCGAACGACAGCGGCAGCGAGCCGTACTTCAGCACGTTGGCCAGGTCTTTCGCCGTCGAGGCGTTGAAGTGGCCGGTGATCTGCGTGCGGCCGCCCGGGATCGCCTCCTGGATGGCCGGCGCGCTGACGACCTGGGAGTCGAGCACGAACGCGGTCTGGGTGCCGATGTTCTTGGCAGTGAAGTCGGCCCACACCTCGGCGGCCTTCTCCTTGAACGTGACGTCGACGACGTACTCGCCCTGCTGCTGGTTCAGACCGGACGACGCGTCCTTGATCTCGTCACCGCTGATGATCGACTTGTCCAGCAGGTAGACCTCTTTGTGGTCCTTGGAGCAGGTCACCAGCGGCAGGTTCGGGTCGTCGTTGCCGGCCAGCACGTCCTGCTGGTCGCAGCGGGTGGCCTGGAACTGCAGAGCCAGCAGCTGGATCTGCGGCTGCGTGCTCTGACGCAGGGCCTTCTCGTCGGCGATGCGCTGGGCCAGTTCGGCCTTGGGGCCGTGCGCTCCCGGCGCGGGCGCGGGGGCACCCGGTGCGGGGACGCCCGGTGCGCCCGGGGCCGGAGCGGCGGGGGCACCCGGTTCAGGTGCACCCGGAGCGGCAGGTGCCGGCGGGGCAGGCGTGGCCGAGGTGTCCGACGGCGCCGGGGTCGGCTCCTCCGGGAAGGGCCGCGGCTGCGGGGCCGGGGCGGGTGCCGGCTCGGTCGAGGCCGGGTGCGCGGGCATGCCCGGCGTCGGCGGGACGACCGGGGCCTCCGGCTCGGCGGGCGCGATCAGCGGCGGCATACCGGGCATGCCGGGCAGACCACCGGGCCCGCCGGGGATGCCACCGGGAGCCGGAGCAGCCGGCGCGGCGGGCTTCGCGGGCTGCGCGCCCTGCGCCGGGATGACGTGCACGACGGGCCGGATGTACAGCCGCGCGGTCTGGCCCAGGTTGCGGGCCTCGCTGCCGTCCTGGCCGGGCACCGTGATGATCAGGTTCGAACCGTCGATCACAACCTCGGAACCCGAGACACCGAGGCCGTTCACACGGGCGCCGATGATCTCCTGGGCCTGGATCAGCGCCTCGCGGGTCGGCGTCGAGCCGTCAGGGGTACGTGCAGTCAGGGTGACCCGGGTACCGCCCTGCAGGTCGATGCCCAGCTTGGGCTTGGCCTGCTTGTCGCCGGTGAGAAACACCAGAAGGTAGGCGCCGATCAGCAGCGCCAGGAACAACGACAAATAGCGGTATGGGTGCACCGGCGCCGAAGACGATGCCACGGTTCTAGGGTCTCCTTGAGATCGGTACGTCAGCCCCGCAAAGGGTACGTGTTGGAGCGGGAATGTCAGCCTTCGGTCTTCGGCGCGCCCTCTTCGACGGCAGCCGAGGTCACGTCCTCAGCGGCGGCCTCGGTCTCGGGCTCGATGCGGTCGCGCACGGCGAGCTTCATCCAGATGGTGACGACGCCGGGAGCGATCTCCAGATCCACGTTGTCGTCGTCGATCCGGGCGATGGTGCCTTGCAGACCGGACGTGGTGTGCACGCGGTCGCCCACCTTCAGCGAGTTGTGCAGGTCGATCGTGGCCTGCATCTGCTTCCGCTGCCGCCGCGACGCGAAGAACATGAAGGCACCCATGACCAGGAGCAGCGGCAGGAAGACGACCAAATCCATGACAGCGAAAATCTTTCGTTCTGTTGAGTCTGTGAACAGGCAAGCGGGCCGGACCAGCCGTACGCCGTGCCGCGGTAGAGACCAGTGTGCCATCAAGGGCGTCAACGCCGACCACCACACCGCGTGCGATTCCACGACCCATCAAGCGGGACATCGCACTAGCAATTATTTTCGCGAAAGTAAGATGGGAATTTCGTGCGGATAAGCCTCTACGCCGTGCAATCCAGTTAACAATGCGCTAGCTTTTCCCGGGTGTGAGGGAGGTTCGGGACGTTGGCCTGGCAGCGAATTCGGCAATGGTGGCACCGGCCCGACCACTATGAATGGCTGTCCGCGTACATCGAGAACCGTGGCCTGCAGCCCTACACCCGCATCATCGTCGGACTGATCGTCCTCAGTGGCGGCGCGGTCGGCCTCGCGACGATCTGGAGTCCGTCCGGCCCGGCGACCGTCTTCTCCGTCGCGGTGCCGGTCGTCGCCGGTGTCGTCGCCATCGGGTGCTCGATCGTGTGGCTGACGCGCTGGCCGCGCCGGCGCCAGTCCACCGTGATCGTGATCCTGCTGCAGTTCTGTATCGCCGGCGTGTGTCTGGTGCAGCGCGACCCCAAGGCGGCGGCTCTGGGCGGCTTTGTGTTCGCGCTGCTCGCCGCGTACGTGGCGTCCTTCCACACGTCCAAATACCTGGCGTCGGTGGCCGTGACCGCCATCCTGACCGCCGCGACCTGCGGGGTCCGACTGGCGGAGCAAGGCGATCCGCAGCTGGCTGCCGCAGTGTTCGTCGGGCTCGTCGCCAACACGCTGCTGCTCCCGCTCGCCGTGCATGTGCTGGTGATGCTGCTGGGCGACGACTCCGCCGTGGCCCACCTGGACCCACTGACGCAATTGCCCAATCGCCGCGGTTTCGAACAGGCCATCCGCCCGCTGCTCGCCGGTCCCCACGCCGAATCCGAGATCAGCGTCATCCTCCTGGACCTGGACGACTTCAAACGCATCAACGACACGCTCGGGCACGCCGTCGGCGACCGGGTTCTGATGGACGTCGCCGGGGCCATCATGAACGCCCTGCCCAAAGGTGCGGTCGCGGCTCGGATCGGCGGCGAGGAGTTCGTCATCGCCATCCGTGGCAATCAGGCCACTGCCCTGCGCTTCACCGAGCGGCTACGCCGGAGCATCGCCACGAAGCCGTGGTACATGACGGCGAGCTTCGGGATCGCCCACGCGCCGGCCGGCAGCCGGCCGGTCATGGACCAGCTCCTGGCGTCGGCCGACCACGCCATGTATGTCGCCAAACGCGCCGGCGGCGATCAGGTGAGCACGCACCTGCTGTCACATCACTGACGGCTCAGGCCGAATAGCCGACCGGCAGCAACACGTCGCCCGATGTGGTCCGGAAGTAGACCTGCCATTGGTAGTAGCCCGCGAACGCGGCGGGATCGGCAGCCAGCACTGCCGCATAGTCGTTGACGGCACGGACATACGCGCCGGAATGGTTGTAGTGGTGCAGGGCGCCGTCATGGTCGGTGGCGAAACCGTTGGCCGCCAGATAGCGGCCCGCCGCGAGAATCGAATCGCGCGGCGAACGGATGTCACCGGAGCCGTACGCGGCGAACGTCGACGGCAGGAACTGCATGGGCCCCTGTGCCCCGGCCGTGCTGTCGCCGTTGATCCGGCCGAACCGCGACTCGATCAGGTTGATCGCCGCCAGGTACGTCCAGTCGACCCCGGATGCCGCCTGCGCCTCGCGGTAGTAGCCGAGCAGTTCGTCGGCGGGCGCCGGCGGCTGGATGGTCCACGGCGGGAGGTTGTCGCGCGGAGGTGTCATCCCGGCCAGCTGCCGGCCGGCGTCGACGTTGCGGCCGTACGCCGCGGCCAGTGCCGGCGGGATGCGCGGCGCGATGACCGCATCCCACTCCGGATGCCTGGCGATCTCGCGATAGGCGACCTGCTGCCGGTGCGCAGCGTCGATCAACGCGGGCTCCGGCGTCGCCGGATCCCGCACGGCCTGCTCGTCGGCGACGAGCGTGTCGGCCAGCTGCACCGGGTCGGGAGGCGGATCCGCGGCGGACGTGCCGCCACCGGTGAAGGCCAACACGACGGCGGCAGCGACGGTCGCGCAGCGACGAATCACCCCAGCGATCCGATCAACAACGCGACGATGCCGAGCACCGGGAAGATGCCCTGCGTGATGGCGGCCCGCGCTTTCTCCGGGGACGACAGCAACAGCACCAGCGCTGCGGCGGCCATCGACCCGATGCCGGCGAAGATCAGCGCCAGCCCGACCGCGTTACATCCCAAGATGATCGCCGCGATACCGACGGCGGTGACGATCGCCAGGAACAGGTTGTAGAACCCCTGGTTGAACGCCAGCTCCTTGGTGTCCACCGCCTGTTGCTCGGTGAGCCCGAAGGTGGCTCGGGTCCGCGGCGAAGTCCAGGTGAGCGACTCCATCACGAAGATGTACACGTGCAGCAGCGCGGCGAGGCCGGCAACGATCAACCCTGCGGTCAGCATGGGTCCTATTCAAACAGCCCGGCCTGTCCAAGTCCGTTTATCGGCGGTTGCAGGCCCAGGTGCGTCCACGCCTGCGGCGTCGCCACGCGCCCCCGCGGCGTCCGGGCGATCATCCCGGCCCGCACCAGGAACGGCTCGCACACCTCCTCGACGGTGGTGGCCTCCTCCCCGACCGCGACCGCCAGCGTCGAGACCCCGACCGGGCCGCCCCCGAAACTCTTTGTCAGCGCGGTCAATACGGCCCGGTCCAGCCGGTCCAGGCCGAGCTCGTCGACGTCATAGACGGCGAGTGCGGCCTTGGCCACGTCGCGGGTGATGACGCCGTCGGCACGGACCTCGGCATAGTCCCGGACCCGGCGCAGCAGCCGGTTCGCGATACGGGGCGTGCCGCGGGACCGCCGAGCCACTTCGGCACCGGCTTCGGCACCGAGTTCGATGCCGAGGATGCCGGCCGACCGGGCGAGCACCCGCTCCAGCTCGGGCGGTTCGTAGAAGTCCATGTGTGCCGTGAACCCGAACCGGTCACGCAACGGGCCGGTCAGTGCGCCCGACCTTGTCGTCGCCCCGACCAGGGTGAACGGCGCGACCTCCAGCGGAATCGACGTCGCGCCGGGTCCCTTACCGACCACCACGTCGACCCGGAAGTCCTCCATGGCGAGGTACAGCATCTCTTCGGCGGGCCGGGCGATGCGATGGATTTCGTCGATGAACAAAACGTCGCCCTCGACCAGGTTGCTGAGCATGGCGGCCAGGTCGCCGGCGCGCTCCAGCGCAGGCCCGGAGGTGACACGCAGCGACGACCCCAGCTCGGCGGCGATGATCATGGCCAGCGACGTCTTGCCCAGACCGGGCGGGCCGGACAGCAGGATGTGGTCGGGGGTACCGCCGCGGTTCTTGGCGCCTTCGAGCACCAGCTGCAGCTGCTCGCGGACCCGGGGCTGGCCGATGAACTCGCGTAGCGATTTGGGCCGCAGGCTGGCGTCGACGTCGCCCTCGCCGACAGTGAGTGCGGGCGAGACGTCCCGCTCGTCGGGCTCGGTGCCCTCGTCCTCGAACCGGCTCACTTCTTACCCAGCATCGACAGGGCCGACCGCAGCGCGGTGGCGGTGTTGGCGTCCGGATCGTTGGCCAGCACCTTGTCGGTGGCCTCTTCGGCCTGCTTGGCCGGAAAGCCAAGTCCGACAAGGGCTTCCACGACGGGACCGCGAATGGAGTGGCCACCGGCGACGCCCGCTCCGGCACCCGTCGTCGCACCGATCTTGTCGCGCAGTTCCAGGACCATGCGTTCGGCGCCGCGCTTGCCGATGCCCGGCACCCGGGTGAGAGCGGTGACGTCGCCGTCGGCCAGCGCCTGCCGCAGGGTCGGGGCGTCGTAGACCGCGAGGGTCGCCAGCGCGATCTTGGGGCCGACGCCCGAGACGCCGAGCAGCGTGTTGAACAGGTCGCGGGCGTCGGAGTCGGCGAAGCCGTACAGGGTCTGCGAATCCTCGCGCACGATCATGGCGGTGATCAGCCGTGACTCGGTGCCGCGGCGCAGCGTGGACAGCGTCGCGGGGGTGGCCATGATCTTGTAGCCGACACCGGCGGCCTCGATCACCGCGTGATCGAGCGCGATGTCGATGACCTCGCCACGGACCGATGCGATCATGCGCGCGCCGCCTTCACCTTCGCTGCGTACTGCTTCTTGAACTCCGCGGCCTTGGCCTCCGCCGCGGCCATCCGGGCGATCATGGGCGCCCGCCAGCAGTGGCAGATGGCCAGCGCGAGCGCGTCAGCCGCGTCGGCCGGAGTCGGTTTCTGTTGCAGCCCAAGAATTTTGGTGACCATGGTGGTGACCTGAGCCTTGTCCGCACGACCGTTTCCGGTGACCGCGGCCTTCACCTCACTGGGCGTGTGGAAGTACACGTCGATGCCCCGGCGCGCCGCCGCCAGCGCGATGACGCCGCCGGCCTGTGCAGTGCCCATGGCGGTGTTGGCGTTCTGGTTGGCGAAGACCCGCTCGATGGCGATGACGTCGGGACGATGCGTGTCCATCCAGTGCTCGACGGTGTCGCTGATGGTCAGCAGCCGCCGCTGCAGTTCGACGTCGGACGGGGTGCGCACCACGTCGACATCGAGCGCGGTCACCTTGCGCCCCGTGCCTCCCTCGATCATCGAGAGACCACAGCGCGTCAGACCAGGGTCGACGCCCATCACCCGCACGCCCACTCCTCACTAGGTCCCGAACAGCTGTTCGATAGCTTAGCGGGCGGTGGCGACAGGTTGCGCCAGGGACACGCTCAGATCTGGAAGTACCCCGACCGCGCGCCCTGCCGAATCTCCTGGGTCAGTTCGGCGATGCGCGCTTCCGACGCTCCCCACCAGCGGACGAGTTCACGGTGCGTCTCGGCGCCACCGCGTTCCACGATGATCTTCCAGCGCACCCCGAACAGCTTGGCCAGCAGCCAGAACGGCCACAGGATCAACAGCGGAAGAGCCAGCACCACGCCCACCCAATCCAGGAACGCGATGTCGACGATGTCGAACACATCCCAGAACGGCCACCAGCGCCGGCGCACGCGCCACTCCACCCCGTCCGGATCCGTCACCGCTGCCATCGGGACATCTTGCAGTGCGGCTGCGGGTTTCCGCTGCGCGACACCGATGTGACACGCCGGGTCGGATGCTCACACGTACCTGGAGCCCGGGTGCACGACCATCAGCACCACGACGATCACCCACAGCAGGTTGAACATGCCGGTCACCATGCCGAGGGTGCGCAACTGCCGCCCATCGTCGGGCGCGGCGAGCGCCGCCCGCTGACGCGGGGCGATCTGGAACGCGAGCAGTCCGCCGGCGATGGCCGTGAGCACCATGGCCACGATGATCCAGACCTCGGTCGAGCGCCCCTGGACACCGGCGAGGGCGAGGCCGACGACGGGCACAACGAGCGCCAGCACCCCGTAGACGCGTGTGATGCGGTGCAGCGCACGGGCGACGCCGTCGTTGCGTTCCGCGTTCGCCGACGGTCCGCCGGCCGGCGCGTAGCGGGGAAACAGGCTGGTGGCCACGGCGATCGGCCCGACGAAGAGGATGCCCGCGACGACGTGGACGGACAGCAACAACGCTTGCATAACCTTCAGTCTAACTGAAGGTTATGGCGAAGCGGACATGACTCGTCTCATGTACTCGCGTAATGCGTCGGTCAGTTCAGGGTTTTGTGCCGCGAACTCGGTGTCCAGACGGGCCACGACGTCAGCCGCGCGGTTCAGCAACGACTCCCCCGCGGCCGTCACGCGCAACGTAGAAGCAGCACCGGCGTGCGCCGTGCTGTCGTCGACGAGTCCCGCCTCGACGAACGCCGCGACCGCCGCGTGCGCACTCTGCACGGTGATGCGCGAACGCCGGGCGAGTTCACTGAACGAGATGCCGGCGCTGCCCCGGATGTGCCCGAGCAGTCCGTACTTGCGCGTCGTCAGCCCGAGGGGCTTGAGAGCGTCGGCGAATGCGGCGTCCCACACCCGACTGACGGTCAGCAGCGTGACAGTCGGGCTGAACGGAGGCGGCTCGGACATGCTCGGCAGGCTACCGCCGGAGCGGCTACTCCTCGTCGAGCTGCGCGGCGACGTCGTCCGGGATCTCGACGTTGGTGTAGACGTTCTGGACGTCGTCGCTGTCCTCGAGGGCGTCGACGAGCTTGAACACCTTGCGGGCGCCCTCGAGGTCGACCTCGACGGACACCGACGACTGGAAGCCGGACTCGGCCGAGTCGTAGTCGATGCCGGCGTCCTGCAGCGCGGTACGCACCGCGACCAGGTCGGTGGGCTCGCAGATGACCTCGAACGAGTCACCGAGGTCGTTGACCTCTTCGGCACCGGCATCGAGGACGGCCATCAGCACGTCGTCCTCGGTCTGGCCGTTCTTCTCGAGCGTGATGATGCCCTTGCGGGAGAACAGGTAGGCGACCGAACCCGGGTCGGCCATGTTGCCGCCGTTGCGGGTCATCGCGACGCGGACCTCACCGGCGGCGCGGTTGCGGTTGTCGGTCAGACACTCGATGAGCACCGCGACACCGTTGGGGCCGTAGCCCTCGTACATGATGGTCTGCCAGTCGGCGCCGCCGGCTTCCTCGCCGCCGCCGCGCTTGCGGGCCCGCTCGATGTTGTCGTTCGGTACCGAGCTCTTCTTGGCCTTCTGGATGGCGTCGTACAGGGTCGGGTTACCGGCCGGGTCGCCGCCGCCGACGCGGGCCGCGACCTCGATGTTCTTGATCAGCTTGGCGAACATCTTGCCGCGCTTGGCGTCGATGACGGCCTTCTTGTGCTTGGTTGTCGCCCACTTGGAATGGCCGCTCATGCGTGTACGCCCTCTTTCTGATCAAACGTCAGCTGATCAGTTTACGTGGACGAATCGGAGGCCCCGACAGGCCTGGTCAATCACTACTTCCGGACCGGCTGCAGCAGGTTGTAGACGGTGTCCGACCCGACCTTCATCGGCGCGAAGTTGACGCCCACCCAGTCGGCGATGTCGCTGTGCGCATCGGCGCCCCAGTGCCCCTTGTTGTCGGAGACGATGTAGTACGCCACCTCGTGGGCCGCCACGTAGGACTGGAACTGCTGCAGCGTCGGCGCCGGATCGGACCCGCCGAAGCCACCGATCGCGATGACGGGCGTGCGGGTGTCGAGCTCCAGACCGGCGGCCGGCGACGACCGGTCGATCGCCGCGGACCACTTGGTGCTCGTGGCCTTGAGCAGCGCGTTCAGTTGGGGGTTCTCGTCACGCTGACCCCAGCCGCCGTGTTTGTCGTCCTTGTCCGCGGGGCCGACGGAAGGCCCGCCGCCGAGGTGCGGCTGGCCGAAGGTCGCGAGCGAGTAGGCCACCGAACCCCCGACAGCGCCGAACATCGCCAACGCCACCGCGGCTGCCGCCACCCGCTGACGCCCGGGCCACACGAATGCGACCGTGCCGACGACGGCGGCAGCCAGGATCACCCAGCGCAGTGCGGGCAGCCAGTCGGCGTTGCGGCCGAGAATCACGAAGCCCCACATCCCGCTGGCCAAAAGCACTGCGGCCAAGCCGATCCGGTGGAACCGGGAGTCCCGGCGGCGCCAGAACTCGATGACGAAGACGGCGAACATCGCCGCCATGGCCGGAGCCAGCGCGAGGCAGTAGTACGGGTGCACGTTGGTCTTCATGAAGCTCAGCACCAGGCCGACACTGACGAGCCAGCCGCCGAACAGGATGGCGCCGGCCCGGACCCGATCGGTGCGCGGTGCGCGACCGCGCGAGATCAGTACGAGCACGGTGGCCAGCAGCGCGGCCGGCACCAGCCAGCCGATCTCGAAACCGAATTCACCGGTGAACAGCCGCGGCAGGCCCTGAGTCTGATCACCCATGCCGAAGCCATGGTGCCCGGCGGTCTTGATCGTCTCACCGGCGGCGTGTCCGGCGTGTTCCCCGGTGAGGGTGTGCACCGTCGACGGCTTGTCGGGGTCGCTCTTACCCATGTGGTTCTTGCCGAGCACGCGACCAAAGCCGTTGTAGCCCAACACCAGATTCATGAAACTGTTGTCGGTCGAGCCGGCCATGTAGGGCCGGGACGACGCCGGCCACAGGATCGTCAACACCACGAACCAGCCGGCGGAGACCAGCATGGCCGCGAGTGCACCGAGCAGGTGCCACAGCCGGGCGCGTAGCGCGACGGGCGCGGCGACGAGGTACGTCAGACCGAGCGCCGGCATGACCATCAGACCCTCGAGCATCTTGGCCAGGAACGCGAAACCCAGTGCGACACCGGCAAGGGCCATCCACTTGGCGCCGCCGCGGCGAGCCGCGCCATGTGCACCGTTGTCGAGCGCACGGACCGTGAAGTACGCGGCCAGTGTCATCAGCAGCACCATGGCCGCGTCGGGGTTGTTGAAGCGGAACATCATGGCGGACACCGGGGTCAGCGCGAGCACCGCACCGGCGAGCAGCCCGGCCGCCGGACCACTGGCCCGTCGTACCGCGGCGCAGAGCAGCCACACCGAGCCGACGGCCATCAACGCCTCGGGGATCAACATGCTCGCGCTGCTGAAGCCGAAAATCTGCCCGGACAGCGCCATCACCCACTGCGACAGCGGCGGCTTGTCGACGGTGATGACGTTGTTCGGGTCGATGGAGCCGAACAACAGCGCCTCCCAGTTCCGGGAGCCGGCCCACACGGCGGCGGCATAGAACTGGTTGCCCATGCCGTTGACCGTGATGTTCCACAGGTAGCCGACGGCCGTCACGATCAGCAGCACGGCCAGCGCCGCGCGCTCGCGGGTCTTGGTGGGTGCCGTGATCTCCGGCTCGGCCATCGGGGCGTCCAGGACGGCGGCGGATGTCGTAGTCACCCGACCATTAAGGCAGCCCCAGCTATGGCCCAGCTGTGAAGCGGGCGAGCCGCCGCTATGACGTGCGGACGTGATGAAACTGCTCACAATCAGCGGATTCACAGAAGGCCCTCCAGTGAACAGTCGTACACTCAACCTATGGACGACCCTCTCGCCAGCGAAGCCGCCGCCCTCACCGAGCTCGGACTCAACGAGCTGGGCACCGCCGTCGACGGCATCCACAAGGTCCAGCGCGCCATCTCCGAGCGGGTCTTCCGACTGGTGGGCCTTGGCGTCGGCCCGGCCGCCAAGCCCGTGAAGGTCGTCTACGACGCCATCACCGACGGCGTCTACTCCACCATCAGCCATGTGGCCACCACGGCCGCGCCCATCGCCGGCAAAGCCGTGCACGACCAGACCGCAGGCAAGCTGTCCGATCAGGCCGGTGGCGCACGCGTCCTCGCGGTGCTGCAGGGTTTGATCGGCGACAAGCTCCACGAGCAGGGTTCCGTGCTGGCGACGACGATGTCGGTGCGGGTCGACGGCCGGCCGGTCACCCTCGACACCGACAGCCTGCGCGCCGCTTATCCGGCCGCGACGGGTGACGTCGTGGTGTTCCTCCACGGCCTGATCGAGACCGAGGCCTTCTGGGCCCTGGGAAAGCGGCCGACGTACGCCCAGCGGCTCGGGGCCGACATCGGCATCACCGGCGTCGAGATTCGCTACAACACCGGCCTGCACATCTCCGACAACGGCGTGCTGCTGTCCGAACTGCTGGACCAGCTGGTGGCCGCCTGGCCGGTGCCGGTCACGTCGATATCCCTGGTCGGCCATTCGATGGGCGGGTTGGTCGTCCGATCGGCGTGCGCGGTGCCCGGCGCGTCATGGGTGAATCGGGTGCGCACCGTCGTCACGCTGGGCACCCCGCACACCGGCGCACCGTTGGAGAAGGTCGTGCACTACGGGTCGGCGGCGCTCAGCGCACTGCCCGAGACCCGCCCGTTCGGCAACCTGCTGCGCCGGCGCAGCACCGGGATCAGAGACTTGCGGTTCGGCTCACTCGACGAACGCGACTGGCGCGACTGCGAACCGGACGCCCTGCGGGCGCAGCAGCCGCCGATCGACGTGCCACTGCTCGAGGGGGTCTCGTACTACTGCGTGACCGCGACCATCGCCCGCACGCCGGCCAACCCGATCGGCTGGGTACTCGGCGACGGACTCGTGCAGGTGCGCAGCGCGCAAGGCCGAAGCCGCAAGCGCGACATGGGGTTTGACCGCGAAAATCGCCTGCATCTACCGGAGGCGCACCACTTCACGCTGCTGAACGACGAGCGGATCTACGAGCGCCTGCGCGTCTGGTTGTCGCGGTCAGAGGGACTCGACGAAGAGCTTGTGGATGCGCCGGTCGCCGGTGACCTCGGGGTGGAACGACGTCGCGAGCATGCGGCCCTGACGGACGGCGACGGGGTGTCCGGCCGCGCGGGCCAGCACCTCGACGTCGGGCCCGACGCGCTCGACCCAGGGCGCCCGGATGAACACCGCGTGCACGGGATCGTCGAGGCCGACGAAATCGAGGTCGTCTTCGAACGAGTCGACCTGCCGGCCGAAGGCGTTGCGCCGCACCGTCATATCGATCCCGCGTAGCGGCAGGGCCTCACGGCCCGGCACACCGGCGTCGTTGATCTCGGTGGCGAGCAGGATCATGCCGGCGCACGATCCGTAGCACGGCATGCCCGCGGCCAGGCGGTCGCGCAGCGGCTCGAGGAGTTCCAGCTCGCGCAGCAGGTGGCTCATCGCGGTGGACTCGCCGCCCGGGATCACCAGGGCGTCAACGGCATTCAGCTCCGTGAGGCGCCGGACCGTGGACACCTCGGCGCCCGCTTCGCGCAGGGCAGCCAGATGCTCTCGGGTGTCCCCCTGCAAGGCCAGGACACCGACGTGCGGGCTCACTCGGCCGGTGGGACGAAGCCGCGGTTGTAGCGGGTCAGCCCCTCCTGCATCACGGCGGCCACCATCTCGCCGTACTGGTTGAAAATCTTGCCCTGCGTCAGCGCGCGGCCGCCGCACGCCGACGGCGACGACTGGTCGTACAGCAGCCATTCGTCGGCCCGGAACGGCCGCATGAACCACATGGCGTGGTCCAGCGAGGCGATGTTCATATGTTTGCGTACCTCAAGGTGATTCACCTGCGCCGAACCCAGCAGGGTCAGGTCGCTCATGTAGGCCAGGGCGCAGATGTGCAGGACGTGGTCGTCGGGCAGCGGGTCGCGGTGCCGGAACCAGACCTGCTGCTGCGACGCCTTGCCGGGCACCCGGACGACCTGGTCGCGCGGCACGATGCGCACGTCCCATTCGGCAAACTGGGCGAACCCGGCGTCGTCGAACGCCCCGGCGGACCGGAAGCCCTTCGACAGGTCGGGCGGCGGCGGCACCGGCATGGCGTCCTGGTGCTCGATGCCGGACTGGTCGGTCTGGAACGACGCCGACATCGAGAAGATGTTCTCGCCGTGCTGGATGGCACTCACGCGGCGGGTGCAGAACGACCCACCGTCGCGAATGCGCTCCACCATGTACACCGTCGGTGCGCGGGCGTCACCGGGACGCAGGAAGTACCCGTGCAGCGAGTGCACCTGGTACTTCGGCTCCACGGTGCGCACCGCCGACACCAACGACTGACCGGCTACGTGGCCACCGAAAGTGCGCTGCAGAAAACCCGATTCCGGGCTGAAGACACTGCCGCGGTAGATGTTGACCTCGAGTTGTTCGAGGTCGAGTATCTGCTCGATTGCCACCTGTTGGTTTTACCAGCCACGCTCTGCGAGCCGATGAGGCTCCGGCACGTCCTCCACGTTGATGCCGACCATGGCCTCACCCAGACCGCGCGACACCTTGGCCAGCGTGTCCGGGTCGTCGTAGAACGTCGTGGCCTTGACGATGGCCGCGGCACGAGCGGCCGGGTCACCCGACTTGAAGATGCCCGAACCGACGAACACGCCTTCGGCGCCCAGCTGCATCATCATCGCGGCGTCGGCCGGGGTGGCGATGCCACCGGCGGTGAACAGCGTCACGGGCAGCTTGCCGGCCCGCGCGACCTCGACCACCAGCTCGTACGGCGCCTGCAATTCCTTTGCGGCAACGTACAGTTCGTCCTCCGACAGCGACGTCAGCCGACGGATCTCGCCGCCGATCTTGCGCATGTGCGTAGTGGCGTTGGAGACGTCACCGGTGCCGGCCTCACCCTTCGAGCGGATCATGGCCGCGCCCTCGTTGATGCGACGCAGGGCCTCACCCAGGTTGGTGGCGCCGCACACGAACGGCACGGTGAACTTCCACTTGTCGATGTGGTGGGTGTAGTCGGCCGGGGTCAGCACCTCGGACTCGTCGATGTAGTCCACGCCGAGGCTCTGCAGAATCTGCGCCTCGACGAAGTGGCCGATGCGGGCCTTGGCCATCACCGGGATGGTGACGGCGTCGATGATGCCCTCGATCATGTCCGGGTCGCTCATCCGCGAGACGCCACCCTGCGCGCGGATATCGGCGGGCACGCGCTCGAGCGCCATGACGGCTACGGCGCCTGAGCCTTCGGCGATGCGCGCCTGCTCGGGTGTTACGACGTCCATGATGACGCCGCCCTTCAGCATCTCGGCCATGCCGCGCTTGACCCGGGCGGTGCCCGTCTGACCGCTGTTGTCCGCTGCGGTATCCACTGCAATCTCCCTCAAGAATTTGGTACCCGCCAAGTCTAGTGGCCGTACCAAATCGGTTATCCGCGCAGGTCAGCGGATGGTCTGCGGCGCCGGGCCGGCCATCGCCGCCGGAGCCTTCCCGTCCGCCAATTCGCCTGCGAGGGAAAGGTATTCGCCGAGCTGCAATGGGTAGACAGTCTCACCATCGGCGGCCAGCCGGGCGATGACCGCCGCGTCGCACCAGCGGTGGGCGTGGATCGACTGCCGTTCGACCGTGGTGTGACCGGTGGTCACCGGCTCGAATCGTGAGGTGCGGTACACGAAGAAGAATTCCTCGCTGCGGATCACAGACCCGTTGAACTCGAACACCGCCTCACGCCGCCACACCGGGCCGATCAGATCGGCCGGGTCGACCTTCAGCCCGGTCTCCTCGGCCACCTCACGGGCTGCCGCGTCGGGCAGCGATTCGTCCGGTTCGACCGCTCCCCCGACGGTGAACCACCACCGCGGCGCCATCAGCGGGTCGGCGGCCGGGTCGCTGCCGCAGAACAGCAGCACCTGCCCGTCCTGGTCCAGCAGCACCACGCGGGCCGACGTGCGTCGTCCCACCGCGCCGGGCTCGTGCCGCGACGCCCGCTCGACGATCTCGAAATACGTTGGCATGGCCGCGGTTCCACCCAGGTGCAGCCAGCGCACCAGGGTGCGCTCGCGCAGGGCGAGGGTGTCGCGCACGGCGTCGTTGTGGAAGCGGCGGGCCAGCAGTACCCGGGCCTCGGCGTCGGCGAGCTCGGCGACCAGGGTGACCGGGATGGATGCCGGATCGACCTGCGCCAGGGCTCCCGACAGTTCGTTCTCGGCGGCCTCGCGGGCCGCGCGCGGTGCCCGCTCGGCTTCGTCCGCCAGCGCCGCGAGACGGCGGCCCGCCGGCCGGGAACCGTACGCGTCGGCGGCGACGGCCCGGGCCACCACCGCGCGCCGGGCCAGCGCCCCGTCCAGAGCCTGCCACGACAGGTCGTAGCGGACGTGCAGCCGGTCGAGCCGATGCGCGGTCTGATAGGCCCACACGACGGTGAACAGGACCGTGAGCACCAGCAAGACCAGTGCGACGATCAGCAGCCAGCTCATCAGGCCTCCACCCTGACCTTGATCCCCGATCCGGCCACCGTCTCGTAGACCAGCATGATCTGCTGCGCGACCACCGACCAGTCGTATCGCCGCACCGCCTGGGCGGCCGCCTCGGCGTACCGGCGGCGGGCGGCGTCGTTCGACAGCATCTCGACCAGCGCTTCGCCGAGGGCTTCGGCGTCGTCGACCGGCACCAGCCGGCCCGCCGCACCCTGGTCCAGCACGCGCCGGAAGGCGTCCAGGTCGCTGGCCACCACGGGTGTACCCGCGGCCATGGCCTCGACCAGCACGATGCCGAAGCTCTCGCCGCCGGTGTTCGGGGCGCAGTAGACGTCGGCGCTGCGCATCGCCGACGCCTTCTCGGCATCATCGACCAGACCGAGGAACCGCAGGTGCCCCGCATGCTCGCCGACGGTCTCCTTGAGTGCCTCCTCGTCGCCGCGGCCGACGACCAGCACCTCGACGTCCGGGCAGGCCGCCACGAGCTTGGGCAGCGCGCCGACGAGCACCTGCATGCCTTTGCGCGGCTCGTCGAACCGGCCGAGGAACAGCACCGTGCGGCCGGGCCGCGGATAGCCGGGCAGCAGCGGCGCGTTGTCGAACGCCGACACGTCGACGCCGTTGGGAATCTCGACAGCATCCGAGCCAAGGGCTTCCATCTGCCAGCGCCGTGCCAGATCGGACACCGCGATGCGACCCATGATCTTCTCGTTCCAGGGCCGCAGAATTCCCTGAAAGACGTTGAGTGTCAACGACTTCGTGGTCGACGTATGGAACGTCGCGACGATCGGGCCGTTGGCCACCATGAGCGCCAGCAGCGACAGGCTCGGGGCATTGGGCTCGTGCAGGTGCAGTACGTCGAAGTCGCCCTCGACGATCCAGCGCTTGACCATCCGGCGGGTGGCCGGCCCGAATCGCAGCCGCGCCACGGACCCGTTGTACGGGATGGGCACGGCCTTGCCGCCGGAGACGACGTAGTCGGGCAGGTCGGCGTGCGTCTCGGCCGACGAGGGCGCCAGCACACTGACCGTGTGGCCGTAGCCGCGCATCACCTCGGCCAGTTGCAGCACGTGTGCCTGAACGCCGCCCGGTACGTCGAACGAGTACGGGCACACCATGCCGATGCGCATCAGTCGTTCCCGGCCAACCGGGCCCGACGTTCCTCGGACAGGTCGGCCAGCCACTGCGGTTGCAGCATGTGCCAGTCCGTGGGGTGCGCGGCGATGCCCGCTTCGAAGCGGGTGGCCAGAGCCTGCGTGATGGTCGCGACGTCGCCGCTCGAGGTGTCGACCGGCCCGGAAATGTCGAACTGCCAGTCGTTGGGCTTGTTCCAGCAGTGCACGGTCAGCAGCGTCGCACCGGTCTTCAGCGCGAGCTTGGCAGCGCCGGCAGGCATGCGGGTTGGCTCGCCGAAGAGGTTGACCTGCAAGCCATTTCGGGACAGGTCCCGGTCGGCCATCAGGCAGACGATGCGGTTGGCCTCCAGCCGCTCGGTCAGCACGTCGAACGGCGGGCGCACTCCCCCCGTCAGCGGCAGAATCTCGAATCCCAGCGACTCGCGGTACTCGACGAACCGGTTGTACAGCGACTCGGGTTTGAGGCGCTCGGCCACCGTCGTGAACTTGCCGTACTGGTGCACCACCGAGACACCGGCCATGTCCCAGTTGCCGCTGTGCGGCAGCGCCAGGATGACGCCGTTACCGTTCTCGAGCCCGCGGGCGATGTGGTCGGTACCCACCAGGCAGTGCCGGAGCCTCTCCCCGAGCGTGCGCTGGTTCATCGACGGCAGCCGGAAGGCCTCCCGCCAGTAACGGCCGTACGACGCCAGCGAGGCGCGGATGACGCGGCCCGGCACCTTGGCCGGCCGCACACCCAGCACCCGGGCCAGATTCTTGCGCAACTGCTCGGGACCGCCGCCGCGCGCCGCATACAGCGCACCCGCGTCGAACATGTTGCGGGCGGCGAACTCCGGCATGGTCCGGATCAGCCCCCAACCCGCGGCATAGCCGAGGTCCTTGAGCTGCTCGCCCATCGGGACGTCGAAACCCCCGAAGGACGGCACACCGCCGGTGGGGACGCTCATTGCTGCTCCTTCGACGGCGCACTCGACGGCAGCGGCTGGTCGGCGCCCGGCGAACGGCGCACCGAGGCGACCCGCTGGCCCAGCGTGATGATGCTGGCCACCGCCAGCAGCCACATCGCGATGGGCAGCGCCAGCGGCAGCGGATGGATCGGCAGGTCCGAGAAGCCGGCGCCCACCAGGACGATGATCAGCCGTTCGGGGCGTTCGATGAAGCCGCCGTCGGCGTTCAGTCCGCTGGCTTCGGCGCGGGCCTTGATGTACGAGATGACCTGCGAGGTGACCAGGCAGATCAACGTGGCGACGGCCAGCGGCTTGTCGTGCATCTCGAACGCGATCCACCACAGCAGGCCGCAGAACACGGCGCCGTCACCGATGCGGTCGCAGGTCGCGTCGAGCACCGCACCGAGTCGCGTGCCGTAGCCGCGTTCGCGGGCCATGGCGCCGTCGAGCATGTCGGCGAGCACGAAGAACCAGACCACCAGGGCGCCGTACCAGAGGTGCCCCGTCGGGAACAGCGTCAGCGCGCCGACGACCGACGCGGTGGTGCCCAGGACGGTGACGCTGTCCGGCGTCAGGCCGATGCGCAGCGCTCCCCGGGCCAGCGGGCGGCTCAACTTGGTGTAGGCCGCGCGGGTCAGGAGGTAGAAGTCGCTCACGGCTTCGCTTTCTGGTCCTGCGCCGCCCACTCGTCGGCCAGCAGCTTGCGGGTGTCGCGCAGCAGCTGCGGGATCACCTTGGTACCGCCGATGACGGTGATGAAGTTGGCGTCGCCGCCCCAGCGCGGCACCACGTGCATGTGCAGGTGGTCGGCCAGCGAGCCGCCGGCCGAGGTGCCCAGGTTGAGCCCGACGTTGAAGGCGTGCGGGTTCGAGATGGCCTTCATCACGCGAATTGCCTTCTGGGTGAACGCCATCAGCTCGCTGCTCTCGGCCTCGGTCAGGTCCTCGAGCTCCGACACCTTGCGGTAGGGCACGACCATGAGGTGTCCCGGGTTGTACGGGTACAGGTTCAGCACCGCGTACACCTGCTCGCCGCGCGCGACGATCAGGCCTTCCTCGTCGGACATCGTGGGAATGTCGATGAAGGGCTGCTTCGAGCCCGCGGACGTGCCCTCGCCGCCCTTCATCGGAGCGTCGACGATGTAGCTCATCCGGTGCGGCGTCCACAGCCGCTGCAGGTAGTCGACGTCACCGACACCCCGGTCCACAATGGCGTCTCCGACGCCGGGGTCCACGATGCTCCGATCCTCGGTCACGCCTGTGCGCCCCGCGCCTCGTTCACCAAATCTGCCGTCGGGAAAGCGTTTTCGCGACGCGCGATCCACCCGGCGATGAGATCGACGGCCTCGGCCACCGGGACGCCGTTGACCTGGGTGCGGTCACCGAACCGGAAGGAGACGGCACCCGATTCGATGTCCTTGTCACCGGCGAGCAGCATGAACGGCACCTTCTGATTGGTGTGGTTCACGATTTTCTTCGCCATCCGGTCGTCGCTGCCGTCGACCTCCACGCGAATGCCACGCGACTTCAGTTGCGCCGCAACGTCGTACAGGTAGTCCAGGTGCGCGTCGGCGACCGGGATGCCGACGACCTGCACCGGTGCCAGCCAGGCCGGGAACGCGCCGGCGTAGTGCTCGGTGAGCACGCCGAAGAACCGCTCGATGGACCCGAACAGTGCACGGTGGATGAGCACCGGGCGCTGCCGGCTGCCGTCGGCCGCGGTGTACTCCAGCTCGAACCGGTCGGGCATGTTGAAGTCCAGCTGGATGGTCGACATCTGCCAGCTGCGGCCCAGCGCGTCCTTGACCTGCACGGAGATCTTGGGGCCGTAGAACGCCGCGCCGCCCGGGTCGGGCACCAGGTCCAGACCGGAGGCCTCGGCGACCTCGCGCAGGGTCTCGGTGGCCTCGTCCCACAGCTCGTCGGAGCCGACGTACTTGTCCGGGTCCTTGGTGGACAGCTCCAGGTAGTAGTCGTCCAGGCCGTAGTCGCTCAGCAGATCCAGCACGAACTGCAGCAGCGTGGTCAGCTCGTCGCGCATCTGGTCACGGGTGACGTAGATGTGCGCGTCGTCCTGCGTCATGCCGCGCACGCGGGTCAGGCCGTGGACGACGCCCGACTTCTCGTACCGGTACACGCTGCCGAACTCGAAGAGCCGCAGTGGCAGCTCGCGGTACGACCGCCCCCGCGACCGGAAGATCAGGTGGTGCATGGGGCAGTTCATGGGCTTGAGGTAGTAGTTCTGCCCCGGCTTGCGCAGCGTGCCGTCCTCGTTGAACTCCGCGTCGATGTGCATCGGCGGGTACATGCCGTCGGCGTACCACTCCAGGTGACCCGAGGTGATGTACAGCTGCTCTTTGGTGATGTGCGGGGTGTTGACGAACTCGTAGCCGGCTTCCTGGTGCTTGCGGCGCGAGTAGTCCTCCAGCTCGCGGCGCACGATGCCGCCCTTCGGGTGGAACACCGGCAGGCCCGAGCCCAGCTCGTCGGGGAAGCTGAACAGGTCCAGCTCCACGCCCAGCTTGCGGTGGTCGCGGCGCAGCGCCTCCTCGATCAGCTCGAGGTGCTTGTCGAGGGCCTCCTGCGACTCCCAGGCGGTGCCGTAGACGCGCTGCAGGCTGGCGTTCTTCTGGTCGCCGCGCCAGTACGCCGCGCTGCTGCGGGTGAGCTTGAACGCCGGGATGTGCCTGGTGGTCGGGATATGCGGGCCACGGCACAGGTCGCCCCAAACCCGTTCGCGGGTACGGGGATTGAGGTTGTCGTAGGCCGTCAGCTCGTCGCCGCCGACCTCCATGATGTCGGCATCACCGGACTTGTCGTCGACCAATTCGAGCTTGTACGGCTCCTTGGCCAGCTCTTCGCGGGCCTGCTCCTTGGACTCGTACACGCGACGGTCGAACAGCTGACCGTCCTTGATGATCTTCTGCATGCGCTTCTCGAGCTTGGCCAGATCCTCCGGCGTGAACGGCTCGGCGACGTCGAAGTCGTAGTAGAAGCCGTCGGTGATCGGCGGGCCGATGCCGAGCTTGGCCTCCGGGAACAGGTCCTGCACGGCCTGGGCCAGCACATGGGCGCACGAGTGGCGGATGACGCTGCGGCCGTCCTCGGTGTTCGCGGCGACCGGGATGACCTCCACGTCGACTTCCGGGGTCCAGGACAGGTCGCGCAGCCGGCCGTCGGCGTCCTTGACCACGACGATGGCGTCGACCTCGCCGCGCTGCGGCAGCCCGGCCTCGCGGACCGCGGCGCCGGCGGTAGTCCCGGCAGCGACCCGGATCGGGGCTGCTGGTGCGGGGCTGGCGACGGCGGTCATCGAGACACTCCTACTGGTTAGGTGACGATCGCGACCATGCTATCGGCACCGGTCATCGCTTCGCGGCGCAGCGCCGCCTCAGGGCTGACCCGGCTTGAGCCTGACGAAGAGGGCCTCGGCGTCGGCGAGCACCGTGTCGCCGTCCAGCAGCGCGCCGGTGATGAAGATCTTGCGGCCCTCGACGCGCTCCAGCGTCGCGGTGGCGCGCAGGTCTTTTTCGACCGGGACGATCTGCCGATAGTTGATGTGCAGGTAGGCGGTGCGCTGGAACGGGCTGTCGGTCAGGCGGTAGGCGGCATGCCCCAGCACCGAGTCGAACAGCAGCCCGATGGACCCGCCGTGCGCGGCACCGTTTCGGCCGAGGTGGAAGCGCCGGAAGCGGACGGGACCGGCGATCCGGCCGTCATCGGTGACCTTGAGATCCGACGGTACGTTCAGGACGTTGCCGCGGTTGGGCAGGTCGAGCCGACGGCCCGAGGGCGAGTGCCACTCATCGGCGCGGTACGGCGCCAGCAGGGCGTTGGCCTGTTCGATGAGGTTCGCGGCCTCGGTGATGACGTCGTCCGGAGCGTCGGCGCCGCGCGCGTGGTCGCCGGCCATACGGACGGATTCGACGAACCTGCCGTAGTCCGGGCCGCCCTGGGTGGTCGGTTTGGGCGGGTTGAATCCTCCACCGGCATGCTTATCCACCTGTTTCTCTTATCACGGTGGCAAGGTGGCCCCATGCGACTGAGCGACCTGGCCGGGCTGGCATTCACCTACCCCGACGTCGGGGCGACCGCCGGCGAACTGCCGGAGGGCTACCACCACGTACACGCGGAGGCCCGGATCGGTTCGGGTCGAGCACGATTCGACGAGGCGGCCGGCGCGGTCCTGCGGTGGGGTATGCAGCGGGGTGTCGGCATGCGGGTGGAGGCGACCACCGTCACCGCCGCGGCGGGCACCGACATGCTGGGCCGTCTCGGGCCCGTGCAGGTCCCATGCCGCGTGGTGTACGTCGTCGACGAACCCGACCGGCGCGGATTCGCGTACGGGACGCTGCCAGGCCACCCGGAGTCCGGCGAGGAACTGTTCAGCGTGCGCTACGACCTGGCCACCGACGCGGTCTTCGCCGAAGCGACAGCGTTCTCGCGGCCGGCGCTCTGGTGGAGCCGGCTTGGAGCTCCGGTCTCACGGGTCGCCCAGCGGGTGATCGCGCAGCGCTACCTGCGCGCCGTTTAAGCGATCGGGCGGCTCGGCCGGTGCGCGGGCCTGCCGCTCCGCCGCCGTAGCGGCAGGCCCGCGATGTGTTGTCACTGTTGAGTTGTCAAGGTGCGCAACGCTTTAGGTGTTATGCGGCTGTGTCGAGGCGCATGGTGCGGCGGTTGTATGCGGGGATGGGTTTTCGGTGTGGGTCGATGGTCGCGGGTGGGATGAGCCAGGGGTGTTTGTCCAGGCCCATGACGACGTCCCAGCCGTCGTGGTGGACGTTGGCGTGGCAGGCCGGGCACAGCAGGCACCCGTTGGCTAGTGATGTCTCACCGTGGTGGGTCCAGTGGATGATGTGGTGGGCGTGGGTGCGTCCGGGTGGTGCGCCGCATTTGATGCAGCACTGATCCCGCAGATACAGCGCTTTGCGTAGGTGCGCCGGGAACAGCCGCTTCTCGCGCCCCATATCGAGGGGTACGTGTTCGCCGTCGACGATGATCGTGGTGACGGTGGTGTCGCAGCAGATTCGTTCCAGGGTCATGGTGCTGATCGATCCGATGAATTCCAACGCCGCCAAATCCGGGGCATCCGCCGGGACGGTGATCAGCAGTTGGGTGCGCGGGGCCGAGGCGACATCGCCGCCTCGGGCGGCGATGTCCAGCACCGCCTCCAGGGCATCGGCGCGGCGCCGGGAGGCGGTGCGGGTGTCGGGGCTGCCGTCGGGTTCGGGCCGCGGTGCCGATCCTTGTTCGATCGCCGCGATGTACTTGGCCCCGACTTCGGCGTCCAGGTCCGCGCGGATCTGGACCCGGCCGTCGCTGGTGATGCGGTGGTCGGCGGTGTTGATCGACCGGTCCTCGGCCGCCGGCAGGCCACCTTCGGCGGCGGCGACCCGGTTGCCCAAACGCCGCGCGCGTTTGTCGATGTCTGCGGGGGTGGCGCCGGAGAAGAACTGCCCCAACAGATCGGTCACCTGCGCGAACCGGGTCTCCTCGTCCACCTCACCGGGTGCGCGGGCTTGAATGTGGTTGATGCCTTTGACGATCGCATCGACATGCTCCCCGGAGATCGCCCCATCAGCGGCATGCGCCGCGAGCGTGGGCAATGCCGGCAACGCTCCCGATACCCGGACCAGCCGCTGCGCCACCGACGGGGCACATCCCAACGCCATCAACAACTCCCTCGGCGTCCGGCCCTGCGCGGCCGCCACCCCGCGGCGGTCCAGTACCCCGGTCAGCATCGCCGCCACATGATCGGCCATATTGCGCAGTTTCATCACGCACGTCATGGCCGCCACCGCGTCGTCCCTGGACATGTCGTCGGGGACCTGCACGCCACGCAGGTGATCGAGAAGAGCGTTGAGATCCGGTGCGATTCCCATGCCTAATTGTATCGAACACCTGTTCGAATAACAATGCTTCTACTCCTTCAAACTTTCTGGCAGGCAGCGGAGGCACTGTTGCAATGGCGCCGCGTCGGCGGGACCGAAGTGGGGTCGACGCGACACCTCCGGCCGATCAGCCCGCACACCCCCGCCAGACGACCTGACTGTGATTCACCCGGCCACTGCTGACCAGGTGTTGTAGCTTTCACACGAAACTGACACGCCAAGGAGTGCTGGGTGGAGCCGACACGATTCGGGCAGTACGAGCTGCGCGAACTGATAGGCCGCGGCGGCATGGGCGAGGTCTACGTCGCTTACGACACGAATACCCAGCGCACCGTCGCGCTCAAGGTACTGCCGCCGCACCTCGCCAAGGACCCCGTGTTCCAGGAGCGGTTCAAGCGCGAGTCGCAGGCCGCCGCGGGCCTCAACGAGCCGCACGTCGTCCCCATTCATGGTTACGGCGAGATCGACTGCCAGCTCTACCTGGACATGCGGCTCATCGAAGGGCGCACCCTCGCCGAAATCCTGGCCGACACAGAGCATCGCCCGAGCCCCGACTTCTCCGTCCGAATCATCGAGCAGATCGCCGCGGCCCTGGACGCCGCGCACGGAACCGGGTTGATCCACCGGGACATCAAGCCCTCCAACATCCTGGTGACCGATCACGACTTCGCCTACCTGATCGACTTCGGCCTCGCCCGCACCGCTGGTGAGCACGGATTGACCACGGCCGGAAGCACTCTCGGCACCTTGGCGTACATGGCGCCCGAGCGGTTCGAGGGCGGCCAGGCCGACCCCCGCTCGGACATCTACGCACTGACCTGCGTGCTGTACGAATGCCTCACCGGCCGGCGACCGTATCCGGCCGACAGTCTCGAGCACCAGATCGCCGGGCACGTCAGCGCGCCCGCGCCGAAGCCGTCCGACGTCGATCGGCGACTCGTCGCATTCGACGACGTCATCGCCAGAGGCATGGCCAAGAAACCCGGCAAGCGCTACCAGCACGCCGGTGAACTCGCCGCGGACGCCCGCGCCGCACTGAGCGCGCAGGTCCGCGTCTCGGGCCGCACCGGCACGCGCACGGGCTCGGGACGCCATGCGGTGCAGACCGACGAACCGAAGCGCCGCACCCGGCAGATCGTCGTCGCCGTCGGCGCGGTGATCGTGCTGGCCGCCGGTGCGGGAACGGCATGGCTCTACTGGTCCCGGCAACACCAGGTCGGGCCGTCGGGTTCGGTGCCGTCGATCGCCGCCAAGCTACCTGCCGATCTCAAGGATTCGGGACGACTGGTCGTCGGCGTCAACATTCCTTATGCGCCAAATGAATTCAAGGCGCCCGACGGCAAGTTCACGGGTTTCGACGTCGACCTGATGACGGCGGTGAGCCGGGTCCTCGGACTTGAGCCGGAGTTCCGGGAAATCGGAATCTCCAAGATCGTCGCTTCGGTGCATGACGGCATCATCTCGGTCGGGGCGTCCTCGACCACCGACACCAAACAGCGGGAGAAGTCAGCCGACTTCGTCACCTACTTCAAGGCCGGCGTGCTGTGGGCCAGGCGGGCCGGATCGAGTGTGGATCCCAACGCGGCGTGCGGATTACGGGTGGGCGTGCACCTCGGCTCGGTCGAGGAGACCGACCACCTGCCGGCCCGCAGCGCGGCATGCGTGGCGGCCGGCGTGGCACCCATCGAGATCGTCCCCATCGCCGGCCAGGACGGCGTCACCGCCGCACTGCTCGCCGGCACCGTCGACGCCATGGCAGCCGACTCGCCCGTCACCGGCTACGCCATCAAACTGAGCGGCGGCAAGCTGGAAGCGGCCGGCGGCATCGTCGATGCGCAGCCCTACGGGTGGCCGGTGGCCAAGGGCTCGTCGCTCGCTGCCGCGTTGCAGGCGGCGCTCAAACATCTGATGCAGACCGGTGAATACCGGGAGATCGCCACCAAATGGGGTGTGGAGATGGGCATCATCGACAAGCCGGTCATCAACGGCGCGCTGCGCTAGGCCGGCTACTTCGGCCCGATGCCCGCACCCAGCCACCTGCGGCTGACCGCCGCGTAGCTGCCATCACCTTGAATAGTGCTGAGCCACTTGTTGATCCGCTGTTGCAGCGCCACGGCATCCTTGGGCATCAGGTAGGCCTTCTGCGCGACGGTGAACGGCTGGTCGGTCGACACTCCGCACAATTGCGGATGTTGCGTGACCTGCCAGCGGATTTCGCTGCCGTCGGTGATCATGACGTCGGCCCTGCCCTCGATGACCTGATCGAAAATGGTGTTGTTGTCCGGATATTCGATGATGGTGGCGTGGTGCAGATTGGCGCGGTCGAATTGTTCATTGGTACCGCCGGGATTGGCGACCACTCGCACTCCCCCACGATCGATGTCGGATAGCGAGCGGTACTTCGCGGCATCGGCGCACCGCACTATCGCAGCTTTACCGTCGCGCAGATACGGGTCGGAGAACAGCGCCTTGGCGGCCCGGTCCGCGGTGACGCTGATACCGCCGACCGCCAGTTCACATTTCTGCCCCAGGTCGGCCATGAGCGTCGGCCAGGTGGTGGGCACCAGATGCAGCTCCGCTCCGGATTCTCGGGCGAAATCCCGGACCAGGTCGATGTCCATGCCGCTCCACTCGCCCGCGGCGTCACGGTAGGTGAACGGGCGATAATCGCCGGTGCTGCACACCGTCAGCGCCTTCGGCGTGGATTTCTCCTGCGGCGAGCTGCATGCTGCCACCGCCGTCACGACCAGCACCGATGCCGCCGCGAACACTGTGCGTCTCATGCAGCCAGACTCTCATGCGGCCACCAACTCGCCTACGCTGGCTATATGCGTCGAATCGCGGTACTCGCAGTGGCAGGCGCGCTGCTCAGTGCCTGCACGCAGACCGTGCCGGGACAGGCCGGCGCGCCAGATGACCTCAAGTGGCAACGCCCCATCACCGATTCGGTTTCCAGCCTGGGCGGCACGCTCGGCACGGTCGGGGAAGCCATGACCGCGCACGACTTCGTCGCCATGTCGCGGGATTGCACGAAACTGCAAGGCACGTTGGACGATCTCGGCAAGAATCTGCCGACTCCCGACGCGGACGTCAACTCGTCGTTGCAGGACAGCATCGACAACTTCCGGTCGTTCGCCCGCGTCTGCACGATGATGACGCCGGGCACCGCGGACGCGTCGCTCGACCAGCTGAGCGGCTACCTGGACCGCGGCGACAGCTCCATGCGAAAAGCCTTGCAGCAGATGGGCATCGAGCTGCCTGCCGCACGCTAGCCGGCCGGTTTGCAGGCAACCAGCCCAACGGCCGCCAGATGTGCGCGATGTCGTGAATAGGACACCCGCAACTGCCGGACCCGGCGGCGGGCTTCCGGATGCCGCGCGAGCTTCGCGACGAAACAGATTGCGCCCCAGACACCTTCGTCGGCGATCTGGCGTCGCAGCGCCAGCGGTGACGCGCGCGCGATCCGCACCCGCTCGACCGTCAGCCCCGCATCCGCCAGCAGTTGCTCCCATCCGGCCACCGTCAGCGGCCGGATCTTGGTCAGCGCGGCGCCGGCCAACTGGCCCGCGATGTCGGCAGCCTCGGCGTGGGTGTCGGGCGCCATCGCCAGTTCGTGCACCGCACAGCGACCACCCGGGCGCAGCAACCGTGCGGCTTCCGCGACGATCGCCTCGGCGTCCGCGTCGTGCAGGGTGAGCAGCCACTCGCCGATCACCACATCCGCGCTGCCGTCGGGCAGGCCCGTATGTGCGGCATCGCCGACGCGCACATTGTCTTGCCCCGCCACCAGAGCGGCGGTGTCGGCGGCATCACGGTCCTGTTCGACGCCCAGGTACGAACGCGGGGCACGCGCCAAAATCTCGGCCGCGGTACGCCCCATACCGGGCGCGAATTCGACGACATCGGCATTGCTGACGTTCACATCGTCCAGCAACGCGCGCGTCAAATGCATGCCGCCGGGCCGCAATACCCGTTTCCCGAGTCTGGCAAGGAGCCAATGTCCGGCCACCGTGAAGTCGCCCCGGTCCGCTCTCGGCAGTGCCGGCGGGATCGGATGCGGTGGAGCGTAATTGCCATAATGCCAATGGTTCATCGTCATTGCCATTCCCGCTCAGCCCGCCCGCAAACGTGTTCCGGCCAATGGCGTTCCACCGCAGGTCAACCCGTTGCCGCCCATAGTTCGTCAACTCCCAGTATGTTGGCCCTGTCGTTCGGTCCTACGTTGTGCCCGAAGGAGCCACATGACCATCGCGTCCCAGCGTCATCGCGTCGTCGTCATCGGATCGGGATTCGGTGGCCTGCAGGCCGCCAAGGCCCTCAAACGTGCCGACGTCGACATCACTTTGATCTCACGCACGACGACCCACCTCTTCCAGCCATTGCTGTACCAGGTCGCCACCGGCATCCTGTCCGAAGGCGAGATCGCGCCCACGACGCGACTTGTCCTGCGCAAGCAGAAGAACGTCACGGTCCGCCTCGGCGAGGTCGAGCACATCGACCTGAAGGCACAGACCGTCACCTCCAAGCTCATGTCGCAAGTGACGGTCACGCCGTACGACAGCCTGATCGTCGCGGCCGGCGCCCAGCAGTCCTACTTCGGCAACGACCACTTCGCGACGTTCGCGCCCGGTATGAAGACCATCGACGACGCCCTCGAACTGCGCGGTCGCATCCTGGGTGCGTTCGAGGCCGCCGAGGTGGTCACCGACCCGGCGGAACGCGACCGCCGGCTGACGTTCGTCGTCGTGGGCGCCGGGCCGACCGGCGTCGAACTGGCCGGGCAGATCGCCGAGTTGGCGGAGCGCACGCTGGCCGGAGCGTTCCGCAGCATCAAGCCGCAGGACTGCCGCGTGATCCTGCTGGACGCCGCGCCCGCAGTGCTGCCGCCGATGGGTCCCAAGCTCGGCGCCAAGGCGCAGAAGCGCCTGGAGAAACTCGGCGTCGAGATCCAGCTCAACGCGATGGTCAGCGACGTCGACTACAAGGGCATCACCGTCAAGGACAAGGACGGCACCGAGCGCCGCATCGACTGCGCCTGCAAGGTCTGGTCGGCCGGTGTGCAGGCGAGCCCGCTGGGCAAGCTCATCGCCGAGCAGTCCGACGGCACCGAGACCGACCGGGCCGGGCGCGTCGTGGTCGAACCCGACCTCACGGTCAAGGGGCACCCGAACGTCTTCGTCATCGGTGATCTCATGGCCGTCCCAGGCGTGCCTGGCATGGCGCAGGGTGCGATCCAGGGCGCCACCTACGCCGCCGACATCATCAAGCGGTCCCTGGCCGGCCAGGACGACCCGGCCAACCGCGAGCCCTTCAAGTACTGGGACAAGGGCAGCATGGCGACCGTGTCGCGGTTCGACGCGGTCGCGCAGGTGCCGGTGCCGTTGACCAAGAAGAAACTGGAATTCGCCGGACCGTTCGCGTGGCTGTCGTGGCTGGTGCTGCACCTGGTCTATCTGGTCGGCTACAAGAACCGCGTGACGACACTGTTCACCTGGTTCGTCACCTTCCTGGGCCGCGGGCGCGCACAGATGGCGATCACCAGCCAGATGATCTACGCGCGCACCTCGATGCAGCTGCTGCAGAACCAGCTGAACGCATTGGCCGCAGCCGACAAGGTCGAGAAGAACGAATCCGCCTAGACGCGCATGGAGATCCGTTGGAACACAGACCATACGGAACGGCTTCGCCGCGTTGCGGTCGGCTGGGACGGCACCGAGGCCGGCGCGCCGTGCTTCCCGCCGGACTGGGAACCTGAGCCCGACGACCTGCACCTGCTGCGGATTGCAGCTGCCCACGGCGGGTGCGCGACCGGCACGTATCGATATCGGCGACCCCCGGCCGATATCGGATATTCGCCGTTTGTCGCGCGGCTGACCGACGAAGCGGACTTCGACTTCACCGACCGACACCGCGCCCTACTCGCGCGAATGAGCTGGGAGCTGTCGGATCCCTACGACGACGAGGACATCCCCGGCGCCGACCCCAAACGGCCGTACGGCGACTTCACCTTCTACCAGATCGAAATGGCGCTGACGCTGGGCCTGATCCCGGCGCAGAAGCCGCCCGACCACGATCCGATGACGCCCGAGATCGCGCAAGCCATGACGGACCTGCATTTCCAGATGCAGCCGGCCCTGCAAATCTTCCTGCGGCACTTCGATATTGACGATGGTCGGGTGTTCCGCGGTGAGGAGTGGGGCGGCTGGGTGTCAGCCTGACCGTCAGTCTGCGTGATCGGGACTCCAGGTGCTCGGCAGCATCGGCGCACGCGCGCCGTCGCCGAACTGGTCGCCGGGCACCGCGGCCAATCCGGCCGGGGTCGTGCCCGCCCTCGATACGGCTCCGGTGAACCCCATAGGGCCGGCGCCGCTGTCCGATGCGCCGGATGCCCATTCCGGGGCGACATCGAGGTCCATGTATTCGACAGCGTCACCTTCTTGTTTGCGCCGGCTGCGGCGTCGGCGCGCCTGCCGGGCCGCCGCCGCAGCAGCCGAGGCTTCTCGGGCCGTCGCGGACTCCCGCGCCGACGCGGCGGCGTCGACACGCGTCTGACGCTGAAGCCACGCGCTCGCGCCGATTCCCGAACCGTCACCGACCGCATACGGGAAGCCGGGGTCGCCCACTGGCGGCGGTGCACTGGGTGCCGGTGTGGCAGGCGACGACACCGTGCCGGTCGGCGCCGGTGCAGAGGCACTTGCCGGGCCGGACGCGGGGGCGGCCGTTGACACCGGACTCGGCGTCGGGGCCGTGGCGATGGCGGGCATGGGCGTTTCCTGCGCCGCGGGCAGCGGCTCCGCACCGATCGCCGTCGGGGGCACCTGGATGCCCGCCAGCCCCGCGAAACCGGCCACCCAACCGAGATTGGCGATCGCCAGGCCCAGCGCCGGCTGGATCAACGCCGGCGCGAACTGGCCCAGCACCGAAGCCAGTTGAGAGGCATGGAAAGTCACGTCCGCCAACACCATCGGCAGATTGGTCAGCAGCGCGGCGGGGTCGGTCAGCAAGTTGTTCCACAACAGTTCGAGGTGCTCGCCCATCTCTGCGCCGACGTCGAACCACCACTCCAGATCCGTCGGGTCCAGATCGCCGTGGCCGTGGTCATGGTCATGGTCATGGTCATGGTCATGGTCATGGTCATGATCGTGGTCGTCGTGCGCCACGATCCGCGGTGCGGGCGTGGAGTGCGGCGCGGATGTCGTCGCCACGTCAGAAACCGCTTCGTACGTCGCCATCGCGGTCGCGGCCTGTACCCACATGCGGGCGTAGTCGGCTTCGGTGACCGCGATGGGAATCGTGTTGATACCAAAGAAGTTTGTGGCCACGAGTGCGGCCTGTGTCGCGTGGTTGGCGGCCAGTTCGGCAAGTGTGGGCATCGTGGCCAACGCGGCGCTGTAGGCGCCGGCGACGGCCTCATGCCGGGCTGCGCGGGCGCGGCTTTCCAGGCCGCTCTGGGTCAGCCACTCCAGATACGGAACGTGTGCGGCCACATATCGCTCTGCAGTCGGTCCCTGCCACGCTCCCGCATGCGCTGCCGCGAGAACGGCCCGAAGCTCCTCGGCGACCGCTGTGTAGGTCGCGGCGAGCGAAGACCATTGGGCCGCGGCCGCGAGCAGTGGGCCCGGACCCGGACCGCTGCTGAGCAATGCCGAATGCACCTCTGGCGGCGACGCCATCCACACCGGCATTGCCATCACGCATCCCCCGCCCGTAACGAAAATGAAAACTATGTTCATTAAGATAGCAGCCCGATTGAGCGGCGCAAGAAAATGCGTTGCCGAACGGGCGACGGCTCTGAAGGATGCGACCTACCCAGGTCAACCCGCCAGCGTCCCCAGGAGTTCATCCGTGCCCGACTTCTCGCCGGTCATCACCGACTACTGGACCGCCGCGTTCAGCGGAAAAACGTTGCACCGCAACGAACATGTGACGATCACCGTCAAGCCATATCTCGATCACGACGAACGCGCGGCCATCCTGCGATCACCCGACGACAAGCTGGCCTCCGTCACCGTGAGCCCTGCTGTCGCGGATGCGCTGATCAAAGACATTGCTACCCGCGGCAGTCCGACCGCGGCCGACATTCGGGCCGCGCTCGCGACCCAGGGTGTCGTGCTGAACGACGCCGCCAATGTGTTCTATCTCTCAGAATCGGCGGCCGACGACATCCTCGGCGAGGCGGCATCAACCGACGTCCGGCCGCTCACCAGTAGGGATGCCGAGATCTTTGCGTCGTTCAAAGCGGCTGTGCCGGAACGGGACTGGGACGAGGCGTACGTCGAGCTCGACCATTGGGCCGTGTTCGGCGCATTCGACGGACACGGGCGCCTCGTCAGCATCGGAAGCATCTATCCGTGGGACGACGAGTTTCCGCTGGCGGATGCCGGAGTGCTCACGCTGGATTCCGCGCGGGGCCGCGGACATGCAAAGACGTTGGTGCGTGCGATGTTTCGCTACGCGCTCACGCAGGGATTCGAGCCGCAATACCGATGCCAGCTGGACAATGCCGCCTCGATCAAGCTGGCCGCCAGTGTGAATCTGCAGCAGTTCGGGCAATGGGAAACCGTCATGCCCGACGATGCGTGACGGTGGGATTGTGTGGTGGTCCCGACTGGGATCGAACCAGTGACCTTCCGCGTGTGAGGCGGACGCTCTCCCCCTGAGCTACGAGACCGGGGAATCTCACCGACCGGATCGGTGCGACGACAGACACTAACACGTCCCGCGACCCGAACGGGAATCGCGTCCCGCCGACGCCGGACCACGCCCGCCGGGACCGACCGAACCCACCACCACGCCGCCTCAGGAGTCACGGGACACAACGCCCGAAACACCGGCCAAGACGCCGTCACCTCTGCGAACCAGGCCGTTTACCAGCGGTTTTCACGCGATTTGTATCTGCTCGCATTCGTGCACTAATGTCTTGCATCGCAACGGACGAACAAAGTTCAACCGGAGCGAAACGCGGATGTAGCGCAGTTGGTAGCGCATCACCTTGCCAAGGTGAGGGTCGCGGGTTCGAATCCCGTCATCCGCTCGAAGGTGCGAATGGCATCAGCCCCAGTGGTGGAGTGGCCGAGTGGTGAGGCAACGGCCTGCAAAGCCGTGCACACGGGTTCGATTCCCGTCTCCACCTCCAAGAGTTTCAACCCGGCGCGATTAGCTCAGCGGGAGAGCGCTTCCCTGACACGGAAGAGGTCACTGGTTCAATCCCAGTATCGCGCACCAGAGTTTCACGACAGGCCCGGTTTTCGAATCGGGCCTTTCTTTTACCCGCACCCAGCAACCCGCAATATATTCGTACCATCGCGCTGTTTTTCCTCGAATCCACGTACAGGCCAGTGATGATGGCTGTAACGTCCAGCTCGCAATATCGGCATATTGCCGAACCGAGCTAACTCTCCGAGGTCGAAATGTTGCGTGCGTTGATCGTTGCTGCCCTGATCACCTCTGCCGGCGTGGCCATCGCCCCCGTCGCGCAGGCATCCGGATACAAGAACTGTTCGGCAGCTCATGCCGACGGTCGGTACAACATTCCGCAGGGCGATCCCGACTACAAGGCGTCCCAGGACCGCGACAACGACGGCATCGCCTGCGAGGGCTGAGCGGAGCCCGCCGCCGCGGGCTCAGACCGCGGCGGCCCGCAGGCCTTCATCCAGTTCTTCACGGACGTGCCGCTCGACAAGAAGTGGCACAAAGTCCCGCACCGTGCAGGACGCAAAGCCTTCATGCGCACGCCGAACCGCGGTGGCAATCTGCGCGGGATCAAGGGCCGGATAGCGCGCCGCCAGGCGTGCCACGACGTCGTCGATCGCTCGCTCTTCGCTGAACTCGCGCATCGACATATTCTCGCGCAGCGCTCCCCCACACGATGCCGAAACGAGATAACAGAGTCCGGTCACCGACCGGCGGCCACCTCGTCGTAGAAGATGCCCAGCCGGTCGATCCGCCAGAGCTGCCCGTACACCACCAGGACGGCGCCGAACACGGTCGGCCAGATGAGCAGCGCGCCGAGCCCCCACGTCAGCAACACGGCACCGGTCACCGCGCCGGCGACCCAAATTCTTTGGACGACAGCGAATCCCGCCGGCATCTGCGACCGGTCCTGCATCCACAGCCGCTCGCCGTAGATGCCGCGGGAGGACCAGGCGACCGGCTTGTCGACGGGCGCGAACGCGTGCGGGTTCCACCACAACCACGCGATGACCACGCCGACGGGCACCAGGGCCCACCAGCCGATCCAGACGCGACTCCAGATCGCGAGCATCATCAGCGGGATGGCGGCAAATCGCGTCCACACGCTCCATGGGTTGGCGTGGCGCCGCCAGGCCTCGTCGCTCATGCCCGCGGCGCGGGCGTACTTGTCCAAGAGCTTCATCGCAGCATTCCCCTCGCCAGAGTTCGGATGGTCGCCTCGAGCACGTCGTCGTAGCCGGCGCCGAACCGGTCACGGTTCATCACCAGCAGACCGACGGTCCGGATGACGCCCAGCAGGGTGTCCGGGGCGATGTCGTCGACCAAGACGCCATCCCGCTGGCCGGCCGCGAGGTAATCGAGCACCGGGCTGACGATCTGCGGCATGACGCGCGCGAGTTGCTCGGGCCCGACGCGGCGGCTGACCGCCGTCAGCTCGTCGGCATGCGTCAGCAGCCTCCGATAGAACGGATCGTCGACGAGCACATCAGTGATGGCACGCATGAGGCAGACGAGGTTCTCCTCGTCGACCGGCCGACCCAGCACCTCTCTGAGCCGAGCTCCCATCCGGGGCGCCCGCCGCAGCATCACCTCGAGATAGAGCGACTCCTTCGAGTCGAAGAACGCGTAGAAACTGCCCTTGGCGATCCCCGCCGGCCGGACGAGTTCATCCAGCGACGTCTTCTTCAGCCCTTGGGCGGCGAAGAGCTGCTCGGCCGTATCGACCAGGGTGCCCGCAATGCGCGCCTTCTCGTCGGACGTGAACGCCACCGCCATAGCTATGACTCCTTTGGTCAGACAGTCATAGCCTACGTGTTTGCAGCCCTCTCCGCCAGGGCATCCCACCACCACTCAACGCCCCGAAGGCGCTGTCACAGTGAACGCTGAAGGATTTACCTCAGCCGGTGCGTAACGATTTACTGCCGACCTTCGATGAACTAGCTCAGGACGGTGCTACCAATAGCCATCGGCCGATGTTGACGGATCGGCCAGCTAATTCACCGCGGACACCTGCGCAGCCGCGCGCACCGGTCGGCGGGCCGCCTACTCAATTGACGTAACGACACCGGCATCAGCGCAGTTCACATCACTTGCCGCCCAAATCTCCGCGATCGGCCGAGTGAATCCGCCCCGTGCCACACCAGCCTCATCAGGCAACAGGCGGGCCGACTCGTACTTTCAGTCAGCAAATCCAAATCTGTTACATCAACATTTCAGCAAAGTTCGCTCAATTGGTTGCGCAATGCCCGAATGTGGACTACAAATGTTTGCTGTAAGCGAGTTTCGCTCCAGGAGGGACACCAACCATGGCTAACATCACCACTCGCATCGCAGGATCGATTGCTCTCGCTGGAGGCGCCGCGGTCATCGCGCTCGCCGGTGCGGGCTCAGCTGCCGCAGACACCACGCCCGACCAGCAGATCGGCCAGTTCGGTACGCAGATCAACCAGGCCCTCGGCCAGTTCGGCACCCAGAACTTGCAGGCCCTGGGCCAGGCCGGCACGTGGTACAACCAGGCCGCCGGCACCGCGGGCACCTACTACAACCAGGGCGCCGGCCAGCTCGGCACCTACACCACGCAGCAGCTCGTCGGCCTCGTCGGCGGCGTCTTCGCACCGCAGCACTGATCTCGCGAGAGACATTTCAGGGCGTGGGCCGCAACGGCCCACGCCCTGCGCTGTTTTCTCCGCCACTCAGCGCCCCACACACATTGCTAGAAGAGCTAAACTTTGTCGTCATGAGCTCAAAGACGTCGATCGCCGCCGCCGCGGCACTGGCCGTGGTGAGCTGGGGCGCATCGACGGCGGTTGCCGTGGCCGACCCCACGCCCGCTTCCCCGGGTCCCGCGGCTCCCGCCGCAGGCCCGAAGACCAGCATCGACGGTGACGGGCTGTTCATCGTGGGCAAGGACATCGCGCCCGGCACCTACGCCACCGCCGGACCGGTCGGCGACAAGCGCTGCTACTGGCGGCGGATGAACAACGTGGACCCGCACGCCAAGAACAACGTCATCGACAGCGCCATGACCGCCAAGGCGCAGGTCGTGCTCATCGATGAGACCGACAAGGCGTTCAAGACCAGCGGCTGCCAGCCGTGGCACGTCACCGATGCCGCGCCGGACTCCGCCGGACCGGGTCCCAACATTTCGCCGCAGGCGCGCGCCGCGATCGCGATTCTCGGCACCCTCGGCGGAGGCGGCGGCGCTCCGGCCCCGGCGCCCGCACCCGCACCGGCGGCGCCCGCACCTCCAGCTACGCCGTAGTAGTGCATCCTTAGCGGCATGGACGTCGACGCGCTGCTGCAATCGATCCCGCCGGTGGCGGTGTATCTCGTGGTCGGGCTCGTGATCGGGCTCGAAAGTCTGGGCATTCCCCTGCCGGGCGAGATCATTCTGGTCACGGCCGCCGTCATGTCGTCCCGCCACACGCTGGACATCGACCCGATGGGCGTCGGACTGTCCGCCGCGGCCGGCGCCATCATCGGCGACTCGATCGGCTACAGCATCGGCCGCCGGTTCGGCATGTCACTGTTCGAACGCCTGGGCCGGCGGTTTCCCAAACACTTCGGCCCCGGCCACGTCGCACTGGCCCGCCGACTCTTCAGCCGCTGGGGCGTCTGGGCCGTCTTCTTCGGCCGCTTCGTCGCACTGCTGCGCATCTTCGCCGGGCCGCTGGCCGGGGCGCTCAAGATGCACTACACGCGCTTCCTGGCCGCCAACGCGGCCGGCGGCATCGTGTGGGCCTGCGGCACCACGGCCGTCGTCTACTACCTGGGCGTGGCCGCCGAGAAATGGCTGGCCCGGTTCTCCTGGGTCGCACTGCTGGTCGGTGGCCTGCTCGCCCTGACCGTGACCATCGTGCTGAAAGAGCGCACCGCCAAGGCGATCGAGCAGTTGGAAACCGAGCACGACTGGGACACCCTGCGACAGTCGTAGCTTTCCGTCAACTTGCGGTTGACGAAAGCCATGCGTCAACCTACGGTTGACGCATGGCTACATCTGCTGAATCCGCGCACACCTCCACCCCCAATCCGATCGCCGGCACCGTCCGCCTCGACGACCTCATCGAGGCAATTAAGAAGGTGCACACCGAACCGCTCGACCAACTCACCGACGCGATGCTCGCCGCCGAGCACCTCGGCGACATCGCCGACCATCTCATCGGCCACTTCGTCGACCAGGCCCGCCGCTCGGGAGCGTCGTGGACCGACATCGGCACCAGCATGGGCGTCACCAAACAAGCCGCTCAGAAACGCTTCGTCCCCAAGGAACCCCGATTCGACACCATGGATCCCAAGGACGGGTTCAGCCGCTTCACCCCGCGCGCCCGCACCGCTGTCGTCGAAGCCCAGCAGGCCGCGCACACGTCGCGCAGCGCCGAGATCACCACCGACCATCTGTTGCTCGGGCTGCTGACCGACCCGGGGTCACTGGCCATGGTGCTGCTGAGCAACCAGGGCGTCACCGCCGACCAGATCCGCACGGCCGCCGCCGTGCCCGTCGGCACTGCCGAGCCCAAGGCTCTGATCCCGTTCGACGGCACCGCCAAGAAGGTCCTGGAACTGACGTTCCGTGAGGCACTTCGGTTGGGGCACAACTACATCGGGACCGAACACCTCCTTCTGGCCCTGCTCGAATCCGAGGACGCCGACGGCCCCCTGCACCAGCTCGGTGTCGACAAGGGGCGTCTCGAAACCGAGCTCGAGAAGATGCTCACCGACTTCGTTGCCGCCCAGCAGTCGGCCGGCGAGCAGTCCGGGCCCGCGTGAGTGTCCACTGACAGGGACAAAACGCCCCACTGGCCTCGGCCGAGTGGCGAGATCTACTCCATTCCGGCGAGGTCATGATGGCGGTATGCCATCATGCGATGCAGTCATAACGGAGAGGACGCGATGAGCACGGGCGTGAATGGCAACAAGACCTACCGCTGGCTGGCGGGTTTGCTCGGCGCGTTGACCCTGCTGGCGGCCACGCTGGCGCCCGCCGCGGCGGCTGAGACGAGCATCGGCAACCTCGGCCAGACGCTCCGCGTCGACTACAAGGGCCTCGTCGCGGACGTCACCGTCCACAACGTGCTGCCGTCGGACGAACCGCCGGGCTGGACCTGGAACGGCTCGCCGCGCTGGCGCGCACAGGGCGGCCCGTGGAAGGCCGACGTCACCGTGCACGTCATCTCGACGCCCAATCCCCACTGGATGGCCAACGGCGTCACGTTCAGCGGCGTCACCCCCTACGCCGACGCCTACGCCTCCAAGCACACCGACGACCCCAACGCGCTGGAACTCAAGCTGCTGAGCGCGCCCGCGGGCTCGACCGTCGACGGCGTCGTCTACTGGGACGTCTACCGCGGCTTGGTGACCAACGTGGTCATGCTCAACCCGGCCACCGGCACCCACCTCGCGCAGTGGAACATCTGGCAGCCGGGCGACCAGCTGCCCTGAGACTCATACGTCCAGACATAAACTGCCCCTGCCCCGTGCGGACAGGGGCAGTTTTGTGTTTCCGGACAAGGAGATCCCGATGACGGTGCAGGTTCGGCAGGCGCAGACCGACGATCTCGTCGAACTCGCCGACGTGGCCGCCGCGACGTTCCCGTTGGCCTGCCCACCGTCGTCGACGCCGGAGAACATCGCGGCCTTCATCGCCGGCAACCTGTCCGCCGATCGGTTCGGTGACTACCTGCGCGATCCCGAGCGCGCGGTGTTCGTCGCGCACGACGAGGCGCGAATCCTGGGCTACACCATGCTGATTCGCGGGGTGGCCGATGACGACGACGTGCAGCGGGCGGTGCCGGACCGGCCGGCCGTCGAACTGTCCAAGTGCTACGTGCTGCCCGACGTCCACGGCGGCGACGTCGCGGCCACGCTCATGGATGCGTCGGTCGCCTATGCCCGGGAGCACGGCGCCCGCTGCGTGTGGCTCGGCGTCAATCAGGAAAACGAACGCGCACAACGCTTTTACCGCAAGCACGGGTTCGAGGTCACCGGCACCAAGACGTTTCAGCTCGGTGCCCGGACCGAGAGCGACTACGTGTTGGTGCGGCCGCTGTAGACCTCAGGCGTGCAGCTGAGTGCCCTCGTGGGTCAGCGCGAGCAGGCGGGACGTGGCGCGCAGATACTTCTTGCGGAAGCCGCCGGCCAGCATCTCGTCGCTGAAGACGGTGTTCATCTTCTCCCCCGACGCCACGACGGGAATGCCCGCGTCGTACAGCCGGTCGATGAGCGACACCAGCCGCAGCGCGACGGACTGGTCGTAGACCACGTGCACGCCGGTGATGAAAACCTGCTGCACACCTTCGATCAACGCGTGATAGCGCGACGGGTGCATGGTCGCCAGGTGCGCGCACAGCGCGTCGAACTCGTCGAGCGTGGCGTCGTCGACGCCGACGGCCCAGGACCGGACCTGCTCCTCCGACGGCGGCACCGGGGCCGACGGCAGCGCACGCTGCCGGTAGTCGGGGCCCTCGACCCGCACGGTGGTGAAAATGCTCGACAGCGTGTTGATCTCGCGCAGGAAGTCCTGAGCAGCGAAGCGGCCCTCACCCAGCTGTTCGGGCAGGGTGTTCGATGTCGCGGCGATCGACACGCCGCGCTCCACGAGTGCCGAGAGCAGGCGGGAGATCAGCGTGGTGTTGCCGGGATCGTCGAGCTCGAACTCGTCGATGCAGACGACGACGTAGTCGGACAGCAGCTCGATGCACTCGGTGAAGCCGAAGACACCGGCCAGCTGTGTCAGCTCACCGAACGTCGCGAACGCGGCCGGGCCGGCGTTCGCACCGGCCAGGGTGTAGTACGTCGACGCCAGCAGGTGGGTCTTGCCGACACCGAAGCCGCCGTCGAGGTACATGCCGACGCCGGGCAGCGCCTCGCGCTTGCCGAACAACTTCTTCTTGCCGGCCCGCTGGCGGATCGCGTCTTCACAGAACTTGCGCGCCGACACCACCGCCGCGGCCTGCGACGGTTCATTGGGATCGGGCCGGTAGGAGTCGAAGCTGACGTCGGCGAATGTGGGCGGCGGCACCAGCTCGGCGATCAGTCTTTCCGGCGTGACGGTCGGATGACGATCGGTCAGGTGCGCGACTTCGCTGGCCCCAGGCATTAACGCACCATAGCGGCGTGTTGCAATGATTCACGTGTCCGATCCCGACGCTGCGACGCAGCTCACAGAGCTCAGCGCGGTAGGCGCTGCCTTCCCCGCCGGCGGCGAGACCGGCGACGACACGCTGCTGGCACCGTTCTACAGCTACCCCGCGAACCTGGGCCGGCCGTGGGTGCGGGCCAACATGATCTCCAGCCTTGACGGCGGCGCCACCGACGACGGCCGCGCCGGCGGACTGGCCGGGCCCGGCGACCGGGCGCTGTTCGGTTTCATGCGGCAGCAGGCCGACGTCATCCTGGTCGGCGCCGCGACCGTGCGCATCGAGAACTACTCCGGCGCCCAGATGTCCGCGGCGCAGCGGCAGGCCCGTCAGCTGCGCGGCCAGGCCGAAGTGCCGCCCATCGCGGTCATCACGCACAGCGCCGACATCCCGCACGACGCCAAGTTCTTCACCCGCACCGAAGTACCGCCGCTAGTCCTGACGAGCCGCGACAGCATCGACGACACCTGCCGGCGATTCACCGGCCTCGCCGAGGTCATCGACGCCTCCGGCGCCGCACCCGACCGCGTCGACCCGCACGTCGTGCTCCGCATCCTCGACGAGCGCGGGCTGCGCCGGGTGCTCACCGAAGGCGGACCGTCAATCCTCAACATGCTCGTCGAGGAAGACCTCATCGACGAGATGTGCGTGACCATCGCGCCGATCCTCGTCGGCGGACAGGCCCGGCGGATCGTCTCCGGGCCCGCCGAGGCACACACCCGGCTGCGCCGCAGCCACGTGCTCACCGACACCGCGGGCTACCTGTACACGCGCTACGTCCGCTGACGGGTCCCGACCACCGGCATCGCTACTGTGGTGGCCATGCGTCGCCGCCTGCTGCTCCCGGCCCTGAGCCTGTCGACCGTGGTGCTGTCGACGGTCGTGGCTGGATGCGCCCCGCTGCTGGCCGCCAACCCCCGGTACGTCACCGACTCCGGTGCCCGGCCGCAGGGCGCAGCGACCACGTCCAAGGCACCCGAGGGCCCGCCGCCGATCGCCGTGCCAAAGAAGGATCTGACGTGGCGTGAATGCACGTCCCGGGTGTTCGGCGACGCGACCGTTCCCGCCGTGCCGGGCGTCATCCTGGAGTGCTCGGACTACGACGCCGACCTCGATTCCCTCGGCGGCTCCGCCGGGACCGTCAGCATCGGCGTGGTCCGGGCCCGTCTGGCCACGACCCCGGCCGACGCCGGACCGATCGTCATGACCACCGGGTCCGACATCCCGACGTCGCACCAACTGCCGGTGTGGCTGCAGCGCGGCGGCGTCGACCTGTTGAAGACGCGCCCGGTCGTGGCCGTCGACCGCCGCGGCATGGGCATGTCGGGGCCGCTGAGCTGTGTATCGAGCAATGATCGCCAGGACCTGCTGGACCAGGCGCAGTTCCTGGCGGGTGACGACCAGGTGGCCAACCTGGCGAAGGTCGCCACGTCGGCCACCACCGACTGCACCGACAGCATCGCCCCGGGAGAGTCGGCCTACGACAACGCGCACTCGGCCGAGGACCTCGAGCGGCTGCGCAGCACGTGGGACGTGCCCGCGCTGGCCGTCCTCGGCATCGGCAACGGCGCCCAGATCGCCCTGGCCTATGCGGCGTCACACCCCACCAAGGTCGCCCGGCTGGTGCTGGACTCCCCCTTGCCACTGGGCATCTCGGCCGAAGCCACGGCCGAGCAGCGCGTCAAGGGCCAGCAGGCGGCGCTCGACGCGTTCGCCGCGCAGTGCGTCGCCAACAACTGCCCGCTGGGCCCGGACCCCAAGGGCGCCATCGACGGCATGCTGGCCGACGCCCGCGCCGGACGCGGCGCCGGCGGTGCCTCGACGGCCGGCCTCGTCGAGTCGATCACCACGGCGCTGGGCTACCCGCGCGGCGACGGGCTGGCCAACACCCTGTCCCTGGCCGGTGCGCTGGCCGCGGCCCGCGGCGGCGACGCGACCGCGCTCAACGCGCTGAGTGCGACGGCCGAGGCGACGCGCCAGACGGACGGGCAGTTCGTCAATCGGTGCGACGACTCCGTCAACCGCCCCACGCCGGACCGTGTCCGCGAACTGCTGGTGGCCTGGCCCAAGAAGTACCCGCAGTTCGGCGCCGTCGGCGCGCTGAGCCTGGCGCCGTGCCTGAGCTGGCCCAGCAGTCCCGCACCCGCGGCCCCCAAGGAACTGAAGGTGCCGATCCTGTTGCTGGGCACCCACAACGACGCCATCGTGGGCGGCGACGGTGTCGCGGCCGTGGCGGCCATGGCGATCAACGCGGGCACCAACAGCCGCCGCGTCATGTGGCAGGGCACCGGCCACGGCACCCTCGTCTACACGACGTGCGCCCTGCCTCCGGTGCAGGGCTACCTGACCTCCGGCAAGCTGCCCGACACCGACACGTTCTGCCCGGCCTAGTCGGGCCCGTCAGGACCCCGTTATAGGGTTCGGTGGTGACGCGCCCTCTATCGCTCCTGAGCGTCTTCGGTCCCCGCACCGGCCCGCAGAGCACCGCGGATATCGTCCGCAATGCACTGTGGCCCATCGCGATCGTGTCGATCATCCACCGCAGCTATGTGCTGACGACCAACGGTTACATCACCGACGACTTCGGTCCGGTGTACCGCGCGGTGTCGAACTTCCGGCGGCACTGGGCCATCTACAACGAGCACTTCAACTACGTCGACCCGCACTACCTGTACCCGCCCGGCGGCACCCTGCTGCTGTCGCCGTTCGGGTTCCTGCCGGAGTTCGCGTCGCGGTTCTGGTTCGTGGCGATCAACTCGGTGGCGATCATCATCGCCGCCTGTCTTCTGGTACGGCTGTTCAAGTTCTCGTTGACCTCGGTGGCGTTGCCCGCCCTCCTGCTGGCCATGTACTGCACCGAGTCGGTCACCAACACCTTGGTTTTCACCAACGTGAACGGCTGCATCCTGCTGGCCGAGGTGCTGTTCTTCACCTGGCTGCTGGACGGCAAGAAGAATCACGAGTGGCTGGCCGGCGCCGCCATCGGGTTGACCCTGGTTCTCAAGCCACTGCTCGGCGTCCTGCTTCTGCTGCCGCTGCTCAACCGCCAGTGGCGGGCCCTGGTCGCCGCGTTCGCGGTGCCCGTCGTCTTCAACGCGGTGGCCTGGCCGCTGTCGGCCGACCCCATGGGCTTCGTGCGCAACACCGTGCCGTACATCTTCCAGACCCGCGACTACTTCAACAGCTCGGTGCTCGGCAACGGCATCTACTACGGCCTGCCGATGTGGCTGATCATGTTGCTGCGCATCGCCTTCGTGGTGCTGGCCGCCGCCAGCCTGTGGCTGCTGTACCGCTACTACCGCGAGCGCGACCAGCTGTTCTGGATGCTGACGTCCTCGGGCGTCCTGCTGATCACCTCGTGGCTGGTGCTGTCCCTGGCGCAGGGCTACTACTCGATGATGCTGTTCCCGTTCCTGATGACGGTGGTGCTGCCGCGGTCGACCATCCGCAGCTGGCCCGCCTGGCTCGCGGTGTACGGCTTCCTCACCATGGACCGCTGGCTCATGTGGCGCTGGCCGACGACCGGCCGGTTCCTCGAGTACATCAAGATCACCTACGGCTGGTCGCTGATGCTCGTCGTGGTGTTCTGCGTGCTGTACTTCCGCTACCTCGACGCCAAGAAGGACGGCCGGCTGGACCAGGGCATCGACCCGTTGTGGTTGTCCAAGCCTCAGCCCGCTCCCCCGGGTAGCGTGAGCGCATGAGCATTCCGCCGCCGAAAGTTGAACTCACCGACTCTCAGTGGCGGGAGAAACTGACTCCCGCCGAGTTCCACGTGCTGCGCGAGGCCGGGACGGAACGCCCGTTCGTCGGCGAATACACCGACACCAAGACCGAGGGCGTCTACCAGTGCCGGGCCTGCGGCGCCGAGCTGTTCCGCAGCACCGAGAAGTTCGATTCCCATTGCGGCTGGCCGTCGTTCTTCGACCCGGCCGACTCGGACGCGGTGATCCTGCGGGCCGACAACAGCCTCGGCATGCGGCGCGTCGAGGTGCTGTGCGCCAACTGCCACAGTCACCTCGGACACGTCTTCGAGGGCGAGGGCTACCCGACCCCGACCGACCAGCGCTACTGCATCAACTCGATCTCGCTTCGCCTGGTTCCGGCCGAGAGCTGAGACGTGGTCGCGCAGCCCACCGACGCACAGTTGCGGCGGTGGCGGCAGCACCTGGCCAATGAACGTGCCGAAGCTGCCGTCTACCGCGATCTGGCGCAGCGCCGTCAGGGCGCCGAACGCGACATCCTGCTCGAACTCGCTCTCGCGGAGGGCCGGCACGAGAAGCACTGGCTGACGCTGCTCGGCGACCAGGTCGGCAAGCCGCATCGGCCCGACCTGCGGACCCGGGCCCTCGGGTTTCTCGCCCGGCACCTCGGCTCGGTGTTCACCCTCGCGCTGGCGCAACGGGCCGAAGCGCGCTCGGAGTACGAGACCGACGTCGACGCCACGCCGACCATGGCCGCCGACGAGCGCATCCACATGGAAGTTGTTCGCGCCCTTGCCAGTAGAGGCCGCGACCAGCTGTCGGGCAGCTTCCGCGCCGCGGTGTTCGGCGCCAACGACGGGCTCGTCAGCAACCTGGCGCTGGTCCTGGGCATCGGCGCCACCGGGGTGTCGAGCGCGACGATCCTGGCCACCGGACTCGCGGGGCTGATCGCCGGGGCCCTGTCGATGGGCGCCGGCGAGTACGTCTCGGTCAACTCGCAACTCGAACTGCTCGAGGCGTCGACACCCAGCGCCACGGCGGGCACCGCCGTACGGGCGCTCGACGTCGACGCCAACGAACTCGAGCTGGTGTACCGGGCCCGCGGGATGAGCCCCGAGGACGCGGCCGCCCGCGCCGCCGACGTCTTCGCGAGCCTGCGGGCGGGCGCGATGGCCGACTCGCCGCTGGGCGAGGTGTCGAGCGAGAAGCACGAAGCCGTCGGCACCGGTTTGCGCGCCGCGGTGTCCAGCTTTCTGTTCTTCGCGTCCGGCGCACTGATCCCCGTGCTCCCCTACCTGTTCGGGCTCACCGGCATCACCGCCGTCGTCGTCTCGGCGGTCCTGGTCGGGCTGGCGTTGCTATCCACGGGCATGATCGTCGGCCTACTCTCCGGCGGTCCGCCGCTGCGACGGGCGTTGCGCCAGTTGATGATCGGCTACGGCGCGGCCGCGGTGACGTACGTGCTGGGCCTGCTGTTCGGGACCGCGGTCGGCTGATGAAGCAGTCGGTGCAGGAACGCCGCGACGCCGGGCGAGCCGCCCGCGCCAGGCTGCCCCGAGCGGCGCTGGCCGACGTCCACATCACCGCCGACCGGCCCGACCCGGTGGCTCTGCTGCAGTCGCAGGCGACCTCCCGGATCGCCGACCTCGTCCCCATCCGATACGGCCGGATGCTGACCTCGGCACTGGCGTTCTATCGTGGCGCGGCCCTGATCATGGCCTCAGATTTGGCGGCCGGCCCACACACCGGACTGACCGCGCAACTGTGCGGCGATGCCCACCTGTGCAACTTCGGCCTGTTCGGCTCACCCGAACGCAATCTGGTGTTCGACGTCAACGACTTCGACGAGACCCTGCCCGGGCCGTGGGAATGGGACGTGAAGCGGTTGGTGGCGAGTCTGGCAATCGCCGGCCGGGACAACGGCTTTCAAGCAGACGCCCGCGCAGAGGTTGTCCGCAGCTGCGTCAGCGGCTACCGCACCCGCATGCAGGAGCTGGCCGGCATGGGCGAACTGGCGGCCTGGTACACCCAGACCACCGTGGACGCCGAGTTGCAGAACAGCGTCGACACCAAGTTCGCCCGCGAGATCCAGCAGACCGCGGCCAAGGCCCGCGCCCATGACAGTCTCCAGGCCGTCGCCAAGCTGACCGAAACGGTCGACGGCCAGAGCCGGCTCATCAGCCGACCGCCGTTGGTGGTCCCCATCGAAGAACTGGTCGGCGCCGACCGGGCCCGTCAGTACCAGCAGCAGATGACACCGTTCATGCAGCGCTACCGCGACAGCCTGGAAGACAGCCGGCGGGCCCTCATCGAGCGGTTCGACTACGTAACCATGGCGCGCAAGGTGGTCGGCGTCGGCAGCGTCGGTCTGCGGGCGTGGATCGTGTTGTTGACCGGGCGCGACAGCGGCGACCCGCTGCTGCTGCAGATGAAGGAGGCCCAGCCCTCGGTCCTGGAGCGTTTCGTCGGCGCCAGCGCGTATGCGAATGCCGCCCAACGGGTTTCGGTCGGGCAACGGCTGATGCAGGCCAGCAGCGACATCCTGCTCGGGTGGCTGCACGCCGTCGGGCCGGACGGCTACGAGGCCGACTATTACGTCCGCCAGCTCCACGACTGGAAGGGTGCGGTGTCGGTGCAGACATCGAGCCCGAAGCTGCTGGCCGACTACGGGCGGGCCTGCGCCCACGCGCTGGCCCGGGCCCACTCCCGTACCGGCGATCGCATCGCGATCGCCGCCTACCTCGGCAGCAGCGACGCTGCCGATACCGCATTGACCCGGTTCGCCGAGGCCTACGCCGACCAGAACGAGCGCGATTTCACCGCGCTGCGCGACGCTGTCGCCGCTGGGCGGGTGACCGCAGAGTCCGACCTCTGACTCGTTCAGGGCAGGTTGGCGACCAGCTGCTCGATGCCGACCCGCGGACCGGTGAAGAACGGCGTCTCCTCGCGGACGTGGCGACGCGCGTCGGTGTAGCGCAGCTTCCACATCAGCTCGACGATGCGGGCCAGGTCCGGACCCTCGAAGGCGAGAATCCACTCGTAGTCACCCAGCGCGAACGCCGGCACGGTGTTGGCGCGGACATCGGGGTACTCGCGGCCACCCATGCCGTGCTCGACCAGCATGCGGCGACGGTCGTCGTCGGGCAGCAGGTACCAATCCAGCGACCGCACGAACGGGTAGACGCAGATGTAGTCGCCCGGGTCCTCGCCCGCGATGAACGCCGGCAGATGGCTCTTGTTGAACTCGGCCGGACGGTGCAGCGCGACGGCGCTCCACACGGGCTCGGTGGCGGCACCGAGCGCGGTGCGACGGAAGCCGGTGTAGGTGGCCTGCAGGTCCTCGACGCGCTCGGCGTGGGTCCACATCATGAAGTCGGCGTCGGCCCGGAAGCCCGCCACGTCGTAGAGCCCGCGGACGACGACGCCCGCGTCTTCGCGCTTCTTGAGGTACGCGGCAGTCTCGGCGGCGATGCCGGCCCGCGACTTCTCGTCCGCCGGCAGCTCATCCGGCTGCACGGCGAAGACCGAGATCATCATGTACCGGGTCACCGCGTTGAGGGCGTCGTAGTCGAGCTTGGCCATGCGTCTATCGTGCCCTATCGCGGAACGCCGCCACCGACCACCTCCATGGCCGCGCGGGTTCCCGACGCCACACATGCGGGTACCCCGATACCGTCCAGATAGCCGCCCGCGACGGCCAGTCCCGTCGGCAGCCCGGCGCGCAGCTCGTCGACCAGTTCGAGGTGACCCGGACCGTACTGCGGCATGGCGTCGATCCAGCGCTGCACCAGGTAGTCCACCGGCTCGGCGGTGATCCCGAACAGCGCCCGCAGGTCCTCCAGCGACCACGCCAGTAGCCGGTCGTCGCCGACGTTGCGGGCCAGATCGTCACCGAACCGGCCGTACGACAACCGCAACAGCTCGACGTTGCCGCCGCGTCCCCACTTGCGCGACGTGAGGGTGATCGCCTTGGAATGCAACGCTTCTCCCGCGGCCATCAGAACGCCGGATTGCTGCGGCAGCGGTGTGCCGCCGGGCAGCGCGAGGGCAACGACTGCCGCGGACGCGATGGGGATCAACCGCGCCATGGCCGCACTGCCCGGGGCGATGTTCTCGAGCAGCTTGGCCACGCGCGGCGCCGGCAGCGCCAGCACCACGGCGTCGGCCGACCAATACTTGCTCTCGTCGTCACGCAGTTGCCAGGCCCGGCCCACTGAATCCAGTGCCTCGATACCGACCTGCGCCCACTGGGCGCCGGTCCTCCGGATCAGTTCGTCGAGGAGGACGCCGTACCCGCCGTCAACCGCGCCGAACACCGAGGCGCTCGTGGGTGGCGCCGCGGCCAGCACCGAGGCCACCGCGGCCGTCAGACTCGGGGCACCGCGATCGAGCGCGGCGGCCAGCGCGGGCACCGCACTGCGGATGCCGATGGTCTTGGCCGAACCGGCATAGACGCCGGCCAGCAGCGGGTCGACCGACCGGGTCACCACCTGGGCGCCGAACCGGTCACCGACCAACTGTGCGACGGTCGGGTCGGCATTCGGTTGCCAGCTGAGGGGTCGGTTCGGCTCGCTCGCGATCTGCGCCAGTGTCGCGTCGTCGACCAGGCCGCGCAGGTTCGCGCCGGGCCCTGGGATGCCCTGCATGGTGCCCTCGGGCATCGGGTGCAACCGGCCGCCGCTGTAGATCAACGGGCGCACGCCGGTGGTGCCGACCTGCCGCAGGCCCAGTTCTTTCAGCAGCGACGTGACCTCGGGCCGGCGGGCCACGAAGGCCTCGGCGCCGACGTCCAGGGTCTGACCGGCGAGCCGTTCGGTGCGCAGGACACCACCCAGCCGGTCGGCCGGATCGAAGATCGTGATGCGTGCCCCCGGGTCGGCCTGGCGCAACCGGTAGGCCGCGACCAGACCCGAAATGCCGCCGCCGACAACGCAATACGTCTTACTCATCTACAGACTCACAGCGAGTGGGCCAGCGCCACCGCTTCGGTGACCACACCGGGATCGGTCGACGGCAACACACCGTGGCCGAGGTTGAAGATGTGCCCGGCGGCACCGGCCTCGACGGCACGGCGCCCGTCCGCGACCACCTGGCGGACGGCGTCGTCGACCACGCGCCAGCCCGCCAGCAGCACGACCGGATCGAGGTTGCCCTGCAGCGCCTTGCCCGGACCGACCCGGTGCGCGGCGTCGACGAGATTGGTGCGCCAGTCGACGCCGACGACCGTCGCGCCGGCCTCGCCCATGGCACCGAGCAACTCGGCGGTGCCGACGCCGAAGTGCGTCATCGGGACGCCGTGGTCTTTCAGGGCGGCGAAGATGCGGGAGCTGTGCGGCAGCACGTAGTCCCGGTAGTCGGCGAGTGACAGGGTGCCGGCCCAGGAGTCGAACAGCTGGATCGCGTCGACGCCGGCGGCCAGCTGGGCGCTCAGGAACTCGATGGTGAGGTCGGTCAGCTTCTCCATCAGGTCATGCCACGTCGCCGATTCGCCGAGCATCATGGCCTTGGTCTTCTCATGGTTACGGCTCGGGCCGCCCTCCACGAGGTAGGACGCGAGCGTGAACGGCGCACCGGCGAAACCGATCAGCGGCACGTCGCCCAGTTCCCTGGTGAGCAGGCCGATGGCCTCCGCCACCGGCGCCACCTGATGCGGCTCGAGCGGCTTGATGCCCTCGACGTCATCCGGGGTGCGAATCGGGTGAGCGATCACCGGGCCGACGTCCGGCACGATGTCCAGATCGATCCCGGCGGCCTTGAGCGGCACCACGATGTCCGAGAACAAGATGGCGGCGTCGACGCCGTGACGGCGCACCGGCTGCATGGTGATCTCGCAGACCAGCTCGGGGTTGAAACACGCCGAGAGCATGGTGTGGGTGGCGCGCAGGGCGCGGTATTCGGGCAGGGACCGGCCGGCCTGCCGCATCATCCACACCGGGGTCCGGTCCGGGGTGCGGCCGGTGGCGGCAGCCAGATAGGGCGATTGCGGCAGTTCACGACGGGTGCTCATCACCGCTAATGCTGCCATGTCCGCATCGGCCGCTTATACCCTGTCGCGCGGCCAAATATCGGGCTATCGGCGCGCCTGCTTACGCGACCGGCCTGATCGGGCTAGCGTCCCAGAATGTGACCTCCGCCGAGCCGGCCCAATTCCGCACTGCTGTTGCGGCAATGAACGCCGCCACCGTGCGCCCGGAGATCGAACTCGGCCCGATCCGTCCGCCCCAGCGGCTGGCTCCCTTCAGCTACGCGCTGGGCGCAGAGGTGCGTCATCCCGACGCCTCCGTGGTCCCGGAAAGCTCGGAGGGCGACGCCTTCGGACGTCTGATCCTGCTGCACGATCCCGAAGGCGCTGAAGCCTGGGACGGCACCATGCGTCTCGTCGCCTACATCCAGGCTGATCTGGACTCCACCGAGGCCGTCGACCCACTGCTGCCCGAGGTGGCGTGGAGCTGGCTGGTCGATGCGCTCGAGTCGCACGCCGACGGCGTCACCGCGCTGGGCGGCACCGTCACTGCCACGACGTCGGTGCGCTACGGCGACATCTCCGGCCCGCCGCGCGCCCACCAGCTGGAGCTGCGGGCGTCGTGGACCGCGACGTCGCTCGAGTTGGGACCGCATGTGCAGGCGTTCTGTGAGGTGCTCGAGCACGCCGCCGGACTGCCGCCTGCGGGCGTGACCGATCTGGGTTCGCGCACCCGCGCGTGACCGCATGACTGACGCTGATCCGGTCGAGACGTCTGACGACGATCCCGACATCACTCCCCTGCTGGCACCTGCCGACGGCGTGCCACCCGTCGCCGTCTACGCGAGCGACATCGCCCGCGCCGGTGAGCTTCTGGCGTCCGGCCACGGCGCATTCGCGATCGATGCCGAGCGGGCTTCGGGCTTCCGCTACTCCAACCGGGCCTACCTGATCCAGATTCGCCGTGCGGGTGCCGGCACGGTGTTGATCGACCCCGTCAGCCACGGCATCGACCCGCTGAAGGCGCTGGCGCCGGTGGCCGAGGTCGTCAACACCGACGAGTGGATCCTGCACGCGGCCGACCAGGATCTGCCGTGCCTGGCCGAACTGGGCATGAGGCCGCCGTCGCTGTACGACACCGAGCTGGGCGGACGGCTCGCCGGCTACGACCGGGTGAACCTCGCGGCCATGGTGCAGCGGTTGCTGGGGCTGGGGTTGAAGAAGGGCCACGGCGCCGCCGACTGGTCGAAGCGCCCGCTGCCGGCGGACTGGCTGAACTACGCAGCACTGGACGTCGAGGTACTGCTGGAACTGCGGGCCGCAGTGGCCGCGGAACTCGAGGCGCAGGGCAAAACCGAATGGGCCGCACAGGAATTCGAGTACATGCGGACTGTCGAACCGAGCCCGACTCGGCGCGACCGCTGGCGGCGGACGTCGGGCATCCACAAGGTTCGCAACGGTCAGGCCCTGGCCGCGGTGCGCGAACTGTGGCAGACCCGCGACCTGATCGCGCAGCGGCGGGACATCGCGCCCGGCCGAATCCTGCCCGACGCGGCGATCATCTCCGCGGCCGTCGCCAATCCGGACACCATCGAAAAGCTCACGGCGCTACCGATTTTCGGCGGCTCGCGACAGAAGCGCAGCGCGCAGGTGTGGCTCGACGCGTTGGCCCGGGCCCGGGAGGCCGATCCGCCGGCGTCCGAACCGAACAATGGGCTGCCGCCACCGGCGCGGTGGTCGCGCCGCAAGCCCGAGGCGTTCGAACGGCTGGAGGCCTGCCGCAGCGGGCTGACGCTGCTGTCCGAGCGGGTGTCGGTACCGACCGAGAATCTGCTGACGCCGGAGACCGTGCGGCGGCTGTGCTGGGACTGGCAGCCGGTTCCCGACGTCGCCGCCGCGGTCGATGAGTTCCTGGCCGCGGCCGGCGCCCGGCCCTGGCAGCGGGAACTCTGCGGCCCGGTCCTGGTCGCTGCCCTGTCTTCCTAGCCTTTTCCCGCGAGCGGCCGTGTCTGCACACGGTCTCGCGGCGTGTCGCGTGCATTTTGCGCACCCTCACCGCCGACGAGCGGTCACGGACTCCCGATGGCCGGCACCGTGTCGCGCGGATGGGCGTCCTGATAGCCGGGGCACGCGGTCTGGATTTTGAACGTGTGCCACCCCGATTCACCGCGATTCGGCGGCATGCGCCCGCTGACGGTGTAGGTGTCGTCGACCTTGATGCCGGTGATCTCTGCTGGGTCGGCGACGAATCCCGTCGCGTCGCCGTCACGCAGCCCGACCTTCTGGACGACGATGCGGCCCACCTGTGTGAGTTGAATCCGCACCACCTGACCCGTCTTGCCCCGCGCCAGGATGACCAGGCCTCCCCCGGCCGGCTGGCGGGTGCAGACGACCGTGCCGGTGTTGATGGTGTGCGGTTCCCCGTCGAAGACGATCGAGGTGACGGTCGGCGTCCCGGACTCGCACGCACTGATCAACAGCACACCGAGCACCGCCACCAGATCCGGGCGGTGGACGCGCATGTCGCAAGTGAACCAGTTCGCTTCGCGTTGTGCGCGCAAAAGCGAGGGGTCAGCGCGCGCCGAACGGCCGCCACAACAGCGGCGTGACGAACTCCAGGAAGTGCTCGAGCACCGCGTCGGGCGCTTCGATCTGCGGCCAGTGCGCGATGTCGTCGGCCAGCATCACGATGTCGGGGTTCGGGATGACCTCGCGGTACCTGGCGGCCATGTGAGCGCCGGAGTTCGGATCCGACGGGCCGTCGATCAGTCGCATGGGGATCGTCGTCTCGCGCATCGCGCGCACCCAGCGGTTCCGGTGGACGTAGCGGTCATTGATGAAGCGGCCGACCTGGTGCATGACTTTCTTGCCGTCGTTGTAATCGAGGATTTCGTGGAACTTGTCCATCAGCTCCTTCGACGGTTTGGTGTTGACGCCGAACATCTCGTTGATGGTCGGGTCGGCCAGGCGCCGTGACAACGGACTGCCCTGCAGCGGGCGCATGAGGTCGCCCAGCGGGGTTTGCGACATCGCCTTCTGCAGCAGGCGCGGGGTGTAGGACTCGACGAACAGCCCGCCGTTGAGCCACGTGACCGATTCGATGTTCAGATTGCCGTATACCTGATCGCCGAAGTGGTTGCGCGCCAGCAGTTCCTGGCCCACCGAGTCACCGAGGTCGTGGGCCAGAATGTGGACGGTCTGTGCGCCCAGGTGGTCCAGCAGTGCCTCGTGCATGTCGGCGTGATCGTGAATCGAGTACTGATACGCGGACGGCTTGGTGGAGAACCCCATGCCGATCATGTCCGGCGCGATGACGGTGAACTTCTCGCTGAGCGTCGGCCAGATCAGGGACCAGTCCCAGGAATTGAACGGGTAGCCGTGGATGAGCAACAGCACTGGGCCGGTGCCGAGTTCCAACCCGTCGCGGCGGTAGAAGATGTCGAATCCGAGGTAGTCGAAATACTGGCCGGCGGACTTCCAGGCTTCGAGTTCGTCGTGCATGGGGTTGAGCGTAGGCCGCGGACAGTCTGACGTCTCCGCACCGCGTCAGCCAGGCAAGTTGGCGCGCCGAATTACCATTGAGAGCACTGGACAGAGAAGGACATCGGGATGATTCGGCTCCTGCTAGTGCTCGGCGTCGTCGCGGTCATTCTCGCTGTCATCATGATTCTCGGCGGCGCCGCGCTCGGGGCGGTCTTCACCTCCGATCGCAAGGCGCGCCGCCCCCTACCGGCCATGACGCGGGCGTGGCTGTTGTCCATCGCCGTGGTGATCCTGGTCGGTGTCGCGACAGAGGGCATTCTGCTGCTGCCCGCCATGGGCATTGCCGCCATCGGATTGTTGATCACGCACATCGTGATCGACAGTCGGGCCGGGTCTGCGCGTGAACCGTCATCTCAAGAGCTGGAACGTGCCCGGCTCGTCGAAGAATTCGGAGTCGACGGTGTCGAGCTGCTCGACGGTGCACAGGCCGCCATCGAGCAGATCGAACGGTCGGAAGCCGCGGTCGACGGATGGCTCGGTAATGACCTCGACTTCACTGGCGACCTGACGGCGATCCGCGAAAACTGCCGGGCCACACAGGAACTCAATGGCTTGATCACGGAGCTCGGCGGGATCGCCGAGCCCGATTCGGACGATCTGGCGATGCTGGAGGATGCCCGGGCGAAAGTGCGGGAGCTGGGGTCGCGGTCGTGGGCGCGGGTGTATGCCTTGCAGGGCTGCGCCGAGAAGGCCGAGGAGATCGACCGGTCGCTGCGCGACGACCGCGCCCAGGCACAGCTCGCGGAAAAGCGCGACGATGTCCGGAGCCGCATGGCTGCCAAGCTCTATGGGATTGACGCGACGCCTTCGCAGACGCCGTCATCGTCGGTCGACAAGATCACCGCGCTTGCCGCGGCGTTCGCGGAGATCCGGCGCCAGTCCGGAAGTGGCTGACGGAATAGCCCGCTACTCCGTCAGGTGCGACGGTCATCCCTTAGCGGCCGCTTAGCTCAACACATCGGCGTCACAGGTGGTCCTCATCGACCGCGTCGACCGCGACGCACTCCCTTTATGAGTTCGTCCGCACGGTCAGGTTCGACCGCCGGCTCGCAGAGCGGCTCCGATCGGGCCATCTGTAGCAGCTCATCGATGCGATCGGCTTCCTGCCAGACCCTCGATGCGCGGCCAGTCGCAAGCTCGATGATCCGGCCGTCGTCACCCAACGTCACCGTGGTGATCCCACGAGAGGCGAGCACGGCGCCATAGTTGGTGTGGGCGAGTTCTCCTCGACCGCCGCAGCGGTCTCGGCGTTGAACACCACACCTTCCTCGATATTGAGAGCATCGACGTCGATCTCGCCGGCCAGGGCAGCCTCCACGCGGCGCCGCGATGCGGTGTGCTGAGTCGATACCGCCCTACCGATGCGGGCCCAGTGGTCGAGTTGTGGCTTGGCGGAACGGCGCTGTCGGGCGCCCTCGACGGCTGCCGCCTCGAATAGGTCCGCGGCCACTCGAATGACCCGATCATCGGCGTCAGCCATCACACACCTCCGCGTAGCGAGTTACTACAAGGGAAGTAACTCGCTAGCAATAAGGCGTTACAACTGTTCAGGGCGTGGCGAGGGACCGACCCCGACACTCACAGCGCGGGTAGATCGGCTGTTGTCGGTGGACTCCTATATACAGTCCTGTTCAGGTTTGTATGGGGAGGAAAGGAGCGCCGTGATCACCGGTGAGTTGAAGAGCAAGGTCGACCGTGTCTGGGATGCCTTCTGGTCTGGCGGCATCTCCAACCCGATCGAGGTGATCGAGCAGATCACGTACCTGCTGTTCATCCGCCGTCTCGACGACCTGGAGACTCTCGCCGAGAATCGCGCGCGGCGAACTGGATCGTCCGAGGGACTGCGGTTCGGGCCCGACCAGCAGGACCTGCGCTGGTCGCGGTTCAAGAACGACGAGCCAGGTGTCATGTTCGGCCTGATCGCCGACGGTGTGTTCCCGTTCCTGCGGGCACTTGGCGGTGATGGGTCCACTTATTCCGAGCACATGCGCGACGCCCGCTTCACCATCCCGACCCCGGCGCTGCTGTCGAAGGTCGTCGACATGCTCGACGACATCCCCATGGCCGACCGCGACACCAACGGCGACCTGTACGAGTACCTGCTGTCCAAGATCGCCTCGGCCGGCGTGAATGGCCAGTTCCGCACCCCGCGCCACATCATCGAGCTGATGGTGAAGATGACCGCGCCCGGGCCGACGGACGAGATCTGCGACCCGGCATGCGGTACCGCTGGCTTCCTCGTGTCCGCCTCGGAGTACGTGCGTGACACACATGATTCAGTCTTGACCGACGCCGCCCAGCGGAAGCACTTCCACAACAGCATGTTTCACGGCTACGACTTCGACTCGACAATGCTGCGCATCGGGTCGATGAACATGCTGATGCACGGCATCGAGGCGCCGGATATCCGCTACCGCGACTCGCTGTCCGAGGGCGCCTCGGAGGACGCCGAGAAGTACACGCTGATCCTGGCCAATCCCCCGTTCGCCGGCTCACTGGACTACGAGGCGACGTCCAAAGACCTGCAGCGGGTGGTCAAGACCAAGAAGACCGAATTGCTTTTCGTAGCACTGTTTTTGAAGCTGCTGAAGCCCGGCGGACGGGCGGCAGTGATCGTGCCCGACGGTGTGCTGTTCGGATCGTCCAAGGCGCACAAAGACTTGCGACGAATGCTGATTGAAGACCAGAAACTCGACGGCATTGTGAAGCTGCCGTCGGGCGTATTCAAGCCATACGCTGGGGTCTCGACGGCGATTCTCTTGTTCACCAAGACCAATTCCGGTGGCACGGATCATGTTTGGTTCTACGACGTTTCGGCTGACGGTTTTTCGCTCGATGACAAGCGGAACCCTATCGAAGCCAACGATCTGCCGGATGCGTTGTCGCGGTGGGCTTCACGGGACTCGTCGGAGTTGGAGCGGGCGCGCACCGAGCAGTCGTTCTGCGTGCCGGTCGCCGACATTGTGGCGCAGGGCTATGACCTGTCGCTGAACCGGTACAAGGAGATTGTGCACGACGAGGTCGAGCATCGACCGCCGCTAGAGATCATTGCGGAGATCGAGAAGCTGGAAGGCGAAATCGCGAGTGGGCTGGCCGAGTTGAAGGCGATGTTGTCGTGATCAGCGTGGGAGACATGCTCTTCGAGTACAAGGAACTGCCCGGAAACTCGTCAGAACCTCCCGTGTTGACGTTGACTGAGAAGAACGGATTCGTTCTACAAAGCGATCGCTTCAACAAGAGACTCGCGACCAACGACGTGAGCAAGTACAAGGTTGTTCGGCGCAACGATGTCGCCTTCAATCCATACTTGCTTTGGGCTGGGGCCATCGCACAAAACACCATCGTCGACAAGGGCATCATCAGCCCCCTCTATCCGACATTCAAAGTGCGTGACGGATTCGATCCGCGTTATGTTGCGCGACTCTTGCTTAGCCCGCAGATGGTGGCGAGTTACGACACCATCGCGTTCGGCTCCGTGCCTCGACGCCGCCGCTCCTCCGTAAGCGATTTTCTCGCCCTGCAGATTTCCGATCAACCACCGCTCCACGAACAGCGTCGTGTCGCCGCCATGCTTGACCAAGCTGATAGCTTGCGGTCAAAGCTGCGACGATGCTTGGCCCACTTCAATCAACTCACGCAGTCGCTATTCCATGACGCGTTTGGCGACCCGGTGGCCAACAACCACGACCTTCCCGTCAAGTGCCTCCAAGACTGGATCGATCCTAACCGACCGATCACCTACGGCATTCTTAAACCTGGACCTGAAGTCGAGGAAGGAATCCCCTACATTCGCGTTGCCGACATGAAAAACGGTGGCATAGACGAAGAAACCGTGCGGAAGACTTCGCACGAAATTAGCGATCAATACCGACGGTCGATACTGCAAGCGGGGGATCTACTGATGTCCATTCGTGGTCATGTCGGTCGGTTTGCATTCATTCCCGAGTCCCTTGCTGGCTCGAATATCACGCAGGATTCGGCGCGGCTCGCGATTACGGAACCCGCATCTGCGACATATGTCCGCGCGGCGATGGAAATGCCCAGCTTTCAGCATTGGATGGCACGTCGCACCAAGGGTGCAGCCGTACAAGGAATTAACCTTGGCGATCTAAGGCAGGCACCGATTCCGTTGCCATCATTCGAACAACAACAGATATTTGCTGCGATGTTGCGTGAGGTTCGGGTGAACGCCAGTTCCGTGGAGAGGCAGCTGTGGCTTGCTGACGGCGCTTTCGCCTCCCTCCAATCCCGCGCCTTCCGAGGCGAACTCTGATGCCATTCGCTGTAATCGACTTCGAGACAACGGGTCTGGTCCCTGAGCGCACCGACCGCGTCGTGGAGATCGGCGTCGCCCTTACTGATGATTCCGGCCGGATCGAGCACGAATGGACCACCCTGGTCAACCCGCATCGTGATATCGGGGCTACTCACGTCCACGGCATCCAGGCCTGCGACGTCGTTGACGCACCTGACTTCGCCGCCATCAGCGATTACCTGCTCGAAATGCTCACTGGCCGTGTGGTTGTCGCGCACAACGCCAGTTTTGACATGCGGTTTCTGCATTGGGAGCTCCAGCGGGCCCAGTACGTCATCCCCGAACGACCAGCCGCGCTCTGCACACGAAAATGGGGCGGGCGCATGACGGGGGCCGCCAAGCTCGCACACTGCTGCGAAGCACTCGGAATCTCACTGATCAACGCACACTCAGCAATTGGTGACGCTCATGCAACCGCCGAACTCCTGCCACACCTGCTCGCCTTCCACAGCGGCTCCCCCGAGTGGCGCTCCGACCTGGATCACTCGGCGACCTTCGGCTGGCCAGCTGCCCGCACACGTGCATCGCAACCTGCGGTCGCTCATCGTGGGCAGTCATCTGCGGACCCGTACTCGTGGCTGCGGTCCGTCCTGGGAGCTGCCTGGGTCCCCGCCACTCCTGAAGACGAAGCGTCTTACATGGTGGTACTCGATAGCGCCTTGCTCGACCGGGAGATCTCGCGCAGCGAGGGCAAACAGCTGCTGGCCTCCGCCGAAGCGGCGGGCCTATCCCGGGGAACCGTAGCGCGGCTGCACCAGGACTACTTGCGTGCTGTAGCGAAGGAAGCGCTGGCCGACGGCGTAGTCACCGACGAGGAGCGGTCCGAGCTAAATGCTGTCGCCGCTGCCCTGGGTTTCGGCCCACCGTATGTCGATGAGGCGCTGGCGTGGGCAGCTTCCGCAACGCCGGAACTGGTAGACGAGTCGACTGCCTTCACGCTACGCCTGGGCGACCGGATCGTGTTCACCGGCGAGATGAATCGTGGTCGCGACGAATGGGTTTCAGCGATCTGTGCTGCGGGCCTCGCGTCCGGCGGCATCTCCAAATCGACGCGTCTGCTCGTCGCGGCCGATCCTGACTCGCAGAGCGGCAAAGCTGCCAAGGCGCGCCAGTACGGGATTCCGGTGGTCAGCGAAGCGGCGTTCGAGAAAATGTTCGCCACATATCGGGCGGCATCGTGAATCCCACAGCGGCACAGTAATTTTTAGGGGAGATCGTGTTCGACGAGCGATGGATGGTCCAATTCTTGGAAAGGGTGCGCGCGGACAACAGCGAGCAGGGCATCCATGTCCTATACCGAATCCTCCCAGGCTCGACACCGAAGTGGGACACCGTCACCCTTCCGGTACAGAACACACGCGACCCGCTCATTGGCTTGTCGCATGTCCCGACGGCCACCGTCGTTTACGCGCGGTACCGGCCGGCAAAATCAGGCGTCAACTTTCTCGCGTTCGTGTTCTGGCCAGACGGATCGCACTGTGCACTATTCGGGGACAACAGCGGACCAATCCAGTCCGTCGTCGACGGCGCATCCAACTTCCGAATGACGTATCTGGCGCTCAGCAGAATCGCCTGGGACACGCCGATGCTGCCAGATGGTCATTCACCGGATAACTGGATAGTGCGTGCCGCGTTGAAGGATTTCGTCGCGGAGGTCACATGCAGTGGCCTTGTCGATAGCGGCGCCACGTATTGGCAAGTCGACAAGAACCTGCGACTCGGCATCGCGAAACGCATCGCGACGCTGCGGCGAGCAGCGAATCCTCACATCGCAGTGGTGACCGAAGGGCAGGACGAGTGGTACAAGCTCCATGATTTCGCCCCGTTTCTCGGCCGGCTCGACTGGTCAGATTTGGACTCCGTAACGCTGGCAACTGATCTCGGCTACACCAACGACGCGGCCCGTTGGTGGACGTCCCAAGGCATCGGGTGCCTGGAGCTGGTAGACCTCCCAACCACGCAGCAGAGTCTGTCCGCACTCAAGGTCAGATATCCGATCGTCGAGGGCAACGTGTGGAGCATGCTCGGCGCTTTCGAACGGGCAGTTAGCAACCACTATGTGTCTCCGGCAGACCGCATGCGTGCTCGCTGGCAAGCCGACGATCCTCAGGCCCTGTTGCATCTGACGCGGGAAGTCGTTGCGAACAACGCGAATAGGCGGGGACAGATGCTTATCGGGTATGCACGCACCGATAGCGGTCGACTGCAACAACTCTCGCAAGTTGCCGTGGACTACGCAGCCAACTCCATTGGTTTGGATCTCGCGGCCGTCCCTGATGTCGACCAGGCCGACGGCGTTCTCCTGATCGGAGTCAATGAGTGCGGTTGGACCGCCCAAGCCGTGAACCGTGACGGCGAGCACGGCGCAGCGGTGAGTTCAGCCGACGACAACCTCCAGTTCGTCGCCCCAATCGCAGACGCAGACAGCGTCGCCGCGCTGCGGCGGACTTTTACCGGGCACGCGAGTTTCGACGTCGACTACACACCATTCGATTGGCTACGGCGACGCATCATGTTCGGCGTCACACGAGCGCTGGAGAAATTGCCAGTGCAGCGCGACGCCATCCGTCCCATCACCGATGCGCTCGCGACACTCCTCCCCTCGCTCGATGTGGACGCCGACACGCAAGATGAGTCGGCCTCAATCGAGAGAATGCTCGATTTGACACTGCTGCTACAAACGATCGCCCATGCGAAACCCATTGTGGCGGCATCGCTTCCAGCGGACTGGCTGGATGACGCCGAGTCGGGCAACCACGATCCTGCGGAGTTGTGGCAGCTCATCGCCGAAGGTCTTGCAGGAGTCCGACAACTTAGGTGGGACGACTTGGGCGTCGGACCTTTAGCCGAAGCGTGGGCGATTCCCACCGCAGAAGCAACATGGTGGGGGGCTAAAGGGCTGGGACAGCGACAGTTGCTCATGCTCCCGGACGAAACCGAGTCGATGATTCGCGCCGCCAACGTGATCGTACGATTGTCTGACTCCTCCGCACCCACGAAGCATCTGCGCCAGCGGCTGGAACTGCTTTTCGGCCAAGATGTTCCGGTGTTGTGGAGCTTGGTGCCCTAGCATTGTCTGTCCCGTCCGATATACATGCCGGTTAACTACATCGAAGGAGCCAGCATGTCGAACGACTTTCCTCTGAAACCCGGCGACACCGGAACTGTCGCCCAGTTGAGCCTGTGCGCCGGTGGGCTGGTGCGCACCTGGACCGATTCGTCCCGGTTGTGGTCGGTTCCCGACGACCAGTACCTGCGTTCCGTCATGGGATCCGGAACCATCGCCCGCACGGCGCGTGAAGAGCACCGCTTCCGCGAAGTGGCGATCCTCTCCGAGGACACCGGCACCCTGTGGCTCCAATCGCGATTCCCGTCACCAACCGACGATGGCACGTTGCAAGTCCAGGGCAGCATTATCGAACTGCAGCCCGCCCATGAACCGTCGGAATCCACCTACGACGATGTACGCGAACTTCTCACCCAAGCGATCGGCCATGCGCTGAACAACAACGAATATCTGCTGGTCGAGCAGGGCGGATGGGACGCGCCGCCGGAGCCATTTTGCCTTTTCATCGTCATTCCCGACGGCGATGGCTTTGTCAGCATCATCGAAACCGCCCCTGCGCCATCAGCTTCAGAAATTTGGGCACCGCACATTGTGGCCGGAAATGAGAGCACCACGCTGTCCGCTCCAGCCAATGCGGAAACCATCGAAGTCGCTCCCCTGATCATGCTGGATGCCATCGCCACGTGGGGTTTCGCGCCGTGGGACCTGGCGTTGACTTTCGGCACCCGGCAATCACCCGCCGTCTGACGTCACTCACATGGGACTCGATGCGCACGTGGCGTGCAACTGTTTTCGCGACGGACTGAGTACCGAACCGCCAGTTCCTCGAAGCATGCTCACAGTCAACGAATGCGGCGATGTTGAACTGATCGACGAGCAGAACTGCGACTTCGATATGGCGAACGACGTCTACGACTGGACGATTCACGCGTGCACGCACGAGGACATGAAGTTCGTCAGCGAGTGGGTCGGAAATATTTCTGGTGTGGCGTGGCTGCGAAGTGTGGCCGTCGGGTTGCCCGTCGACCGGTTCGGCAATCTGGCGATGATCCTGGCCGGACTCAGTGGACTGATGGACAGTTACACACCAGCGAGCGAGATACGCCGAGCCCTCCCCGAACTGGAATTGCTTCTACAGGAAGGTCATCTGGGGTCGACCCGCACAATCAGCACCCTGAACGGGTTCGTTGTTGAGAACAAACTGGACTGGGGACCAATCGCGTTGGACGAATTTCACTCGCTCGGTCCGTCGCCATACTACGAGTCCCCGTGGCCCGACCTTGTCGAGTTAGGGGTTATCGGTTACGAATTCGTTGTACGCAGCCGCGAACAGCCCGCCAATGAACTGCTGCGCACCCGAATCTTGGAACAGAAGTGGGACCCCGAATCTGTTGAGTTCCGCCAGGCGCCGGACGGCCGCCCGACGTCACGCATCACATTCACAAATCTGCAAACCATGGAATCGGTGACGGCGCGGTCGTTCGGCGTATCGGCGCGGCTACCTCGACTCGGCAGAGTACTGGCGATCGCCGACAAGGATGAGCCTGAACCTGCTCTGGTATATCCCGAGACTCTGATCGTCGGTGAGCGCAGGGTCATGCTCACGGAAGCATGGTGGACGCTCAAGCGCCTCCATCGCCTCTTCGCGGCATCGGCAGCCACAGGCAATCCCGTCGTATGGCATTGAGAATCATCTCGACCAGTTCGTGGTGATCAGTGGGCGCCGGTACCGTTTCGTCCCCGTCGACCTAGCTGGGTGGACGGCGGCGATCCGGGGGCGATCGGTATGTGTCGTCTAGGGAACAACTACGGGGCAGCGTAGGGCCCAATTGCGTGTGGAGACGTACCCGGCGCGTAGCTCCAGAGGCGGCGCCCCTCAGGAGTCAGATTGGTGAACTCGTTCACCCGGATCAGCAGTTCAAACCCGTCGATCCTTGGATCGCGCTTGCGGTAGGCGAATCCTCCTGTTGGTGCCACACCAGGTGTAGGCGGGATGTTCGGGTCGAACTCGAGTACATAGTCGTTCCGGCGCATCATCTTTAGCCAAGCCGCATGGCGTCCCCGCTTGAAGTCGGACATGTCTCGACCGCCCGTGGCGATAAACTCGCCGTGGTCACGCAGGCGTTGATACGCCGCAGACTTGCCGTGTGGGCCTTTGGTCTCCCACGGCCACGCCTGGTTGACGATCTGACGGGTCGATTTCTGTCCCCCGTATGTCGTTTTGTGCCACGAGACAGCCTGTCGTGACACACCGTGAAAATCCGCAATCTCGGTCTGGTTGAAACCCTTTCGCCTCAGCTCTTCGATTTCCCCGAAGACCAGCGGTTGACGGTGGGTTGCCGTCTTGTATTTCTTGCCGCTCATACGTACTCCACTACATGGTTCGGTTCCTGCACGGGCCAATCGCGTTAGGCGTCCGCTGGTGTCACGATCGACCCTCAACTCTCTCGGACAGCGGTGACAACCTCGCGCGCCATCGACAACGGATGGGCCGGAAACTGGTCGTCGAAATCGGGCAGCTCGCTCATGTTCATCACGAAGCCCGTCTTCAGTCCGGTGTAGGGGTCGCGGGCCCAGCCGCCCATCGGGTCGTCGGCAGTGGGCTGCTGGAGCCAATCATTCTGCCGCGCAATCTCATACACCGCAGCGTCGCGCATGCCGGTGGTGTGACCTTCGATGAAGAAACCCTGAACCTGTTGCACATGCTCGGCGTGTAGGTGCAACGTCAGGTTGTACTGCACACCGCCAGACTCCTGCTTGATCTTCATGAGGCTGTACACGTACGGCACCCCGCTCGCCGTCCGCTCGACGTCGACCTCGATCAGCCCGGCCTGTCCGGCAACAACGGCGGCGGCTTCGAGGAGGCCGTCGATCATCTGGTCCTTGTCCAGCGGCATCGCATACCTGGTCGGGTAGGGCCGCGTCGTCACGGTCCCCGTTGCGTCGTCACTGAACAGGTAGCCGAACGCCTGAGTTTCGGGCGGGTCGTCGGGCAGCAGCCCGCTCTGTTGCCAGTAATCAGCAAGTGCCAGCGTCGGTCCGCCACCCCACAGGTTGACGCGCATCATCTACTCCTTCTGAATTTGTCGCTCAAGTCATACACGCCGACTCCGACATTCAGACAGGTGACATCTCTTCGAGCCCGACTTGTCGGTGGCTCGTGCGACGCTATGCGGCTTTCGACCGAACCGATGCAGGAGATACCGCACATGCCCGCACCTCAGCAGCAGAACTTCCGAGTGGATCTCGGCGGAGTCATCTCACTGCTCAGCAAGAACCTCTATTCCAGCCCGGGCGTGTACGTCCGCGAATTGATTCAGAACGCCTTCGACGCCACCCTCGCCCGCGACGCGCTCAGCGACACACCGACCCCGCGGACTATCACCATCTCGCCATTCGGCGTCACCTCTCCGGACTCCCCGGCCAACGAGTTCGCGATCACCGATGCCGGCATCGGCGTCACCGCCGATCAAGTCGAGCAGTTCCTGGCCACCGTCGGCGCGAGTTCCAAGCGTGACGAGTTGGCCCGTAGCAGGCGGACCTACATCGGGCAGTTCGGTATCGGTCTTCTGAGCTGCTTTCTGGCCGCCGACGAGATCACGGTCGTGTCCCGCAGCGCCACCGGCGCCGACCCGATTCAGTGGATAGGCAAAAGCGACGGCACCTACACGGTGCAGACCCTCGCCGATGAGATTGCCGTCGGGACCACTGTGCGACTCCGTCCACGACCGGACATGATCGGCTGGACCCGTGCCGAGCAGGTCATCCCACTGGCGCGCAAGTACGCCGAGTTTCTGCCGGCACAGCTAAGTGTGCTGACAAACACCGGTGCACAAGATGTTTCGCGACCCTGGCGAATCGACTTCGGCACCCATCGTGCAGAGATCGTGCGAGGGGTTCCACCGATCTTCGGCGGTCTCGGTGTCGGCAAGCAGTTCGACGCCATCGAGGTCCACGACACCGCTCTCGGGCTCGACGGCGCCGTCTACATCGGCGCGACATACGGTCGCTCGAAAGCCGCCGGGCGGAACCGCATCTACATCAACAACATGCTCGTCGACGACGCCGACAGCTCGCTGCTGCCCCCATGGGCGTTCTTCGCCTGGGCGGCAATCAATTCCACCACGTTGGAGCCGACCGCCAGCCGCGAATCGGTCATGAACAACCAGGCGTTGGCCTTGACCCGAAGCAAACTCGGCCGGGCAGCGTTGGGCTGGCTGCGAACGCTGGCCGACACCGACCCGCAACGATTTGCCGAGTTCGTCGTCGAGAACAACCTCGAACTGCGTTCCGCGGCAACGCAAGGTACCGATTCCGACAATCTGGAACTCGCCGAGGTCGTGCTGCCACAACTGACCATGCAGACGACCGAGGGCGCACTGCGATTGATCGACGTGGTCCAACGAAACCCGAATGTTCTGTACGCGCTGTCTGACAACGAGTTCCGTACCATCGCCAGTTTCAATTCCGGCGGCAGGATCGTCGTCAACGCCGGCCACACCCTGGACCAGGAGGTGCTGCTCCTGCTGCCGCAGGTGATGCCTGGCGTGACCGTCACCCGCGCATACCCAGCGTCCGAGGTCGCGGCGCTGGCCGATGCCCCGGCCGACACTGAGGCGGTGCCGGCGCTGGAATTGCGGGGTGCCGCGGCGCTGGCCGCATCTGGCTGCCGAGTGGCGGTGCGGCGGTTCCCGTCGACTGCGTTGCCCGCGGTGTTCGTCGGCCACGGTCAGATCGACGTAGCCTCGCCCGGGTACGGCAACATCACGCACCTTGTGCTGAATTGGAGTAACCGCGCCGTGCAAGCCCTCACACGCACCACCGATGACCTGGTGTTCGACCGGCTCATGCAACTGCTGTACGTCCAGGCTCGCATGGCCGCCCAATGCGACGGCACGGAGGACCGAGCGCTGCTATCGGAGGCCCTCGACGACGTCATTCTGCTCGCCGCGGGCGTGGACGGAACGGAGGTCGGGAGATGAGCGGGCAGGCAACAGCCGACGAATACGAGTTTCTCGGCGATGAGGCAGCCGGGGCAGGACGGTTGGAGAAGGCGCTGGATCACTACAGCAAGGCGCGACGATTGCGTTGCGATGCCCTGACGATGGCGTTGGCGGGCGACGATCTCGACTCGCAGTCGATGTCTACTTATGGCACCGATAGCGCCCGGTTGAATCAGAAGATCCGCACGATCGTGGACGAGTTGAATCCACCAAAGACGCTGAGTGAGCGGATCGCGGACCTGCAGGCCGAGATGAACGAGCATCTGACTTCGGGTCGGCTCGATCTCGCCGCTCACCTCAGCACCCAACTCGGCGCTGCGCAGGAGGAATTTGGCGACCTGGACGAGGCCGAGTCGGCATATCGATCCGCCGTGGTGCTCGCCCGGCAGGTCGACGCTCGTGATCCCGAGTTGTTGCTGCACACTTTTTGGGCGTTGATCGACTTCCTGCCGCCTTCCGAGGAATCGGTGGCGCTGGCCAAGGAAATGGCTTCGAATCTGATCGACCGCCGCGAAATGTACCACCCGATGCGGGCAGCTGATGCGGCGTACCGGCTCGCGCTGGCAGAGCTGGATTTCGCCGAAATCGCGCCGCAGCATGTGGATTCCGCGGTCGACGGCAGCACGCGGGAGGCAATCGAGATGCTCGACGGCGTCTGCTTCCACGACAAAAGCCAGGAGCTCCAGCGATGGGCGGCCGCGGTATTGCGCGCGGTCGGCCGCGACGCCGACGCCGACCGTTGGCGGGCCACGGCCGACCGCTACGAAGACTGGGAATGGTTCACGGACCAGCAGATTCCCGGGCACGTGCACCTATGGGACATTCGGGAGTGATCTCACGACCTCGCTAGACTGGCCCTGAAGTCAGCGAAGGGGGTCGCATGGCGGACTTGGGGGCGCACGGCTGCGCATCGAGACCGAGCCGGTCAAAGCAGCTGCAGACGAGTTTCGAACCATCGCCGATGAGTTGCGTGAAGAACTGCGCCAGCTTGTCGCGTCGGTCGATGACGTAGTCGAAGGTTCGTGGCGCGGCGAGGCCGCTCGGATGTTCGGCCGCGATTGGGATGAGTTTCGCGCCGCCGCAACGAAGATCGTCGACGACGCCGACGAGATCGCGATCCGGGTCGTCCAAAGCGTGGAGGCCTACGCAGCACAGGATGAGCGCGGCGGATCGATCGTTCGCAGCGCGTGGGATGAGCGGTAGGTCGCAATGACTGGGTACACCGTCGACGTCGACGCGCTCAATGAACTGCGGTCGAAAATGCAGGCCTACCTGGCGCACTGCGAGACATCGTTGAGCCGGGTGGAATCGCTTATCGGTCAGGTGTCACAGTCGTGGGACGGTGCAGCCGCCGAAGCATACGAGGCTCGCCACCGCGACTGGGTGCGGTCAGCGCACGACATGCGCACGGCGCTCGCGGACTTCACCGCGTGGTCCACCCAGGCCGAAGACGCCTACCGGACCGTCATGGCGATGAATCTGCGCATGGCCGGCCAGTAGCGAGCATCCATGGGTACTTGGGTTGTCGATTCAGACTGGTATTTCCTGACCGCGGCGATACTCGGCCGTGCGGGATCGAAGGTGGCTGGTGCTGCCGGCCTGGTCTCAGGCGCGTCGCACGGCTCCGGCCACATGGCCGGCAACGACCCGGTCGGGACGAAATGGGGATCGCGGTATGACAGCGCCGCGCGCGACGCTCTCGGTGGCGCCGATTCGCTGGCACAAGCCTGGTCCTCGCTGGCTGGACGCGTCTACCAAGCCGGAGTCAACCATGCGTGGGCTGAGTTCCACGCCGGCCGTCGCAAGATTCCCGTCCCGGCGAATCTGCCACCCCGACCGGCGATCTCTGAACCGTCGTCGACGATCTCCAGTTCCGTGGGTGCCAATGGCGTCGGCCTGACCGACATCATCCCGGGCTTGGTCGAGGCGGTCGGCAAGGAGGCTCCGAACGCAGACACGAAGGGCCTCGACGCCGCTTCGGACATGTGGCAACGGTTCGCAACGACGGTCGCTGAAGCTGTCAGTGACGTGGTGAATCAGGTCAGACGACCGGACCACGACATGCCCGACGCCACCGCGTTCTACGAGACAATCGCCAATCTGAGCGCTCCCGCGGATGCCGTCGCCGCCGACGGCCGCACACTGAGTGCCCTAACGCACAGCTATTCTGCAGCCACCAGCGCGATGCGCGCGAACATCGCCAGTGAGGTCAACAGCACCGCGATGTGGATGGGCGGGGCCGCGTCAGTCGTGGTGCTGTCGTCGGAAGTCACTGGCGGCGCGTCATTCCGAGCCGTGCCTGCGGCCATGCGCTGGAGGCTCAACCAGGCCGGCACCAACATCCGGAGCTACATCGCCGCGGTAGAAGCCGCTGCGACAGCCATTGACTCACTCACAGTTGCACTCGACCCGGCCAAAAAAGGTCTGCTTGACAACCAAAAGTTCGTCGACATCGAGATCTACGATCCCGACGGCACCAAGACCCATCACTACCGTATTCCCCTGTCCAAGTGGCTGGCCTGGCAGAACTACCTGCACCGCGGCGGCCAAGAGTGGGACTGGAATCGTTGGAGCTCCAACTACGACCAGCTTCAAGAGAACTCTGCGAACGGCTGGTGGTTCGACAAATACGCGGCCGAAGTGATGGGCTACAGCAAAAATGACGGGTGGACCGACCAGTTCGGCAGCCGCAAGTCGGATCTGGAGAAAGTGCCTGTAACAGGTCGGGTCTGGGACTGGGCCAATCCCGAATTGAAGCAGGTTGTGGAGAACAAGAGCGGACGGCTCGACATGGACCAACTGGCTATAGACGAGGACGCACTTGAAGCCGGCTGGGATGTCACCTACAACATCAACGCTAAACACCCGTACACCGCGGGAGAACTCGCAGCGTTACAGCGGCTACAAGACAAGTACCCAGACCAGTTCACAGTGAACCGACTGTGACCGACAGGAAGACCACCATGGGCTCTACCTTCGACTACGTCCCTACACAACTCACTAAGGCCTTCCGCGATGCACAGTCCAACGAGCAGTTCCTGGGCTGGCTGAAGATGCAGGAAGCCGTCATGGAGATCGAATTCCCGTACTACGACCTCCCCGAGATACGCGAGCAGATGTACACCGAAGCGAGCTTGGCGATAGTCGAACAGAAACTCCTCGACCTGTACGACAACCATCGAAGCGCCTTCTCGCTCGACAACGTCCACACGACCATGAGGTACGTCTACTACGTTGGCGAAACGTTTCGCCGTGCTTGTGAAGGGACATGGGTGGCCCTCCCCGTGGCCGACGCATACCTACCTGCGATTGACTTTCCGATGCGCGAAACCATGACTAAGCCAACAGACCTCGTAGAGGGGGCAGTCAACCGACGCGACGGGAAACACCTGACGAAGGTCTTCGGACACGCCGTGCGCAGCTATCGCGAGTGGACTGAAGCAGGCAAGCCCGAACGGACCTTCCGCGGCACCCTGCGCGAAGCCGACGAATAGGCGGGCCGTCCTAGTTTTTGAACCGAGCTACCAATCAGTCACAACTTGTCGGCTCGACATGCAACACTGCTCGGTTCGCCCGCCAGCAAAGGAATTCGCATCGTGACAACACCTCGACCATTGACCGGCAGAAGTTGACGATCATGTTGCTCACTACCAGTACAGTGACCCTGTGAGTCCGACTATGTTCGTGAATGAACATTCCGGCTGAGCGCGGATGAGCAATTTCGCATTCGTCGGTGCCGCTGAATGGCCCGACATCCAATCCGACTGCGCCCGCGCCGAGAGCTACCTGGCCTCCGATCCGCGCTCGGCCTGCATCTACGGCCGGCGCGCCATCGAACAACTCGTCGGCCTGCTCTACGACGTGATGGATCTGCCGCTGCCCTACAAGGACGACCTGGCCGCCCGGATCAACGAACGTCCGTTCAGTACCCAGGTGCCGCCGGCAATCGTTCACAAACTCAATCTGATTCGCAAAGCCGGCAATGCGGCGGTGCACGAACGGCGCGCGATCGCACCGAACATCGCGCTCGCGGTCCTGCGGGAGCTCCACCACGTCACGGTGTGGGCCGTCTACCACCACTCGGCCTACCCGAAGGCCGCACCGCTGAAGTTGCCGTTCGATCCGAAGCTCGCGGCCAAGGCTGCTCCCCTCAGCCGTGACGAGGTCGCCCAGCTGGCCACGAAGTTCAAGGCGCAGGACGAAGCCCACGCCAAAGCCCTGGCGGAAAAAGACGAGCTCGCCGCGGCCAAAGACGCCGAGATCGCTGCGCTGCGTGAGCAGATCAAGGCCGCCCAGGCCGCGAAGCAGCAGCCCGACGATCGCGACTACAACGAAGCGCAGACTCGCACCGAGTACATCGACCTCGATCTCGCCGAGGCAGGTTGGACGCTCGACCAACCGCGGGACCGCGAGTTCGAAGTCACGGGAATGCCCAGCGGCGGGATGGGTTACGTCGACTATGTGCTGTGGGGTGCTGACGGCCTGCCGCTCGCCGTCGTCGAAGCGAAGCGAACCAGCAAGAGCCCGCACGTCGGCCAGGAACAGGCCAAGCAGTACGCCGACTGCCTAGAGCAGATGACCGGCCGGCGTCCGGTCATCTTCTACACGAACGGCTATGAGCACTGGATGTGGGATGACGCCGGCGGCTACCCGCCCCGTCAGGTCCAGGGCTTCTTCACGGCCGACGAACTGGCCCTGATGATTTCGCGGCGCACGTCCCGTAAGCCGCTGCTTGGCGCCGAGATCGACTCCGCGATCGTCGAACGCCATTATCAGATTCACGCGATCCGCCGCGTCGGTGAGGAGTTCACCGCGCACAAGCGCGAGGCGCTGTTGGTGATGGCGACGGGGTCGGGCAAGACCCGCACCGTCATCGCACTGGTCAAGCAGCTGATGGAGGCCGGCTGGGTCAAGCGGGTGCTGTTTCTGGCCGACCGGACGGCGCTGGTCAACCAGGCCGTCGGCGCATTCAAGGAACACCTGCCGAACGCCACCACCGTGAACCTGGTGACCGAGAAGATCACCGACGGCCGGGTGTACGTCAGCACCTACCCCACGATGCTGAACCTGATCAATTCCGTCGACGACGGTCTGCGCCCCTTCGGCCCCGGCTATTTCGACCTGGTCGTCATCGACGAGGCACACCGATCGGTCTATCAGAAATACCGCGCTATCTTCGAGTGGTTTGATTCCCTGCTCGTCGGCCTCACCGCCACGCCCAAAGACGAGGTGGACCACAACACCTACCGGCTCTTCAACCTCGAAGACGGCATACCGACAGACGCCTACAGCCTCGACGATGCCGTCAAAGAGGGCTTTCTCGTTCCCGCCGTGGGAATTTCGGTGGGCACCAAATTCCTGCGCCAAGGCCTTCGCTACGACGAACTGACCGAAGCGCAGAAGGACGAATGGGATTCATTGGATTGGGGTGACAACGACAGCCCGGACGCGATGTCCGCAGAAGAGTTGGGGCGCTTCTGGTTCAACGCCGACACCGTGGACAAGATCCTGGCGCAGCTGATGTCACAGGGGCACAAAGTCGCCGGCGGCGACCGACTCGGCAAAACGATCATCTTCGCCAAGAACCAGGCCCACGCACAGTTCATCGCCCAACGGTTCGACACCCAATATCCCGAGTACGCGGGCACATTCGCACGCGTCATCACCCACAGCACCGAACGTGCGCAGAGCCTCATCGACGACTTCTCCATCACCGACAAGGCGCCCCACATCGCCATCTCCGTGGACATGCTGGACACCGGCATCGATGTACCGGACGTGGTGAATCTGGTGTTCTTCAAAGACGTCCGATCCAAGAGCAAGTTCTGGCAGATGATCGGCCGCGGAACTCGCTTGCGTCCCAACCTGTTCGGGCCCGGACAGGACAAGGAGAACTTCTACGTCTTCGACTGCTGCAGAAACCTGGAATTCTTCAATCAAGACCTGCCCGGTACGCAGGGCTCGCTACAGAAATCGCTGAACCAGCGACTCTTCGAAATCCGCCTCGGGCTGGTGACTGCGCTGGATTCCGCTGTTCCCGGGACGAATCCGCCTGAGGGCCATGGCACGGAATCTGAACGCGGCCTTCGCGTCGATACCGCATGGAGCCTGCACAAGATCGTCGTCGGCATGAACCTCGACAACGTGTTGGTCCGGCCCCACCGCCGACTCGTCGAACAGTACGCGCAATGGCCGGCGTGGTCGTCGTTGACGCATGAAGCTGCGAGCGACGTCGCCACCCAACTCGCCGGCCTGCCTTCCTCGGAACTGGACAACGACGAGCAGGCCAAGCGGTTCGACCTGCTGATCCTGCGCCGCCAACTGGCGCAACTCGACGGTGATGCTGTTGCCGCTGAACGGATCCGGACAAAAGTTCAGGACATCGCCGAGGAACTGCTGACCAAGACCTCGATCCCGTCGGTGGCCGCGCAACAGGCTCTCCTTGCCGACATCTGCGCCGACGAGTGGTGGGTCGACGTCACCTTGCCCATGCTCGAACTCGTCCGACTGCGGGTGCGGGCGCTGGTCCGCTTCCTGGACCCCGCTCAAAAGACTGTTGTGTACACCGACTTTCAGGACGAACTCGGTGAGACGACATTGATCGATCTGCCCAACGTCACGCCAGGGACCAACTGGGACCGGTTCAAAGCGAAAGCGCGGGCGTACCTCAGGTCCCATCTCGACCACATCACGCTGCAACGCCTGTACCGCAACAAGCCGCTGACGCCCGACGACCTGATCGCTCTGGAGCGCATGCTGCTCGACAGCGGCGTGGGCGATCCGGCCGACATCGACTTGGCGAAAGTAGAGGGCCTCGGACTGTTCGTGAGGTCGCTCGTCGGTCTGGATCGTGCCGCAGCGATAGAAGCGTTCGGGGCGTACCTCGACGGATCGCGCTTCACTGCGGACCAGATTCGGTTCATCAATCTCATCGTCAGCGAGCTGACGGCAACGGGCGTCGTCGCCGTCGCGCGACTCTACGATTCCCCCTACACCGACAAAGCGCCGACCGGCCCTGAAGAGGTGTTTACGGAAGCTGATGTCGACAACATCGTGTCGATACTGAACACCGTGCGAGCCAACGCAGCGCCCGAGGGTGGCGTCGCCTAGGTGCACAGTGAGCGCGAGGCTGACCCTGGTCGCACAAGTCTAGTCCAGAGCAGCCGCGTCAGACGCGGTGAGATGCGGTACCTCGATCGCCGCCGAGCGGCCCCAAAATGCCCGCGACACACCGCGAATCCGTGTACAAACACGGCCGCTCGCGGGAAATAAGGGGGCTACTACTGCGAGGCGATGTCGACCGAGCTGCCGAGGGCGGCGACCCAGCCGGTGACCTGGCGGGCGATGTCCTGGTCGGTCAGGCCGATGGACATCAGCACCTCGCTGCGGCTGGCGTGGTCCTGGAACTGCTGGGGCACGCCGACGTCGCGGCACGGCACGTCGATCTCGGCGCGACGCAGCGACGCCGAGACCGCGGAGCCGATGCCGCCGGCGACACCGTTGTCCTCAAGTGTCACAACGAGTTTGTGGGCCCGGGCCAGGTCGGCGATGGCCGCCGGGACCGGCAGCACCCAGCGGGGGTCGACGACCGTCACACCGATGCCCTGCTTGCGCAACCGGTCGGCGACGACGAGCGCCATCCGGGCGAACGCGCCGACGGCGACCAGCAGCACGTCGTCGGACAGGCCGTCGGCGGGCTCGGTCAGGATGTCGACGCCGTGCTGGCGGCGGACGGCGGGAATATCTTCGCCGACAGCGCCTTTCGGGAACCGCACCGCGGTGGGTCCGTCAGAGACCGCAAGCGCCTCGCCGAGTTCCTCACGCAGCCGGGCGGCATCGCGCGGTGCGGCGACCTGCATGCCGGGCACGATGCCGAGCATCGACATGTCCCACATGCCGTTGTGGCTGGCACCGTCGTTGCCGGTGATGCCGGCCCGGTCGAGAACCATGGTGACCGGCAGCTTGTGCAGCGCCACGTCCATCATGATCTGGTCGAACGCCCGGTTCAGGAATGTCGAGTAGATGGCGACGACGGGGTGCATGCCGCCCATCGCCAGACCCGCGGCCGACGTCATCGCGTGCTGCTCGGCGATACCGACGTCGAAGAACCGGTCCGGGAAACGCTGCCGGAACGCCGACAGGCCCGTCGGGCCCGGCATGGCCGCGGTGATCGCGACGATGTCGCGCCGCTTGGTGGCCTGCTTGATCAGCTCCTCGGAGAACACCGACGTCCAGCCCAGCACCGACTCGGCCGTGGACCGCCCGGTGTGCGGGTCGATGATGCCGGTCGAGTGCATCTGCTCGGCTTCGTCGTTCTCCGCGTGCGAGTAACCCATGCCCTTGCGGGTGACGACGTGCACGATCACCGGCGCGTTGAACCCGCGGGCATGCCGCAGCGCCGCCTCGACGGCGTGCTCGTCGTGCCCGTCGATGGGCCCGACGTACTTGAGCCCCAGATCGGTGAACAGTGCCTGCGGTGCCAGCGCGTCCTTGATGCCGGCCTTGATGCTGTGCACGCACTGGTAGCAGAACTCGCCGACCACGGGCACGCCGCGCAGCGCGTGCTTGCCCCGCTCCAGCGCCTTCTCGTAGCCGGGCTGCAGGCGCAGTGCCGCGAAGTGGTCGGCCAGGCCACCGATGGTCGGCGCGTAGCTGCGGCCGTTGTCGTTGACGACGATGACGATGGGCCGGTTGGCGGCCGCGATGTTGTTGAGCGCCTCCCAGCACATACCGCCGGTGAGCGCGCCGTCACCGACGACGGCGACGACGTGCCGGTTCCGGTAGCCGGAGAGTTCGAAGGCCTTGGCCAGGCCGTCGGCGTAGGACAGCGCGGTGCTGGCGTGGCTCGACTCGACCCAGTCGTGCTCGCTCTCGGCGCGGCACGGGTAGCCGGACAGGCCGCCCTTCATGCGCAGGGTCTCGAAGTCCGGGCACCGTCCGGTCAGCATCTTGTGGACATAGGCCTGGTGACCGGTGTCGAAGATGATCGGGTCGTGCGGCGAATCGAAGACGCGGTGCAGGGCGAGCGTCAGCTCCACGACGCCCAGGTTGGGGCCCAGATGCCCGCCGGTGGCGGCCACCTTGTGCACCAGGAATTCCCTGATCTCGGCGGCAAGTTCCGTCAGCTGAGGCTGCGACAGGTGCGCCAGATCAGCTGGGCCGCGGACCTGTTCAAGCATTCCGACAGTCTACGCACGCACTACGGGTAGAGCCGGTCAAGGCTGATAGATGTCCGGCACACCGTCGCCGTCGTCGTCGGCGGTCTCACGTTCGTGGATCCGGCGGTAGGCGGCGTTGCGCGACAGCAGCACGACCGCGGCCAGCATCCCGGCGATCACCGAACCGGCGAGCACGCCGATCTTGGCATCGGCGCCGGTGGCCGTGCCGGTGCCGAACGCCAGCTCACCGATCAGCAGCGAGACGGTGAAGCCGATCCCGGCCAGCATCGCCACCCCGGCGACGTCCAGCCAGCCCAGGCCCTCGTCGAGTTCGGCGCCGGTGAATCGCGCCAGCAGGAATGTGGTGCTGAACACACCGATGGCTTTGCCGAACACCAGCCCCAGCAGTACGCCGCCCGTCACCGGATGGGTGATCGCGTCCACCAGGCCGGGCCAACCACCGACGCTGACGCCCGCCGCGAAGAACGCGAAGACCGGCACCGCCACCCCGGCGGACAGCGGCCGCAGCGCGTGCTCGAACGCCTCGGCCGAGGCGTGCCTGCCCAGAACGGGTACCCCGAACCCGAGGAGCACGCCGGCCACCGTGGCATGGATGCCGCTCGCGTGCACCAGCGCCCAGGTCGCCACCGCGAGCGGCAACAGCAGCCACCAGTGCCGGATGCCGCGCTGCACGGCCGCGACGAACAACCCACCGGGAATCACCGCGAGCGCCAGCGCCGTGGGATTGAGGTGATCGGTGTAGAAGCACGCGATGACGATGATGGCCAGGAGGTCGTCGACCACGGCGAGCGTCAGCAGGAACGTGCGCAGCGCGGTGGGCAGATGTGTGGAGATGACGGCCAGGACCGCAAGGGCGAAGGCGATGTCCGTCGCGATCGGCACCGCCCAGCCGTCCAGATTCTCGGGGTGCCCGAGCGCCAGGTTCAGGCCCACGAAGATGGCGGCGGGTGCCGCCATGCCACCGACGGCCGCTGCGATGGGCAGCGCGGCGCGCGCCGGATCGCGCAGGTCGCCCGCGACGAATTCGCGCTTGAGCTCGACACCGACGACGAAGAAGAAGACCGCCAGGAGCCCGTCGGCCGCCCAGGCCGAGAGGCTCAGGTGCAGATGCCACGACGCCGGGCCGACCGCGAACTCGGACAGTGCGTGATAGCTGTGCGCGGCAGGCGAATTGGCCCAGATCAGGGCGACACCGGCCGCCAGCAACAGCAGGATGCCGCCGACGGTCTCCTTGCGCAGGATCTCGGTGAACCGCTGGGCTTCGGGCCAGCTGCCCCGGCTCAGCAGGCGCCGGCGCGTGTTGCGGTTGGTCATCGGGACTCTCCTGGGCAGCGTTGAACGGCGCCGACCAGGCTTCCCGGCACACCTGTCCGCTAAGTTAGCAGCCGGGCCGAGCACCGACAGCGTGCCCGCACCGCGCCGCTACGCGCCCTCCGATTCGAGGATGGTCTTCAACCGCTTGAGGTCATTGGTGGTGGCGCGCTTCATCGCCCCCGCCATCAGCGGCGCGACGAGGCGCGAGAAACCGCTCGGCGCACCGCGATTGCGCAGCCGCATCCGCGTGGTCTGCGCGTCGACATCGGTCCACTCGTAGATGGTTTCCATCGGGAATGGTCCTTCGGCGGTGCGCATGACGAGACGGCGGTCGGGAACCAACTCCACGACCTCGTAGGTGTACGTCAGGGTCCGGCGCAGAAACGAGGCGGTGAAGGTGAATTGCGACCCCACCGCCAACGGTCGGGCGGTGACCCAACTCGCAGACCGGATGTTGACGTACCACTGTGGGGCGTTGTCGGGTTCGGCGGCGTAGGCGGCCACGACACCGCGGGGCCGCGCAATGACGCATTCCACAGACACATCCACGGTGGCCATCAGGCAGCCCTTCCACTTGTGAAACCGCTAGCGCGTCAGCAGCGCCACACACTCGACGTGGTGCGTCAGCGGGAACGAGTCGAAAACCCGCAGGTTCGCCACCTCGTAACCGTGTCCACGGTAGAGACCGATGTCGCGCGCGAAAGAGGCTGCCTCACAACCGATGTGGATCACGCGGGGCACCCCTGCAGCGGCCAGCTGATCGATGACCTCGTGCCCGGCGCCGGTCCGGGGCGGGTCCAGCACCGCGACGTCGGCCGCCACCCGCTGGGTGCCCAGCGCCCGGCGCACCGAATCGGTCAGCACCTCGACGCTGCCCAGGTCGCCCAGCGCGGCCCGGGCGGCGCGCGCCGATCCGCGCGACGTGTCGACCGTCAGCACGCGACCCGACTCCCCCACCGCGCCGGCCAGTGCCGCCGCGAAAACGCCTGCGCCGCCGTACAAATCCCATGCCGTCTGGCCCTCGGACAGCTCCGCCCACTCGGCGACCAGGGCACTGTAGGTGGTGGCGGCGTCACGATGGGACTGCCAGAACGCCGTCACGGGCACGCGCCATTCCCGATCGCCGACGCGCTGCACGGCCTCGTACTCGCCCGAGACCACCTCGGTCAGGCCGCGTTTGGCGTTCTTTCCCGCGCCCTTCTTGGCGTGCGGAACGGACCGCACGACGTGCCGGTGTCCGGCGTCGTCGAGTACGACATGCAGGTGCGCGCCGGGCGGTTGCAACGGCAGATCGTCCAACATCCCGGCCGGCACCTGGGCACACGACAGGTCGGTCACCAGTTCGTCGCTGTGATACCGGTGGAACCCGGCGCGGCCGTCCGCGCCGACCTCCAGGCGCACCCGGGTACGCCACCCGGTCGGGCCGACGGTGCCGACCTCTTCGGCGACGAGGTCGCCCGCCTCATAGCCGCCGAGGCGCGCCAGCTGATTGGCCACCACCTCGCCCTTGAGCCGCCGCGCCGCGGCGGGATCGACGAAAGCCAGGTCGCAGCAACCGGATCCCTGTGCACCGGCGATCGCGCACAGTGATGCCACCCGGTCGGGCGAAGGCTCGAGCACCTCGACAGCGTCGGCGTGCCAGTACGACCCGCGCTCGGAGGTCACCTCGGCGCGCACCACCTCGCCCGGCAGGGCATGGCGGACGAAGATCACGCGGCCGTCGTGGCGCGCGACGCAGCTGCCACCGTTGGCCGGCGGGCCCACGGTCAGTGTTACTTCACTCACTCGATGATGCCCCGTCGGGTGTCACCGGGCGCCGAGCCCGGCGTCATGGTCACCTTCACGCGCTCGGACGAATTCAGCTGCCACGGAACGGAAGTCACCATCACATTCGGGATGAACAGCAGCCTGCCCTTGAGGCGCAGCGCGCTCTGGTTGTGCAGGATGTGCTCCCACCAGTGGCCCACCACATACTCCGGGATGAACACCGTCACGACGGTGCGCTTCGACTCGGCCGTGATGCGCTTGACGTAATCGAGGATGGGCCTGGTGATCTCGCGGTACGGCGAGGCGATGACCTTGAGCGGTACCGACACGTCGCTGTCTTCCCACTTGTGCACCAGCTCGCGGGTCTCGGCGTCGTCGACGCTGACGGTGATGGCCTCCAGGACATCCGGGCGGGTCGCCTTCGCGTAGGCCAGGGCCCGCAGCGTCGGCAGGTGCAGATTGGACACCAGCACGACGGCGTGGTTTCGGCTGGGCAGCACCACGTCCTCGTCCGGCCCCGATTGGGAGCGCAGCTCCTGGGCGACGGTGTCGTAGTGCTTGTGGATCGCCTTCATGAGGACGAACAGCAGGCTCATCGCCAGGATCGCGATCCACGCGCCGGCCAGGAACTTCGTCACGATGACCACCAGCAGCACGGCGCCCGTGCAGATGAATCCGATGGTGTTGACGACCCGCGCGCGCTGCATGCGGCGACGCTCGGACGCTTCGGTCTCGGTGCGCAGCAACCGGTTCCAGTGCCGCACCATGCCGATCTGGCTCAGTGTGAACGACACGAACACGCCGACGATGTACAGCTGGATCAGCGCCGTGACCTCGGCGTTGAACGCCACCACGAAGGCGATGGCGGCGAACGCGAGGAACAGGATGCCGTTGGAGAACGCGAGCCGGTCACCGCGGGTGTGCAGCTGCCGCGGCAGGTAGCGGTCCTGCGCCAGGATCGAGCCCAGCACCGGGAAACCGTTGAACGCGGTGTTGGCGGCCAGCACCAGGATCAGCGCCGTGACACCGGCGATCAGATAGAGCCCCACCGGGAAGCCCTGGAACACCGCCTCGGCCAGCTGGGTGACGACCGTCTTCTGGTGGTAGTCGGCGGGCGCGCCCTCCAGCTGGTCGACGCTGTCGGCCATCTTCAGGCCGATCTGCTTCGCCAGCACGATGATGCCCATGAACAACGACACCGCGATGGCGCCGAGCAGCAGCAGCGTCGTTGCGGCGTTGCGCGACTTGGGCTTCTGGAACGCCGGCACGCCGTTGCTGATGGCTTCCACACCCGTGAGGGCGGCACAGCCCGACGAGAACGCCCGGGCCACGAGAAAGACCATCGCGAAGCCCAGCACGTCGCCGTGCTCGGACTTGATGGTGAAACCGGCGGACTCGGCCCGCAGCGGGTGGCCCAGCACGAAGATCTGGATGAAGCCCCAGGCCAACATGATGTACATGCCGATCATGAAGGCGTAGGTGGGAACCGCGAAGGCAGTACCCGATTCCCGGATGCCGCGCAGGTTCAGCGACGCCAGGATCAGGATCGCCAGGACCGACAGCAACACCTTGTTCTGGGCGATGAACGGTACGGCCGATCCGATGTTGGACATCGCGGACGCCGTCGACACCGCGACCGTCAGCACATAGTCGACCAGCAGCGCGCTCGCCACCGTCAACCCCGCGGTGTGCCCGAGGTTGGTCGTGACCACCTCGTAGTCGCCGCCGCCGGACGGATAGGCATGCACGTTCTGCCGGTAACTGGCGATCACGATGAGCATGACTGCGGCCACCGCGAGACCGACCCAAGGCGCCATCGAATAGGCGGACAGACCGGCGACCGACAGCACCAGGAAGATTTCCTCCGGCGCGTAGGCCACCGACGACAGCGCATCCGACGCGAACACCGGAAGAGCGATACGTTTGGGCAGCAACGTGTGGGCGAGCTTGTCGCTTCGGAAGGGTCGGCCGAGGACCAACCGGCGCGTCGCGGTCGAAAGCTTGGACACGAGAGCCAAGGGTAAGCCCCAAGGGCCCGGGTTGTAGCGTTCGGACTGAGCTGAGGCATGAAATTCGCTTCAGGGCCGGCTTCCGGCCCAGAAAGGATCGGCTGGTGCGAGTAGTCGTGATGGGCTGCGGCCGCGTTGGCGCATCGCTGGCGGACGGATTGGCCCGCATCGGCCATGAGGTCGCCGTGATCGACCGGGACAAGACGGCGTTCCACCGGCTGTCCCCGGAATTCCCCGGAGAACGCGTGCTGGGCATGGGTTTTGACCGGGATGTGCTGGAGCGGGCCGGTATCGAAGAGGCCGGTGCCTTCGCCGCGGTGTCCTCCGGTGACAACTCGAACATCATCTCGGCGCGCGTCGCGCGCGAGACGTTCGGTGTGCAGCGCGTCGTGGCGCGTATCTATGACGCCAAGCGCGCGGCGGTGTACGAGCGGCTGGGCATCCCGACCATCGCGACCGTGCCGTGGACCACCGACCGGTTGCTGAATCTGCTGACCCGCGAGACCGAGACCACCAAGTGGCGCGATCCGTCGGGCAACGTCGGCGTCACCGAACTGTCCCTGCACGAGGACTGGGTCGGCTACCGCGTCACCGCGCTGGAAGGCGCGACCGGCGGCCGCGTCGCGTTCCTCATCCGGTTCGGCAGCGGCGTGCTGCCCGACGCCAAGACCGTCATCCAGGCCGGCGATCAGGTGTACATGGCCGCGGTGTCGGGCCGTGTCGCCGAAGCCATCGCCATCGCATCACTGCCGCCCGGCGACGACGTCGAAAGCCACTAGGAGCGCACATGAAGGTCGCAATCGCGGGCGCCGGCGCCGTCGGCCGCTCCATCGCGCGGGAACTGGTCGATCACCACGAGGTGACGCTGCTGGAACGCAATCCGGACCACATCGACGTCGACGCCGTCCCCGCGGCGCAGTGGCGCCTCGGCGACGCCTGCGAGATCTCGCTGCTCGAGTCCGTCAAGCTGCATGAGTTCGACGTCGTCATCGCCGCCACCGGCGACGACAAGGCCAACGTGGTGGTGAGCCTGCTCGCCAAGACCGAGTTCGCGGTCCCCCGCGTCGTGGCCCGCGTCAACGACCCGCGCAACGAGTGGCTGTTCGACGACAGCTGGGGCGTCGACGTCGCCGTGTCGACGCCCCGCATGCTGGCGTCGCTGGTCGAAGAAGCCGTGTCGGTGGGCGACCTGGTCCGGCTGATGAGCTTCCGCAAGGGCCAGGCCAACCTGGTCGAGATCACGCTGCCCGACGACACACCCTGGGGCGGCAAGGCCGTCAAGCGACTCCAACTGCCCCGGGATGCCACGTTGGTGACCATCCTGCGCGGCCCGCGCGTCATCGTGCCCGAATCGGACGAGCCGCTCGAGGGCGGCGACGAACTGCTGTTCGTCGCGGTGGCCGAGGTCGAGCAGGAGCTGCGCAACCAGGTGCTGAATCCGGGCTAATCCTCGGTGACGTGGTGTTCGGCGTCGCGGATGGCCTTCTGGGCCGTCCGGATGGCCAGGTAGGACGCCAGCGCGGCGACCGCGGTGAGCGGCCAGCCCATGGCGATCCGGGCCACCCCGAGCAGACCCGTCTGGTCCAGCCCGTACAGGTGGTTCTGGACCAGGAAGCGTGCCCCGAACACCAGCGCCCACACCGCGGTCGCGATGTCGAACGCCAGCACCGCCCGCCGGACGTCGCGCCAGCTGCGGTCGTGTCCGGTGACCCAGCTCCAGCCGTAGCCGACCAGGGGGCGCCGGATGAGGATCGAGATCGCGAACACCGCGGCATAGATCAGCGATGACCAGATGCCAAGCAGGAAATAGCCTTTCGAGGCGCCGATCACGTAGGCGATCAGCGCGCTGATCCCGACGCCGATGAAGCCCGACACCGCCGGCTGCACCGATTCGCGCCGCGCCAGCCGCCAGATGAGAACCAGGGCGGCGACGCCGAGCGCTGCGTAGATCGCGGCGGTCAGCCCGAAAAAGCTCGAGACGGGGACGAAAACGAGGACCGGCAGGGACGAATAGATGAGGCCGCTCAGGCCGCCCATCTGCTCCAGCAGGACGTGCGCCGTCAGTTTGGCGTCGCCGTCATCCTGCTGGGCCTCGATGTCGGCTTCGGCCTGCGCGTCGTTCGCGGTCCCCTTGTCGGGGAAGGTCACTTCTGAATCTCGTAATGCGGGTTGTAGATCGCTTTGGCCCCGCTGTCCAAGTTGCCGAGTCGTCCGTGCACCCGCAGGGTGCGCCCGGATTCGATGCCTGGGATACGCCGCTGACCCAACCAGACCAGCGTGACCGTGTCGGTGCCGTCGAACAGCTCGGCTCGCACGCCGCCCGAACAGCCCTTGCCGTTGGTCTCGACACACCGCAGCGTGCCGACCATCGTCACTTCCTGTCCGCGCGTGCAGTCCACCGCTCGCATGGCGCCGGTGTTCAGGGCCTCGTCGTTCAGCTCCTGGACATCGCTCTGTTCGAGGTCCTCGGTAAGCCGCCGGGTGAGTCGGCGTAAATAGCCTTCCGCCGTAGCCATGGTCTCTCCTGAGACTTGCTGCGAATCCACCGTGGACCCGCTATCTAACCAACGTCACGCTAGACCTCTTGGTTCCGATTCGCCATTTCGGCACGGGATATATCTTCGTTATCCCGCTCACTGGACGGCACGGCCGCCCGGACCCCCTTGCGTGCGCCGTCCCGGCCGCCGGGCACCATCGAGGGATGACGGCCAACTTGCAGGGGATGACCGCGGTACTGCTGCCCGGGACGGGATCGGACGACGACTACATCCGCCGGGCCTTCGGCGGCGCCCTGCTCGAAGCGGGTGCCGTGGTGATCGCCCCGCGGCCGCTGCCGGGCGACCTGATCGCCGGTTATGTCGAGGCGCTCGACGCCGCCGCGCAACACGGCCCGATCATCGTCGGCGGCGTGTCCCTGGGCGCTGCGGTCGCCACGAACTGGGCGCTCAAGCATCCCGAACAGTGCATCGCCGTCCTGGCCGCCCTGCCCGCCTGGACCGGCGAGTCCGACGGCGCGCCGGCCGCCCAGGCCGCCCGCTACTCGGCGCAGCAACTACGCGAGATCGGGCTCGATGCGGCGGTCGCCGGCATGCGCGCGGGCAGCCCGGCCTGGCTCGCGGATGAACTGACGCGGTCGTGGACGGCACAGTGGCCCGGCCTGCCGGATGCGATGGAAGAAGCGGCCGGTTATGGCGGGCCGACGCGCGAACAGCTCGCCGAGCTGCAGGTGCCGATGGGTGTCGCCGGGGCGGTCGACGACGCCGTGCACCCCGTCGCGGTCGCCGCGGAGTGGGCCGTGGCGGCTCCCCGGGCCGCGCTGCGGACCGTCACCCTCGATGCGATGGGCGAAGAGCCGACAGTGCTCGGTGACGCCTGTGTGGCCGCGTTGCGGGAGGCCGTCAGCCTCCTGTGATGGTGCCCATCTGCTGGGTGCGCAGCTGCTGCATGGCCGAGCCCTGCTCGCTGCGACGGGCGTCGGGCTCCCCTTCGGGCTGCTGTTGCCCGAACTGCTGCTGCAGCTGTTCGAGCGCCTGCTGAGCCTGCTCCATCTGCTGCTGCGCCATCTGCTGGGCCGCGGCGCGCAGCTGCTCCAGCAGCGGCTCGGACAGCTGCACCGGCAGCGGGCTGCGAACCGGCAGCGGGGTGTCGCCACGACGAACCACGGTGTCCGCCAACGAGGTTCGCGCCTCGTCGGCGATGGCGTCGATGGTCTCCTCGGTGCCGACGACGACACAGCGCACCATCCACCGGTAGCCGTCGGTCCCGATGAAACGCATCACGACCTGCGGCTGGCCGGGCTGCGGCACCGGCAGGCCCACGACCTCCCGGCCCCACGGCCCGTCTTCGATGCGCGCCTGCGCGTTGTCGTTGCGCAGCGATTCGGCCAGTTCCGCGGCGATCTCACGCCACAGCCCGCCGGTCTTGGGTGCGGCGTACGCGGCCACGGAGAACCGCCCGTTGGGCGTCATGATCCAGACGGCGTTCGGCACGCCCTGCTCGTTGACCTCGACGTTGAGCTGCGAACCGTCGGGCACCGGGACGAGCACGCCACCCAGGTCCAGGCGGGCCGCCTCGGCGTCGGCCGGGTCGTCGAAGTCCTCGATGTCGAAGGGGCCGTCTTCTTCGGGGTTGAACTCGAATGCCATCACAAACTCGCATGTCCGCCGGAGGAACCGTGGCCGCCCGCGCCACGTGAGGTGTCAGCCAGCCCCGCCTCGTCGAACGACGTGACCTCGACCAGCTCGGGCAACTCGACCCGCTGCACGAGCAGCTGCGCGATCCGGTCACCGCGTTTCACGATGATGGGCTCGCTGGGGTCGAGGTTGATGAGCGCCACCTTGATCTCACCGCGGTACCCGGCGTCGACGGTCCCGGGCGCGTTGACGATCGAAAGGCCAACGCGGATGGCCAATCCCGATCGCGGATGCACCAAGCCGACCATGCCGTGCGGAATCGCGACGGCGATCCCCGTCGGCACCAATTCGCGCTGACCGGGGGCCAGTTCGAGGTCGATCGCGCTGAACAGATCGACGCCGGCATCGCCGTCGTGAGCACGGGCCGGCATCGGCAGATCCCGGTCCAACCGAACTACCGCCAGAGAGGTGGACACGACCGCACAGACTACCCTTGGCGGCGTGTCAGACACGCGAGCAGCCACCCAAACCGTCCGCTATCGGGAGCGGTTGACGGTGCCTTTGTGGTGGTGGTTACCGGGTTTCGGGCTGGCGGCCCTGATCGCGCTGGAAGTGGTGCAAGGCGTGTCGGGCGTGCCGGCCTGGGCGCCGTTCGCCGTGCTGCTGCCGGTCGCTGCAGCGACGCTGGTGTGGATGGGGCGCATCGAGCTGCGGGTGGTGAGCACCGGCACCGGGCCGGACGCCGAGACCGAGCTGTGGGTGGGACCGGCGCACATCCCGACGAGCGTCATCTCCCGGTCGGCCGAGGTGCCGCGCTCGGCGAAGTCGGCGGCGCTGGGACGCCAACTGGATCCGGCCGCGTACGTCGTGCACCGGGCCTGGGTCGGGCCGCTGATCCTCGTGGTGCTCGACGATCCGGATGACCCCACGCCGTACTGGCTGGTGAGCACCCGTCATCCCGATCGGGTGCTGGCGGCACTGCAGGGCCGCTAGCAGCCCCATAAGACGCCCAATGGCCGGTCCCCGCACGCATTCGTGCGAGACCGGCCACTGACGTGAACGTGAATCCTCAGGCGGCGCAGTCGGTGCAGATCATCACGCCGTTCTTCTCGCTGGCGAGACGGCTGCGGTGTTGCACCAGGAAACAGCTCGAGCAGGTGAACTCATCGGCCTGCTTGGGCACCACGCGGACCGAGAGTTCCTCGCCCGACAGGTCAGCGCCGGGCAACTCGAAGTTCTCGGCCGAGTCGGTCTCATCGACGTCGACGACGGCGGACTGTGCTTCGTTGCGCCGTGCTTTCAGCTCCTCCAGAGAGTCCTCGGACACCTCGTCAGTCTCAGAACGCCGCGGGGCGTCGTAATCGGTAGCCATGGTCATCCCCTCCGTTACCTTGCAGCAGAGCTTTGTACCAGCGTCGAACGCTTCCGCCAAACGATTCGTGCCCGAAAAGCGCGCCGACTATATGTGATTTGCATCACATAAGCAAGAGGTGGTCGGCAATCATGCAGGGTGCGGTGCATCTAGAGTGCTCATGTGGTCGCACAAATCACCGAGGGCACGGCCTTCGACAAGCACGGTCGGCCGTTCCGCCGCCGCAATTACGTGCCCGCCGCCGTGCTGTTCGCGGTGCTGGCCGTGGCGACGCTCATCGCGTGGCTCGTCGTCGCGAACCAGCCCGCCGAAATCCACCAGGCGATCACCTGCAATCCCCCACCCGCGCCCACCGAGCCGAACCAGCCGAAGCTCGGCGACGAGGTGTCGCAGTCCTCGATGGTCAACGTGGTGCCGGCCAAGCTCGCCGACACCAAGATCAAGGTGCTCAACGCCAGCGGCCAGGGCGGCCAGGCCAGCGAGGTCGCCGGTGAGCTGCGCGACCTCGGATTCGGCCAGCCGGCGGCGAGCAACGACCCGGTGTACGCCAGCACCCGCATGGAATGCCAGGGCCAGATCCGGTTCGGCCCGGCCGGTAAGTCCGCGGCCGCCGCGCTGTGGCTGGTGGCGCCGTGCACCCAGCTGTTCCAGGACCAGCGCCCCGACGACTCCGTCGACCTCGCGATCGGCACCGAGTTCAACGAACTCGCCCACAGTGACGACATCGAGGCCATGCTGGCCAGCCTGAAGCCGGACGCCACGCAGCCGGCAGACACCTCGCTGCTGCCGAAGATCCACAGCGGGACCTGCTAGCGATAGTCGACCCGCTCCAGATGCCCGGTCAGCGCTGCGGCCACGCCGGGCGCCGCGGCGATGACCAGATCGTCGTCGTCCGCACCCGGTGCGGGCAGCCGCACGACGGCGCCCGCCTCCTCGGCGACCAGGGCCGCGGCCGCCCAATCCCACACGTGCACACCGGATTCGAAATACGCGTCGAGCCGGCCGGCGGCCACCATGCACAGATCCAGGGCGCACGACCCGACCCGGCGGATGTCCCGCACCTCGGCCAGCAGCTCGGCCACCGCGCGGGCCTGCTGCCGCCGCCGCTCCCGCGCGTAGGCGAACCCGGTCGCCACCAGCGCCATCGGGAGCTCGTCGATGACGTTGCAGCGCAAGGTTTCCCGCACCCCGTCCCGCGTCGCCACGGCCCCGTGGCCGCGCGCGGCCGAGAACACCTCTCCGGTCGCGGCGTTGGCCACCGCACCGGCGACGGACACGCCGTCGATCTGCACCCCGACCGACACCGCGTAGGCGCCAAGCCCGTACATGAAGTTCACGGTGCCGTCGATGGGGTCGAGCACCCACACCGGCACGCCGGCGGCCGCCCGCGCCGCGCCACCCTCCTCCTCGCCGAGGATCGCGTCGTCCGGTCGCAGCACTGCCAGGCGCTCACGCAACAGCCGCTCGGTCTCGGTGTCGACGACGGTCACCGGATCGGTCGGGCTGCTCTTGGTGCGCACCGCGCCGTCGTCCTGCTGAACGCCGGCGAAAACCTCGGCGCGCCGCCGGCGGACGAAGGCGGCGGCCTCTGTGGCCAACTGCTCGGCGAGTGCGCGCAGTGCAGCAGGTGCGGTGCCACTTCCGGGTTCGCGTGCTGTCATGACACCTATCGCAGCACACGCGGTTAGGGTGTGGGTCGCGCCCTCTTGCCCACCCCCTCCAAGGAGTGCAGATGACCGAGACGCCCACCGCCGCGACCGACGCCTCACAGCATCGAGCGCTGGGGATCGATGTCGGCGGCAGCGGCGTCAAAGGCGGCATCGTCGACCTCGACACCGGCCAGCTGATCGGCGAGCGCTTCCGCCTCCCCACCCCGCAGCCGGCGACGCCCGAAGCCGTGTCGGAGACCGTGGCCGCCGTCGTGCGTGAGTTCGGCTGGACCGGACCACTGGGCGTCACGTATCCGGGCGTGGTGACCGAGGGCATCGTGCGGACCGCGGCCAACGTCGACAGCAGCTGGATCGGCACCAACGTGCGGGACATGTTCGCCTCGCGGCTGGACGGCCAGGACGTGACGGTGCTCAACGACGCGGACGCGGCCGGACTGGCGGAGGAGAAGTTCGGCGCGGGCCGCGAGGTGAGCGGACTGGTCGTGCTGCTGACGTTCGGCACGGGCATCGGCTCGGCGGTGATCTACGACGGGGTCCTGTTGCCCAACACCGAGTTCGGGCACATCGAGGTCGGCGGCAAGGAGGCCGAGCACCGGGCCGCGTCGTCGGTCAAGGAACGCAAGGACTGGTCGTACGAGCGCTGGACCGAGGAGGTCACCAAGGTGCTGGTGGCGGTGGAGAACGCCATCTGGCCGGACCTGTTCATCGTCGGCGGCGGCATCAGCAAGAAGGCGGACAAGTGGGTGCCGCTGCTGAAGAACCGCACCCCGGTGGTCGCCGCGACGCTGCAGAATTCGGCCGGCATCGTCGGCGCCGCGATGGCCGCCGACGGCGCCTTGCATCGCCATTGACGGGCCGTTGACGGCCGCCAACGCTCCGAGACCGGCGCTGATACGGCTTCTGGCCACTATGTCGTTACAATGGTCAACGGCGGCCGCCTGAACGGATAGCGGTGATCATCCGATCGAAGATCGACGCCAATATTCGACAGCCGACGCTTTTCGGTGGCGCATGCCCACGCCACCGTTGTACGAAAGACCGAAAGGGTGGCCGTGGTAGCGACCAAAGCCAGCGAGACAGCCGACGAGCCGGTGAAGCGCACCACCAAAGCCCCCGCGAAGAAGGCCGCCGCCAAGGCTGCGCCGGCCAAGCGTGCCGCCAAGGCACCCGCGAAGAAGGCCGCCGCGAAGGCGCCCGCCAAGCGCGCGGCGAAGGCCGCCACCAAGCCCGAGGACGGTGGCGTCGCTGACGACGTGACCGATGTCGACGACCTCGCCGTCGAACCCGACGAGATCGACGTCGACGACGCCGACCTGGAACTCGACGACGACCTCGAGGCCGACGACGACGTCAGTGACGATGACGACGAGGACGACGCCGAAGAAGGCGAGTCCGAAGCCGAAGCCAACACCGAAGGCACCAAGGCCGCGCCGAAGGCCGCCGACGGCGACGACGCCGACGAGCCGTCCGAGAAGGACAAGGCCTCCGGCGACTTCGTCTGGGACGAGGAAGAGTCCGAGGCGCTGCGGCAGGCCCGCAAGGATGCCGAGCTCACCGCGTCCGCCGACTCGGTGCGTGCCTACCTCAAGCAGATCGGCAAGGTCGCGCTGCTGAACGCCGAGGAGGAGGTCGAGCTCGCCAAGCGCATCGAAGCCGGCCTCTACGCCACGCAGCTCATGTCCGAGCTGATGGAGAAGGGCGAGAAGCTGCCCGCCGCGCAGCGTCGCGACATGCAGTGGATCTGCCGCGACGGCGACCGCGCCAAGAACCACCTGCTGGAAGCCAACCTGCGTCTGGTGGTGTCGCTGGCCAAGCGCTACACCGGCCGTGGCATGGCGTTCCTGGACCTCATCCAGGAAGGCAACCTGGGCCTGATCCGCGCGGTCGAGAAGTTCGATTACACCAAGGGCTACAAGTTCTCGACGTACGCCACCTGGTGGATCCGTCAGGCCATCACCCGCGCCATGGCCGACCAGGCCCGCACCATCCGTATCCCGGTGCACATGGTCGAGGTCATCAACAAGCTCGGCCGTATCCAGCGTGAGCTGCTGCAGGACCTGGGTCGCGAACCCACGCCCGAAGAGCTCGCCAAGGAAATGGACATCACGCCGGAGAAGGTGCTGGAAATCCAGCAGTACGCGCGTGAGCCCATCTCGCTGGACCAGACCATCGGCGACGAAGGCGACAGCCAGCTCGGTGACTTCATCGAGGACAGCGAGGCCGTCGTGGCCGTGGACGCCGTGTCGTTCACGCTGCTGCAGGACCAGCTGCAGTCGGTGCTGGAGACCCTGTCCGAGCGCGAGGCCGGCGTCGTCCGCCTGCGGTTCGGGCTGACCGACGGCCAGCCGCGCACGCTGGACGAAATCGGCCAGGTCTACGGCGTCACCCGTGAGCGCATCCGCCAGATCGAGTCCAAGACCATGAGCAAGCTGCGGCACCCGTCGCGCTCGCAGGTTCTGCGCGACTACCTGGACTAGTCCCCCGCTTCAACGACGACTGCCCCGAAACTCCGGTGTCGGGGCAGTCGTCGTCTGCGTGGGTTCCAGCGGCCGCGTGCGCGACACCCCCGAAAAACCGGAAGCGGGAAAAGTCCTGTGTGTGAAAGGCTTTCGTGCATGCCGATCTCGCAGCACCCGCTGGGCCAGGCCATGCTGGACGTCTCGTCCGAATGCTTCGCCGCGATGGCCGACATCCTCACCGTGCTCGGTGACGACCTCGCCAACCGCCGGCCCGACCTGCCCGGTGCGAACAGCTGCTACGCCATCGTCAACCACTGCATCGGTGTGGTCGACTACTGGGCCGGCTCTTTCATTGCCGGACAACGCATCCCGCGCGACCGCGACAGCGAGTTCACCGCCACCGGGCCGGTCGACGAGCTGCTGGCACGGCTGACGGCCCTGCAGCAGTGCTTCCCCGGCTGGGTCGAGGTGGCGGTCACCGAGGGCATCCGGGACCGCGAGCTGGCCGACGGGGTGCGCGGCGGCACCACGCGCGCCTCGGTGCTGGCCACGGCGAGCCCGGAGTGGACGCTGCTGCACATCCTGCACGACATCGCGCAGCACGTCGGGCACATGGAGATCACCAGAGACCTGCTGCTGGCCGCCCGCTCGGACAGCTGACACGAATCGGCCCCCTCCTCCGCGGAGCAGGGGGCCGATCGCGCGACGGTGACCGTCAGTCGGTGCCGGCCGCGCCGGCAGTGGCGTGCGCCTTTGCCGCGTCGGCCTTGGCGGCCGCCTTCTCGGCAGCCGCGGCCTTCTTGGCGTCGGCCTTGGCCTTGGCTGCCGCCTTCTTCTCCTCTGCCTTGGCCTTGGCAGCGGCCTTCTTGGCTTCGGCCGCAGCCTTCTTCGCCTCGGCCTTGGCCTTGGCGGCCTCGGCCTTGGTGGGCCCGTCGACCTTGGCCTGGTCGGCCTGTTTGTCGTCGGCCTTGGCGTTCGCGTCGACCTTCACCGCGTCGCCCTTGACCTCCGCAGGCTTGACCTCGGCAGCCTTGGCATCGGAAGCCGGAGCGTCCGCCACCTTGGCCGGCGAGTCGCCCGCCTGCGCCGCGGCCGGGGCCTTGGCCGCAACCGGAGCCGGAGCCGGACCCGAGAACGCGGCCGGCGACACCGCTGCACCCGAGTGCGCAGCCGGAGCCTCGGTGCCGGCCGCAGGCGCCGGCGGGTGCAGCTTCTTCTGCAGGTTGTTGATGGCCGTGGTGACCCCGCCGATGACCTGGGCATTGATGGCGCGCGCGAACTTGGCCGTCGAGAACAGCGCGTCGGCCGCACCATGGTTGATCGCGGTCAGGATCTTGCCGACGTCACCGGTCTTGAACGCCGTGGCGACGTCCTGCACCACACCGCCGAGCTGACGGGTCAGGGTGCGGACCTGCGTCAGCACCTGCTCGATCGGGCCCTTCTGCATGCCGGCGATCTCGACGCCGTTCCAGTTCACCAGGTTCCAGCCGACCTCGGGGTTGCCCTCGACGACGACGTAGTTGGTGTTGGACAACGGATGCTGGGTGAACAGCATGATCTTCTGCTCGACGCTCAGATTCTTGGCGTTCATCATCGTCCAGATCATGATGGTGCCGCCGTGCGAGAACACCGCCGCATTGCGGTCGCCGTTGTCGTAGATCGTCTGCAGCGCACCGTTGACACGGTCCTGGAACTGATGTCCGTTGAGGCCCGTGGTGCTACCCGGTGCGCTCGGGATGAACGCGTCCAGGTTCGGGGTGATCGGGTTGAAGCTGACGTTCGGCGGCGGGGTCACCGACAGACCCGCCCACGCCAGCGGAGCCGTCAGGTAGCCGAACAGCGCTGCCCGTTCGGGCGTGCCCTCGTACATGCCGGCTTCGATCTCCTGGATGCCCGGCAACACCGTGATCGGCAGACCCAGATACTGCGACATGGGCACGGCCGTCTGCTGCGTCCGGACCATCGTCGAGGCGTAGATCGCGTCGTAGTTGTTGTCGCCGAGTTTGGCCGCGATGTCCTTGGCCTGCTGCTGGCCGAGGTCGGTCAGCGTCGGCCCGGGTGTCGAGGTGTCACCGACCCCCGACAGGTTGCCGTACGACTGACCGTGCCGGATGAACGTGATCGTCATGTTCTCGGCTGCCCATGCCGGCAGCGCCGACATGACCAGAAGGGCGCCCGCGGTCAGAGCGACACCGAGTCCCTTCAGCCCACGCGCGCGACGACGATGTCCCGCGCCTGAATTTGTGTGGTTAATGATGTCCTCACTGTCTCGGGGGATATTTACCCGCGCGGCAGTGCCAGCCCGGTAATGGTGATACAGGCCACAATCCCGGCCAGTGGACAGGTTTCGTCACAATTGACGAAACTTCGACGACGCAAATCGGCCCCCTTCCCGAGGGAGAAGGGGGCCGATCTGTGGTTACCCGACAGCGAGCTGTCAGTCGGCGCTTCCAGCGCCTGCGCCGGCAGTGGCCTTCGCAGACTCTGCCTTGGCCTTCGCCTCAGCCTTCTTGGCCTCGGCGGCAGCCTTCTTGGCGTCAGCCTTGGCCTTGGCCTCCGCCTTCTTGGCCTCGGCGGCAGCCTTCTTCTCCTCGGCCTTGGCCTTGGCAGCGGCCTTCTTGGCCTCGGCCGCAGCCTTCTTGGCGTCAGCCTTGGTCTTGGCCTCGTCGGCTTTGGCCTGGCCCTCCGCCTTGGCGGCATCGGCGCCGGCCTTGGCGTCGTCGGCCTTGGCTTGCCCCTCCGCCTTGGCGGCGTCGGCGTCGGCCTTGGCCTCGTCGGCCTTGACCTGACCGTCAACCTTGTTGTCCGACGCCGGAGCGTCGGCAACCTTGGCCGGCGAGTCGCCCGCCTGCGCCGCGGCCGGAGCCTTGGCCGCAACCGGAGCCGGAGCCGAGAACGCGGCCGGCGAGACCGCAGCACCCGAGGTCGGGGCGGTGGTCTGCGTGCCCGCAGCCGGAGCCGGCGGGGCCAGCTTCTTCTGCAGGTTGTCGATGGCCGTGGTGACCCCGCCGATGACCTGGGCGTTGATGGCCCGGACGAACTTGGCCGTCGAGAACAGCGCGTCCGCGGCACCGTGGTTGATCGCGGTCAGGATCTTGCCGACGTTTCCGGTCTGGAACGCCGCGGCGACGTCCTGCACCACCGAGTTGAGCTGACGCGACAGCGTGCGGACCTGCGTCAGCACGTTCTCGATCGGGCCCTTCTGCATGCCGGCGATCTTGACGCCGTTCCACTCGACCAGGTTCCAGCCGTCCTCGGGGTTGCCCTCGACGACGACAACGCCCGTGTTACCCAGCGGATGCTGGGTGAACAGCATGATCTTCTGTTCGGCGCTCAGGTTCTTGGCGTTCATCATCGTCCAGATCATGATGGTGCCGCCGTGCGAGAACACCGCGGCGTTGCGGTCGCCGTTGTCGTAGATCTTCTGCAACGCGCCGTTGACCCGGTCCTCGAACTGGTGACCGTTCAGACCGGTGGTCGGATCGGCCGCGGACGGGATGAACGCGTCCAGGTTCGGGGTGGTCGGGTTGAAGGCGATGTTCGGCGGCGGCGTCACGGTGATGCCTGCCCACGCCAGCGGTGCCGTCAGGTAGCCGAAGATGCCCGCGCGCTCCGGGGTGCCTTCGTACTTGCCGGCTTCGATCTCCTGCAGACCCGGCAACACCTGGATCGGCAGACCGAGGTACTGCGACAACGGCGTCGCCGTCTGCTGCGTCCGAACCATCGTGGACGCGTAGATGGCATCGAAGTTCCGGTCGCCCAGCTTGGCCGCGATGTCCTTGGCCTGCTGCTGACCGTCCGGCGTCAGGACCGGGCCCGGCACCTGGGTGTCGATGTTGCCCGACGTATTGCCGTACGACTGACCGTGCCGGATGAACGTGATCGTCATGTTCTCGGCCGCCCATGCCGGCAGCGGCGACATGACCAGAAGGGCGCTCGCCGTCAGTGCGACACCGAGTCCCTTCAGTCCTCTTGCGCGACGGCGCTTACCCGTCGCGTCTTCAGAATTCGTGTGGTTGATCATGTCCTCACCGTGTCGGGGATATTTACGCGCGCGATCGTGTCAATCCCCGGACGGTGACTCGGGCCACAATCCCGATGAGTGGACAGATTTCTCACACTGTCGTTCATTTTCCGTTAACCAACGGCGCCGGCCCCGAAATTTGCCGGCAGAACTGGGAAAACGCCCTCGGCGTCAGGCCGGTAGGGCACGGTGCGCGTCACCGCGCCGGCGGGCAGGGCACCGTACAGATGCGGGAAGAGCATCGAGGCCGGATCCGTCGGCACCCCGGGCTCCCAGCGAACCGGCGACCCCAGCAGGTCCGGGTCACAGACCAAGAGCAGCAGGTCGGACTGCCCGCGGTAGAGCCGATTGGCCGGCAGGTGGACCTGTTCCGGAGCCGACAGGTGCACGAACCCCACCTCGTCGAGTGAGGGTGGTCTGAGCTCGCCATCGAACTGGGCACGCGCCCAATCCGTTTCACTACACAGATGGACCAGGACTGTGGGCGCGGCGATCATGCGGTCAGCCTGCCGCGCCCGCAACTCCAACGATAGGTGAGACACGACACACCCGTGAACACCTGGGGAACAACGCTGGAATCCAAATCGTCTGAGAGAGTAGAGATGTGTAACCGGCAAAGCGCCCAGGCGGCGACGAGCAGAAGGAGGCGCCATGAACGCAACTCTGACGGGCCCGGCACTGACACGGGCCGACCGCTGTGACCGGTGCGGCGCTGCCGCCCGCGTTCGCGCTACCCTGCCGTCCGGCATGGAGCTCCTGTTCTGCCAGCACCACGCCAACGAGCACGAATCCAAGCTGGTCGAGCTCGCCGCCGTGCTGGTGGTCAGCGCCGAGACCGAGTGACCCGCCGGCCACCTCAAATACGGTCCTGATGGGATCTCTTCGGTAATGCTGGTCTGGTCATGAACGACCAGACGAAGCCGATCAAGCCGACACGTCACCACGTGTTACGGGTCATCCGACGCGCACTGTCGAAAAGCTGGGACGACTCGATCTTTTCCGAGTCGGCTCAGGCTGCGTTCTGGTCGGCACTGTCCCTACCGCCCTTGCTGCTGGGCATGCTGGGCAGCTTGGCGTACGTGGCGCCGTTGTTCGGCCCCGAGACGCTGCCGATGATCCAGGAACAACTGATCGGGACGGCGAAGAACTTCTTCTCGCCGAACGTGATCAACGAGATCATCCAGCCCACGGTCCGCGACATCGCCGTGGGCGCCCGCGGCGAGGTGGTGTCCCTCGGGTTCGTCATCTCGCTGTGGGCGGGCTCGTCCGCGATCTCGGCATTCGTCGACGCGGTCGTCGAGGCCCATGATCAGACGCCGTTGCGCCACCCGGTGCGGCAGCGTTTCTACGCGCTCGGGCTGTATCTCGTGATGCTGCTGTTCGTGATCGCGACGGCCCCGGTGGCCGCCATCGGACCGATGAAGATCGCCCAGCACATTCCCCAGACCTGGTCCAACGCGATGAAGTACGGGTACTGGCCCGCGCTACTGCTGGGCATCGTGCTGGCCGTGACCGTGCTGTATCGCGTTGCGCTGCCCCAACCGCTGCCAACCCATCGGCTGCTGTTCGGCGCAGTGCTGGCGACCGTGGTCTTCGTGGTGGCGACGGTGGGCCTGCGGTTCTATCTGACCTGGATCACCGCGACCGGCTACACCTACGGCGCGCTCGCGACGCCGATCGCGTTCCTGCTGTTCGCCTTCGCGCTGGGTTTCGCCATCATGATCGGCGCCGAACTCAACGCGGCGATCCAGGAGGAATGGCCGGCGCCGGACACCCACGCCCGACGCCTGCGCGAATGGCTCGAAGAAAAGGCCGAGACCCTCACGGGCGATCAGCCCGCCGATCAACCCGCCGAGCGGGTGGCCGAGCCGCCGGCCTGACCGGTTGCGGCTATTTCTTCATCTGTTCGTAGATGCGCTTGCAATCCGGGCACACGGGCGACCCGGGCTTGGGTGACTTGGTCACCGGGAACACCTCGCCGCACAGCGCGACGACATGGGTGCCCATGACGGCACTCTCGGCGATCTTGTCCTTCTTGACGTAGTGGAAATGCTTAGGTCGGTCGTCGTCCGTACCGTCGTCGACCTGTTCATCGGAATCGGTGCGTTCGAGGGTGTCGGTCTGCATGGATTCATTGTGGCACCTCAGGCGAACCGGTCGCGGCGGCACTGAGCCAGATGTGGGACAGTGGAGGTATGAAACACGGCCCTGAGCTGAGTTTCGACGACGACGGTCGGCCGGTCCTCATCACTCGCGCAGCACCCGCCTATGAGGAGCAGCACCGCGCGCGCGTCCGTCGCTACCTCACCATCATGTCGTTCCGCGTGCCGGCGCTGTTGCTGGCCGCACTGGCCTACAGCATCTGGCACAACGGCCTGATCTCGCTGGGCATCCTGATCGCATCCATTCCCCTGCCGTGGATCGCGGTGCTGATCGCCAACGACCGCCCGCCGCGCACCGCGCAGGAACCGCGCCGCTACGACGCGGCCCGCCGGGCGCCGATGTTCCCCACTGCCGAACGGCCCGCGATCGAGGACCGGCACCCAGTCATCGACGGCGATATCGAGTCTTGACCTCTACCTGAGTTTCCTTCTTTCTCCTTTCTAAGGACATTCTCAGGTCGACCTCGAAAAACCGCTGGTCAGAGGCCATGAGCCGAGAGGGCCTCGGGAACTTCTCCTGCCGCTGGGGCGTTGAAGCAAGTGACAGTTCGAGCTGAGCACGAGCAGGAGGCCGCAAATGGCAAACGCCACCACAAGCCGTATCGATTCCGATCTTGACGCCCAGAGTCCCGCCGCGGACCTGGTGCGCGTGTACCTGAACGGCATCGGTAAGACCGCTCTGCTCAACGCCGAGGACGAGGTGGAACTGGCCAAGCGCATCGAGGCCGGCCTGTACGCAGCCCACCTGCTGGAGACCAAGAAGCGACTCGGCGACAACCGCAAGCGTGACCTGGCCGCCATCGTCCGCGACGGCGAAGCCGCACGCCGGCACCTGCTCGAAGCCAACCTCCGCCTCGTGGTGTCGCTGGCCAAGCGTTACACCGGCCGCGGCATGCCGCTGCTGGACCTGATCCAGGAAGGCAACCTCGGCCTCATCCGGGCGATGGAGAAGTTCGACTACGCCAAGGGCTTCAAGTTCTCGACGTACGCCACCTGGTGGATTCGTCAGGCGATCACCCGCGGCATGGCCGACCAGAGCCGGACCATCCGGCTCCCCGTCCACCTGGTGGAGCAGGTCAACAAGCTGGCACGGATCAAGCGCGAGATGCACCAGAGCCTGGGACGTGAGGCCACCGACGAAGAGCTCGCCGAAGAGTCGGGCATCCCGGTCGAGAAGATCAACGACCTGCTCGAGCACAGCCGCGACCCGGTGAGCCTGGACATGCCGGTCGGCACCGACGAGGAGGCTCCGCTCGGGGACTTCATCGAGGACTCCGAGGCGCTCTCCGCAGAGAACGCCGTCATCTCGGAGCTGCTGCACACCGACATCCGGCACGTGCTCGCCACCTTGGACGAGCGCGAGCAGCAGGTGATCCGGCTGCGGTTCGGCCTCGACGACGGCCAGCCCCGCACTCTGGACCAGATCGGCAAGCTGTTCGGCCTGTCCCGCGAGCGGGTCCGCCAGATCGAGCGCGAGGTCATGTCGAAGCTCCGCAACGGCGAGCGCGCCGAGCGCCTGCGGGCCTACGCGAGCTGATCGCCGCCACCCAACAACTGCACACCCTGGTGCCCGCCGGAATATCCGGCGGGCACCGTTTTTTCCGGCCGGTCTGCCCGCCGTTGTCCACCGCAGGAATCACAGCGTCGATCGGCCGTGGTGGATGCCTGTTGACCCGGCCAAACCGGTAAGCTGGGCACCGGCGGAGGCCTGGAGGAATTTGGCATGAACGATCTGATCGATACGACCGAGATGTACCTGCGGACGATCTACGACCTCGAAGAAGAGGGCGTGGTGCCGCTGCGTGCGCGCATTGCCGAACGACTCGAGCAGAGCGGCCCCACCGTCAGCCAGACGGTGTCGCGGATGGAGCGCGACGGGCTGCTGCACGTCGCCGGTGATCGCCACCTGGAACTGACCGACAAGGGCCGCTCGCTGGCCGTGTCGGTGATGCGCAAGCACCGGCTTGCCGAGCGTCTGCTGGTCGATGTCATCGGCCTGCCGTGGGAGGAAGTCCACGCCGAGGCGTGCCGCTGGGAACACGTGATGAGCGAGGACGTCGAACGCCGGCTGGTCCAGGTGCTCGACAATCCGACCACGTCCCCGTTCGGTAACCCGATCCCCGGCCTCGCCGAACTCGGCGTCATCTCGACCGGTGACTCCGACGTCAGCCTCGTCCGGCTCACCGAGCTGCCCACCGGATTCCCGGTCGCGGTCCGCGTGCGTCAGCTGACCGAACACGTCCAGGGCGACACCGAGCTGATCGCCCGGCTCAAGGACGCCGGCGTCGTGCCGAACGCGCGCGTCACCGTGCAGGCCACCGAGCAGGGCAGCGTGCTGATCGTCATCCCCGGCCACGAACAGGTCGAGTTGCCGCATCACATGGCGCACGCGGTTCGCGTCGAGAAGGTCTGACCGGGCCCACGAGGCTCACGCCGACCTGCCGAAGATGCGCCGCGGCGGCATCTGCACGCCGAGGCGCTCGGCCAGCTTGTAGCCCGTCAGCGCCAACTCGCGGATCCGGTCCGGTCGCATGCCGTTTTGCAGGGCAGCGTCGAGCATGCCCGCCATCCGGTGCCCGCTGTCGACGTCCAGCGCGGCCTGCAACGCCACCCCGGCGAGCGGTCCGTCACCCCGGGCGTACGCGCTGAACGCCAGCAACACCAATATCTCCACCCGCCACGGCGCGGGCAGGGTGCGGGTCAGTGCGGCCCACACCGACTCGGCCGCGGCCGCGCACTCCCCGACCGCCAACGCGTACAGCGTGTCCCGCACCCGCCAATCCGTCACCGCGCACGCCAGGCGCACCGCATCGTCGTCGGGTAGTGGCAAGCCGTCCGGGGACCCGGTGGCACACGCCACCGCATGCTCGATATCCGCGCGCACCTCGGCATCGGGACGACCGCGGTAATCGACTGTGGCAGACCGCTTTTCGATCGCCGGCCGCAACGCCTCGGCACGCCGCGCGTCGGTGACGGCGACGACGTCGACGAGGTCCGCGCGCCGGGCGTAGAGGCGCCGGCCGTCGAGCACCGCGGCCATGGTGACGGGTGACGATTCGGGATCCTCGACGACGCCGGCGTTCCCGCAGCCGTCGGCGCACTGCCAGCGGCCGCCGGCCGCCACCCGGTCGACGACGTGCACCGCGAGCAGTTCGATGCCGCGCTCGGCCAGCGCCTCCTCGAGTTCGTCGGTCACGTCGCGATACATGTCCGCGCACATCACGCAGTCGACGCCGTGTTCGTCGACGATCACCCCGACGGCCGCGTCCGCATCTGCCGCGGCGGCCATGTCGGAGAGATGGCCGAGGGCCTCGGGCAGGGCCTCGAAGAATCCTGCCGAGAGGTCTACACGCAGGACCGCGCCCATCTCACCGCCGATGATGGTGACGAGGACCAGCGACTTCTCCGGCGCGAACCCCAGGACCGCGGGCACTGCCGCGATCAGGGCGCCGGGCCGGTTCAGTTGGAAATCGAATGAGCTGAAAGTTGTCATGCCCTGAACGTGGCAGCACGGTCCGTCAGGAATCGTCGGCCGACGCCGCCGGCGGCCCCGGCTGTGGATGAACTCGGATCTGTGGATAACGGGCCGCACCCGTGGTGTTTCCGCAAAGTTCGCCGATGATCCGGCTGCATGATCACGCGTGCCGTGCCAACCTGGCTGTCATGGGTTCCACGCAGGAGTTCGACCTCGTCGTCATCGGATCCGGTCCCGGCGGGCAGAAGGCTGCGATCGCCGCCGCCAAGCTGGGAAAATCCGTCGCAGTCATCGAGCGTGGGCGCATGCTCGGCGGGGTCTGCGTGAACACCGGGACCATCCCGTCCAAGACATTGCGTGAGGCGGTCGTCTACCTCACCGGAATGAGCCAGCGCGAACTGTACGGCTCCAGCTACCGGGTCAAGGAACGGATCACCCCCGCCGATCTGTTGCGCCGCACCACGCACGTCATCGGCCGGGAACAGGACGTGGTCCGCAACCAGCTGCTGCGCAATGGGGTCGAGCTGTTCGAAGGCCACGGCAGGTTCCTCGACCCGCACACCCTGGTCATCGAGGACCCCACCCGCGACGAGAACGTCAACATCAGAGCGCGGTATGTCGTCATCGCGACCGGTACCAAGCCCGTCCGCCCGGCCGGGGTGAAGTTCGACGAGGAACGCGTCCTGGACTCCGACGGGATCCTGGACCTCAAGAGCCTGCCGCAGTCGATGGTGGTGGTCGGCGCGGGAGTCATCGGTATCGAGTACGCGTCGATGTTCGCGGCGCTCGGCACCAAGGTGACCGTGATCGAGAAGCGCCCGACAATGCTGGACTTCTGCGATTCCGAGATCATCGAGTCCCTCAAATTCCATCTGCGCGACCTCGCGGTGACGTTCCGTTTCGGCGAAGAGGTGACCGCGGTGGACGTGGGTCCCGGCGGAACCTTGACCACGCTCGCCAGCGGCAAGCAGATCCCCGCCGAGACGGTGATGTACTCGGCCGGCCGGCAGGGGCAAACCGAGCACCTCGACGTCGGCCAGGCGGGCCTCGAGGTCGACAGTCGCGGAAGGATTTTCGTCGACGACAACTACCAGACCAAGGTCGACCACATCTACGCCGTCGGTGACGTCATCGGCTTCCCGGCGCTGGCCGCGACCTCGATGGACCAGGGCCGGCTGGCGGCGTACCACGCGTTCGGCGAGCCCTGTAAGGGCATGACCGACCTGCAGCCGATCGGCATCTACTCCATTCCCGAGGTGTCGTACGTCGGCGCCACCGAGGTCGACCTCACCGACAGCTCGATTCCCTACGAGGTCGGGGTGTCGCGCTACCGCGAACTGGCGCGCGGGCAGATCGCCGGTGACTCGTACGGCATGCTCAAGCTGCTGGTGTCCACCGAGGACCTGACGCTGCTCGGCGTGCACATCTTCGGCTCCAACGCGACCGAACTGGTCCACATCGGCCAGGCCGTGATGGGGTGCGGCGGGACGGTGGAATACCTGGTCGACGCCGTCTTCAACTACCCGACCTTCTCGGAGGCCTACAAGGTCGCCGCGCTCGACGTGATGAACAAGCTGCGGGCGCTGAACCAGTTCAGACGCTAGGCGCTGCAGCCGTCGTCAGGGGCGCCGGTGGCGCGGTCCGCGGGACCGCCCTCCTGGGCCCGCTGGTACAGGACCTGGATCTGCACATCGAAGGGCGACGAGTACGACAGGTCGTTGCCGCTGCAGCCACCGCCCTGCAGGCCGCCGACCACTCCCCTGACCTCGGTCGCCGACACCCACGGCGAGCCGCTGGTGCCGTCGACCAGTCCCGGGCAGCGCAGCGCCGGGAACCCGCGGTCGGGGCGCGATGTCGGCGCACTACAGCTGACCTGGCCCCCGCCGTCACCGAGCGGGTATCCCGTCACCGTGATCGGAACGTCGGGGCCCGGTGCGGCGCCGAGCACGAAGCCGCCGCCGGCGTGCCGTTCCAGCGTCTCGGTCGTGGCCGCGCCGCCGTGGCTGACCCGGGCGATCGCGAAATCGGCTGCCGGGTCCTGACTGCGAACCCAGCGCGGGTCCAGGTACACCGCATCGATGTGCCAGAAGTCGCCGGGGACGCCGCCGCGGTAACCGGGCGCGAACGTCGCGTCGAACGACGCGTCGAGGCAGTGTGCGGCCGTGATGATCAGATTCCCCGCCAGCGAATCGAGCACCGCGCCACTGCAGGTGTGCACGGAATCGCTGCCCAGGAACACCGCGCCGACGCGTGGATCGGGCCGGGGTCCCGGGACCACGGCCGCGCCGGCGGCGACCGTACCGGGGTCGCCGGCGCGGGGATCGGCCTTGATCGCAGGCGGGCTGCACGCGGTGGCCAGCAGCGCGGCGAATGCGCTCACGGCCAGTCGGGTGCGAAGCATCTGTCCGATCTTGCCCGATACCGACGGCACGAGCAGCACCTGGTGCACCATGCGTACTGCGGGCCGACACTGGGAACAACACAAGAATGCGCGACACTTGTAGGAGACACATCCGGCGAGATGTGAACGCACGACGGCAAGGAGTGTGAAGGTGAGCGAGCACGACGGGAACGCGAGCGGCCAGCGGCCCGACGACAGCCGGGGCCAGCAGTATCAGCCCGAGCAGAGCGGTATGTACGAGCTGGAATTCCCCGCGCCCCAGTTGTCCGCCGCCGACGGCCGCGGACCGGTGATGGTGCACGCCCTCGAAGGCTTCTCCGATGCCGGCCACGCCATCCGGCTGGCCGCCGAGCACCTGAAGAACACGCTCGACACCGAATTGGTCGCGTCGTTCGCCATCGACGAACTGCTGGATTACCGGTCGCGCCGGCCGCTGATGACGTTCACCACCGATCACTTCACCAAGTACGACGATCCCGAGCTGAACCTGTACGCGCTGCACGACACCGCCGGCACGCCGTTCCTGCTGCTGGCCGGGATGGAGCCGGATCTGCGCTGGGAACGTTTCATCACCGCGGTGCGGCTGCTCGCCGAGCGGCTCGGGGTTCGGCAGGTCATCGGGTTGGGCGCCATCCCCATGGCCGTTCCGCACACCCGCCCCGTCACCATGACCGCGCACGCCGGCAACAAGGAGCTCATCGCCGATCACACGCCGTGGGTTGGCGAGGTCCAGGTTCCGGCGAGTGTGTCGAACCTGTTGGAGTACCGGCTCATTCAGCACGGCCACGAAGCTCTGGGCTTCACCGTGCATGTGCCGCACTACCTGGCACAGACCGCGTATCCGCCCGCCGCCGAGGCATTGCTGGGTGAGGTCTCCCGGATCGCGTCGCTGCAGATTCCGCTGAATGAGCTATCGGAGGCGGGCGCCGAGGTGTACGCCAAGATCAGCGAGCAGGTGGAGGCCAGCGCCGAAGTCGCTCAAGTGGTCAGTGCACTGGAACAACAGTACGATTCGTTCGTCGCTGCTCAGGAAAATCGGTCGTTGCTGGCACGTGACGAGGAACTACCCAGCGGCGACGAACTCGGCGCACAGTTCGAGCAGTTCCTCGCCGAACAGTCCGGTGACGGATTCTCCGATCCCCAAGCCGGCGACGACGGCACTGTCGGCGACTGACCACGCGGTCGGCTTGGCCGACACCATGGGAAGGAGCTGGGACGATGCCCGATGGAAAGCCCAACCTGCACTCGGTGCGTGACGTGACGCCGCGGCTGGAGTACCGCACCATCCATGGCTACCGCCGCGCGTACCGGGTGGCGGGCTCGGGGCCGGCGATTCTGCTGATCCACGGCATCGGCGACAACTCCACCACGTGGGAAACCGTTCAGACGCGCCTCGCCCAGCGGTTCACCGTCATCGCCCCGGACCTGCTGGGCCACGGCCAGTCCGACAAACCGCGCGCCGACTACTCGGTGGCGGCGTACGCCAACGGCATGCGGGACCTGCTCAGCGTGCTCGACATCGAACGCGTGACGGTCGTCGGCCATTCACTGGGCGGCGGCGTGGCCATGCAGTTCGCCTATCAGTTCCCGCAATTGGTCGATCGCCTCGTGCTGGTCGGTGCCGGCGGTGTCACCCGCGACGTGAACATCGCACTGCGACTCGCGGCGCTGCCCCTGGGCACTGAAGCGCTGGCACTGTTGCGAATCCCGTTGGTACTGCCCGCCCTTCAGCTCGCCGGGCGTCTCGGCGGAGCGCTGCTCGGGTCGACCGGCCTGGGCCACGACCTGCCGAACATGCTGCGGATCCTCAACGACCTGCCCGAACCCAAGGCCTCATCCGCCTTCGCCCGGACCCTGCGCGCAGTGGTCGACTGGCGCGGCCAGGTGGTCACGATGCTGGACCGATGTTATTTGACCGAAGCCATTCCGGTGCAATTGGTTTGGGGCACCCAGGACGCCGTCATCCCGGCCGCCCACGGAGAACTCGCCCACGCCGCGATGCCGGGCTCCCGGCTCGAGTTCTTCGACAACTCAGGACATTTCCCATTTCACGACGACCCCGACCGGTTCGTGAAACTCATCGAGGAATTCATCGACACGACGGCGCCGTCGGTCTACGACCGTGATGCGCTGCGCGGACTTCTGCAGACCGGCGTCACCGCGAAATCGATCGACGCCCCGCAAGATACGAAGTATGCGGTTCTCGACGCCATGGAGACCGACGAGCGCAGCGCGACCTAGCTGCCGTCAGCCCGACGACGTCACACCGCGGTGCGCCCGCAGCGCCTCGATTTCGCGTTCGAAGTCCTCCGCGGACGAGAAAGAGCGGTACACCGACGCGAACCGCAGATAGGCGACCTCATCGAGGTCACGCAGAGGACCGAGGATCGCCAACCCGACCTCATGGCTCGGCACTTCGGGAGATCCGGTGGCCCGCACCGCATCTTCGACCTTCTGCGCCAACTGGTTCAGGGCATCGTCGTCGACCTGCCGCCCCTGGCAGGCGCGCCGTACGCCCTTGATCACCTTGTCCCGGCTGAACGGTTCGGTGACGCCGCTGCGTTTGACCACCGCGACGACTGCGGTCTCCACCGTGGTGAACCGGCGACCGCACTCGGGGCATGACCGGCGACGCCGAATCGCCTGCCCTTCGTCAGCTTCTCGTGAATCGACCACACGCGAGTTCGGATGCCGGCAGAACGGACAGTGCATCACCGCTCCTTCGCCGCACCGACAATCGACCGTTTCGAACGGTCTCGAGCCTACCCGTGCCGCTCTGACGCGGCCGGGCGCCGTGCCGATCGACGCGCGCACGGACTGTCCTCAGCCGACCGGCGCGATCAGCGTCTGCCCGGCGTTCAGGGCCACCGACGGCAGCTTGTTCAGCTCCTTGATGCGGTCGACGACGGCACTGACCGGCGCGTCGGGCGCCACCCGCCGCGCGACCTGCTGAATCGACTCCCCCGTCTGCACCCGGACCACCGCGAGCTGCGCGGGCACGGAGGCCGTCGAAGAAGTCGGCTGGACCGCTTCACCGAACTGCGCCACCAGACCCAGCCACACCGTGATCCCGGCCGCGACCAGGGCCAGCATCACCGTGGTCAACGGGGTGATCGGACTGCGGCGGTGCGAGGCACGCGACGTCAGCACGCCCGTACCGCGGTGCCGGAAGGCCGCGCCCGAGGGACGCGCGCCGGCCGGCCGCAGCCGGGCCTGGCGGTGCCGGTTGACATCTGAACGCCGAGGCACGGTGCGGACGACGACGTCGGTCGGGTATTCGCGGGTGATGACGGTCATGTCGGTTCCTCTCAGGAGTTCGTACATAGGTTCGATCGCTCTCGTGTTCGACTATATCGCCCAAATGTTCGAACGGTAGAACATGTGATCGAACTGTTGCGAACGATACGACCACCCACCGACAAGTTCCGTTCCCCGACTCCGCCACCCTTTTCACGACGTCACCACCGGATCACGCCCGCGACACGCCGAGCCGTCCGATCTCGAACACATGTTTGATGAATCGGGTGCGCTGGGCTAGATTCGTCTCCATGAGCGACAGCACCGATACCCCGGACACCCAGGCAGGCGGACGGTCCAGCAGCCTCACCGAGCGCCAGCGGACCATCCTCGATGTCATCCGCACCTCGGTCACCACGCGCGGTTATCCGCCCAGCATCCGGGAGATCGGTGACGCCGTCGGTCTCACCTCGACGTCGTCGGTGGCCCACCAGCTGCGCACATTGGAGAAGAAGGGCTACCTGCGCCGTGACCCGAACCGCCCGCGCGCGGTGGACGTGCGCGGCGCAGACGATTCGACCGGAGCCACCATCACCACCGATGTCGCCGGGTCGGACGCGCTGCCCGAGCCGACCTTCGTCCCGGTGCTCGGCCGGATCGCGGCCGGTGGCCCGATCCTGGCCGAAGAGGCCGTCGAAGACGTCTTCCCGCTCCCCCGCGAGCTCGTGGGCGAGGGCTCGTTGTTCCTGCTGAAGGTCGTCGGCGAGTCGATGATCGACGCCGCGATCTGCGACGGCGACTGGGTCGTCGTGCGGCAGCAGAATGTGGCCGACAACGGCGACATCGTCGCGGCGATGATCGACGGCGAAGCCACGGTGAAGACCTTCAAGCGCACGAAGGGCCAGGTGTGGCTGATGCCGCACAACCCGGCGTTCGATCCAATCCCGGGCAACGACGCGGTCGTGCTCGGCAAGGTCGTGACCGTCATCCGCAAGATCTGACGCCGGCCAGACCTACAGATGAGCCCCGCTGCAGTCGCTCGCAGCGGGGCTCAGTCGTGACTCCGGTCAGCCGCGGATGAACCCGTTGGTGACCGCGAATTCCTCACTGGCAAACCAGATTTGGACAGGCGCTTCGGCATATCCGGGCGATCCGGGCACCCAGTACAAACCCGACTCCGTGTTGGCCTTGATGTCATAGCCCTCGGGCGGCTCGGCACCGGTGGCCACACGGAACGACATCTGCGCGGTCTCGGGTTCCTCGGCCCCCAGCGCATGGTGTCTGCCGCTGGCGGGACCGGCCGCCACCGTCTCCTCCGGCGGTGTCGCGACCGCAGGCGGCTCGTGCACAGGAGGCTCGTCCACGGGCGTCTCGGTGGCCGGTTCCGCTGCCTGGGTCTCAGCCGCCTCGACCTCGGGGGCCTGTTCTTGCGGCTCGGGCGCGCGCTCGTCACCGGCCTGGGAGTCGGCGTCCCGGCCGTCGGCCGGCGCTGCCCAGACGCGGTCGCCGGGGTCCCGGGGCCGTAGGCCCGCGAAGCCCGCCAGTCCGGCCGCGGTGAGGCCTGCCGCCGCACCGCCGCGACGCAGGGCGTCGGGCAGTTGCACCGATGTCGTCGGCTCGTCGGCGGATTCGCCGGCGTCCGGCTCCGGCTCCGGCTCGGTGGGCTCGGCCGCGTCCACCGGCTGGGCCTCGGCTTCGGCCTGCGCCTCGGGCACCTCCTCGGACCACTCACCCTCGGCCGTCTCGGCCGGCGTTTCAGTGGGCTGTTCGGCCGCGAAATCCGGGTACACCGTCGGCGCGGTGTCGATGACATCCGGGTTGCTCTGGAACGCGGGGCCGCCGTGCGGGTTGTCGAACTGCTGGTCCTCGGCCGCGTACTCGTCGCCGTACTCGCTGTCGGCGCCGCCATCGGCATACTGCGGGTCGCCGTACTCGCCGTCGCCGAACTCGTGGTCGTCGTAGTCGTACGCGTCCTGGTCGTCGACGGCGTCTTGACCGGCATTCCGCCGGCGCCGCAGCAGTGCCGCGATCACGATGCCGACCACCACCAGCAACAGCGGGATGATCGCCAGCAGCCACCACCAGTGGAACTGGTACCACTTGCCGGACTCATCGGCCTGCGAGGTCACGCCACCCGGCAGATCGACACTGGGCACCTGGAGGCCGCTCAGTTGCGACGCCAGCTCGGCGGGCTCGGTGCTGAACGCCCGGGTGGACTTGTTCCACGAGATCGAACCGCCGGTGAACTTCTGGCTGACGACGTCGCCGTTGACGGTCTGGTCGGCGGTCGGTGCGCCGAGCTTGCCGGTGGCGCCGCCGAGCTTGTCCCACGCCGCGTTCATCGCGCCACGGACGACGAACGCGCCGTGCTCGGGCGTCCAGAAGATCGCCGGGTTGTCGGCGGCGGCGAAGGTGGCGATCCGGCTCGTCGGGGAAATGCCGCCGTCGGTCTCGTTGCTCGCCGGGAAGCCGAGATCGCCCTGCGGTCCGCCGGCCGCGCGGTACTTGGCCAGCACATCGCCGGTGATCGCGTGCGCCCCGGTTGCCGGCGAATAGAAGATGGTGCCGCCGGCGAAGTTCTGTGCCACGCCGTCGCCGACCTTGTACTGGGCCCCCTGCTCGTCCCCGAGCGTGCCTTGCGGCCCGCCGGCCGCGCGGCGTGCCGCGGCGATGGCCGTCGTCGCGTCGCCCGGCACGTCCAGCCCGGTCAGTTGGCCTGCCAGGTCGGCGGGCGTGGTGGTGAACGTCTTGGTCTTGGCGTTCCAGCTCACCTCACCGCCGGTGAAGGGCTGGGTGACGACGTCGCCCTTCCAGGACTCGTCGGCCGTGGGTACGCCGAGGGTGCCCGCCGAACCGCCCAGCTTGTCCCAGGCGGCGTTGATGGCGCCGCGAACCACCCAGGCGCCGTTGTCGGGCGTCCAGAAGATGACCGGCTTGTCGGCCGCGCTGAACGTGCTGTTCCGGCTGTCGGTGGCCTTGCCCGCACCCTCGTCGATGGTCGGGAAGCCGAGATCGCTGTCGGCGGCGCCGCCCAGCGCCTGGTACTTGTCGAGAATCGCGCCGTAGATGAGATGAGCGCCGGTGCTCTCGCTGAAATAGATCTTTCCGCCCGCGAAGTTCTGCGCGAACCCCGCGCCGACCTGGTAGACGTCGCCGTCCTTGGCGCCCAGCTCACCTGTGTCACCGCCCGCGGCATCCCAGGTGTGGGATATCGCCGCGTCGGCGTCGCTTTCCGGTGTCGCAAATGCCGTCGGCGCCATGAGCAATGCCACCGCGACAGAAAGGGCACCGATACCAGCCCATCCGCCGCGGGTTCGCAGCCCGGTCATCGAATTCCTCCCGCGGTCGGCAAAACTCCGGACACAATTCCGTCAGACAAACTCTCTTGATCGAGAGATTCTGTCAACTTTGCTTCAGTTCATGCCCATAGTGCGGGATATCCGGCGGTGACGCACCAGTGTGTCGCGGATCGATATGCGAATAAATTCCGCACGGTCAATTAGTTAAACGCCCAATCCGCGCCCGATGATCTCCTTCATGATCTCGGTGGTGCCGCCGTAGATGGTCTGGATCCGCGAGTCCAGGAATGCCCGCGCAATGGGATATTCGCGCATATAGCCGTAGCCGCCGTGCAACTGCAGGCAGCGGTCGACCAGCCGGACCTGCGCCTCCGTCGAATACCATTTGGCCATCGCCGCCTGGTCGATTGTCAGCTTTCGATCGAGATGCAGGCGAATGAACTCGTCGACCATGATTCGGACGGCCGTCGCCTCGGTCGCCAGTTCCGCCAACACGAATCGACTGTTCTGGAAGCTGCCGATCGGCTTGCCGAACGCCTTACGCTCCTTGGCGTATTGCAATGTCGATTCCAGCACGGCCTCCATCGCCGCAGCAGCCATCACGGCGATGGAAATGCGCTCCTGGGGCAGGTTCTGCATCAGATAGACGAATCCCATGCCCTCGACGCCGAGCAGATTCTCGACCGGGACTTTGACATCGGTGAACGACAATTCCGCGGTGTCCTGCGCGTCGAGGCCGATCTTGTCGAGGTGACGGCCGCGTTCGAAACCCGCCATGCCACGCTCGACCACCAGCAGGCTGAAGCCCTGTGCGCCCTTGTCCGGATCGGTCTGCGCGACGACGATCACCAGGTCGGCGTGAATACCGTTGGTGATGAACGTTTTCGAGCCGTTGAGCACGTAGTGGTCACCGTCCCGGACCGCGCGGGTCTTGATGCCCTGCAGGTCACTGCCGGTGCCCGGTTCGGTCATCGCGATGGCGCAGATCAGTTCGCCGCTGCAGAACCCCGGCAGCCAGCGCTGCTTCTGCTCGTCGTTGGCCAGCTCCAGCAGATACGGCGCGATGACGTCGTTCTGCAGCGTGAAGCCCAGACCGCTGTGGCGTCCCGCCGCGGTCTCCTCGCTGACGATGACGTTGTAGCGGAAGTCCGGGTTCCCGCCGCCGCCGTACTCCTCCGGTACGGCCATGCCGAGAAAGCCCTGCTTACCCGCCTCACGCCAGACCTCGCGGTCGACGATCTTGGCCTTCTCCCATTCCTCGCGGTAGGGCTCGGCATGCCGGTCGAGGAACGCGCGGTACGACTCCCGGAACAACTCGTGCTCAGGTTCGAACAACGTGCGGTCGTACTTGATGACACCCATGCGAGACCTCCGGTACTGGATAAGTTTGCACCAACTTATCCCAACCGGACGGTTGGTTGTGAGCGGGCCCACACCCGGCGCGTCGCCGGGCACGAACTAGCGCGACTGGCTACGTCCCGACTGGCTACGCGCCGACTGCGAACGGCCCGACTGCGACTGCGCACGACCCGACTGCGCACGCCCCGGAGCCTGCAGACCGCCCGTGCTGCGGCGGCGGCGACGCTGCGCCTGACCCGCAGTGGCCGTCTTGGCCGGCCGGTTTCCGCCACGCGGCGCGGGCGCCTCCTTGGGTGCGGGCGCGCGGTACGGCGCGATCTCGCCGACGAGCGCCTGCACCGACGCCGAATCGGCGACGACCTCCTGCGGACGGGCGGTGATACCGGCCTTGCGCAGCAGCTGCTGGGCGTCCTTGCGCTGCTCGGGCAGCACGACGGTGACGACGTCGCCGGCGCTCCCGGCTCGGGCCGTACGGCCCGAGCGGTGCAGGTATGCCTTGTGCTCGGCGGGCGGGTCCACGTGGACCACGAGCTCGACCTCGTCGACGTGGACACCGCGCGCGGCGATGTCGGTGGCGACGAGGACGCGCGCCTCTCCCGAGCTGAATGCGGCCAGGTTGCGGTCACGCGCCGGCTGAGACAGGTTGCCGTGCAGGTCGACCGACGGCACGCCGGCCTCGGTGAGCTGCCGGGCCAGCTTGCGGGCCTGGTGCTTGGTGCGCATGAACAGGATGCGCCGGCCGGTGCCCGACGCCAGCCGCTGCACCAGGTCGCGCTTCTCCGCCGCACCGGCGACGTGGAACACGTGGTGGGTCATGGCCGGCGGCGGCGCGTCGATCTCGTCGACCGAGTGGGTGATCGGGTCGGACAGGAAGCGCCGCACCAGCTTGTCGACGCCGTTGTCGAGCGTCGCCGAGAACAGCAGCCGCTGACCGCCGGCGGGGGTGGCCGCCAGAATCCGGGTGACACCCGGCAGGAAGCCGAGGTCGGCCATGTGGTCGGCCTCGTCCAGCACGGTGATCTGCACCGCGTCGAGGCTCACCAGCTTCTGCTTCATGAGGTCTTCGAGACGGCCCGGGCAGGCGATGACGATGTCGACGCCCGCCTGCAGCGCCGCCACCTGACGGTTCTGCGAGACGCCACCGAAGATGGTGGTGACGTTCAGCCCGACTGCGCTGGCCAGCGGTTCGACGGTCGCGGCGATCTGGGTGGCGAGCTCGCGGGTCGGGGCCAGCACCAGACCGGTGGGACGCGACGGGCGCCGCGCGGCGCCGGCCAGCCGGGCCACGAGCGGAATGGAGAAGGCCAGCGTCTTGCCGCTGCCCGTGCGGCCGCGGCCGAGCACGTCCCGGCCCGCGAGGGTGTCGGGCAGGGTGCTGACCTGGATCGGGAAGGGCGCGGCGATACCGCGTCCGGCGAGCGAGGCGACGAGCGCCTCGGGAACGCCGAGCTCGGCGAACGACGATGATTGTTCTGCGGACATGAGGGATTACAGCCTTTCAGGCACGGTGGGTCGACAATGCCGGCGGCAATATCGGTCGCCGCGAGAAATGCTGGTGCAGAGGGAACTGAAGGCTCTCAGCCGTTCCACGACGTGATCGGCGGCCATGACCTGCGAAGGTGCGCAGCCGATGTTGGTCAAAGCCTAGTGCCGAACGAGTCGCCTCCGGACGACCGCCCATGGCCCCGCCCGGCCCGCGGTGCGAAACACCTTGCCCCGCAAGCGGTATCGCCGCGATGTGATTTCACCCACGGTCGACCGGTACGGGCGTACCGAAGAATCGACACGCTCGACAAATTTTCGGCAAACACCGGATACCGGCCAGGTCACAGTGCGACGATGCGAAACGGGTGCCGATGACCGGATCGGCGACGTCGAAAGGGGGCGAGGGATGCGCACACTCGGACGCACGATTCCCGCAACGCTGGCCGTGATGCTGACGGTGCTCGGCACGGTCCTGCTCGGCGTGGTGTCGATGGTCACGGCCGCGTTCACCCTCGCCGCGACCGCGCTGATCGTCCCGGGCACCGGCACACCCAACGCCAACATCGTGCCCGGCTACCGGGAGAACGCAGACAACTACTACATCGCCCCGTTCAACCCGGCGTGCACGCAGCCGAGCTGCAACCTGCAGGGCATCAACTACCCCGCGCAGTTCTGGCCGATTCCCCTGCCCGGCTGGGGTGGCCTCTCCGGCGCCAAGTGGAACGAATCGACGGGTGAGGGCCTCGCCAACCTCGACACCGCGCTGATGGCCGCGCTGCCGACGGCGACGCTCGTCGATCCGATCATCGTCTTCGGTTACTCGCAGGGCGGCAACATCGTCAGCCGCGAGAAGGCCAGCCTGTCGGGGCTGACCGATGCCCAGAAGGCCAAACTGGCGTTCGTCATGATCGGCAACACCAACCGGCCCAACGGCGGCCTGTTCGAACGGCTGGCGTTCCTCGGCACGGTGCCCATCTGGGACGTCACCTTCGGCCTGCCGGCACCCACCAACACCGGCATCAAGACCACCGACATCGCGTTCGAGTACGACGGCGTCGCCGACTTCCCGCTGTACCCGATCAACCTGCTCGCCGACCTCAATGCCATCGCCGGTTTCTGGTACACCCACGGCACCTATCTGGCACCGAACGCGAACAGCGACGTCGGCGAAATCCCCGATCTCGAGTACACGCCGGCCGAACTGGAGGCGGCCCTCACCGACCCCAAGAACCAGACCACATACGGCGACACCACGTACATCACGATCCCGACCAAGACCCTGCCGATCGTGCGGCCGTTCCTGGAGTTCGGCGGCTTCACCCACACCAGCTTCATCATCAAGCCGCTGGTCGACCTCGTCTCGCCGGTACTGCGCGTGCTCATCGACACCGGCTACGACCGCAGCCTCAGCCCCGGCGTCCCGGCACCGTTCCGGTTGATCCCGCTGCTCAACCCGATCACGCTGACGCAGGACCTGATCAATGCGGCCGGCGCGGGCGTCAAGGCCGCGATCAGCGACATCACCGGCGGCAAGGTGCAGCTTCCGATCGCCGCGACCACTCCCGCCCCGACCCCGGCGACGGTGGCGGCCCGCAACGTGTCGAGCACGCCGGCGGCGGTGTCCGCCACGCCGGCCGGTGACACCAAGGTCGCGCCCGTCACGGCACCGAAGGTGACGACGACGCCCGATACCAAGGACACCGACACCAAGACCCCGGACACCAAGACCCCGGACACCAAGGTGACCGACAAGACCCCCGACACGACCGGCCCGAAGCAGGACCCGAAGCCCGGCACCGACCCGACCACCGATCAGGCCCCGGCCAAGGACGGCCAGACCTCGGCCGGCGACAAGGGTGGCGACAAGGCCACTGACAAGGGCGACAAGGCCACCGACAAGAACTCGGACAAGACCAAGAAGCCGAAGAAGGACAAGAAGGTCAAGACCCCCAAGGCCGTGAAGCCGGCTGCCGACAAGCCGGCCAAGGCTGCCGCCTGATCAGGCGGTGACGAACTCGCCGAGGCTGGCGGCCAGGGCCATCGGCACCCAGCCCTTGATCCGGGTGCCGTCGGCGGTGTGCTCGGTGGCCTCGACACGACCTTCGGCGTGCACCCGGGCCACGAGGTCGCCCCGCTCGTAGGGAATGGTCACGTCGACGGCCGCGTCGGTCGGCTCGACCAGCTCGCACATGCGCAGCCGCAGCCGGTCCAGCCCCTCACCGGTGTGCGCGGACACGAACACGGCGTCCGGCAACGCGCGCCGCAGGTGGGCCAGCGACAGATCCCCGGCGGCGTCGATCTTGTTGACCACCAACAACTCTCGTGGCGCAGTGATGTCGTATTCGGCGACGACTTCGCCGACGACCTTGCGTACCGCGTTGATCTGCGCCAGCGGATCGGCGTCGGAACCGTCGACCACGTGCACGAGCAGGTCGGCGTCGACGACCTCCTCCAGCGTCGACCGGAACGCCTCGACCAGCTGGGTCGGCAGGTGCCGCACGAACCCGACGGTGTCGGTCAGGGTGAAGGGCCGGCCGTCGTCCAACTGGCCGCGGCGCGTCGTCGGTTCGAGGGTGGCGAACAGCGCGTTCTGCACCAGCACGCCGGCGCCGGTGAGGGCGTTCAGCAGGCTGGACTTGCCGGCGTTGGTGTAGCCGACGATCGCGACGGACGGGGTGTCGCTGACCCGGCGGCTGTGCCGCTGGGTGTCGCGAATCTTCTTCATGTCCTTGATCTCGCGGCGCAGCTTGGCCATCCGCTCGCGGATCCGTCGCCGGTCGGTCTCGATCTTGGTTTCACCGGGACCACGGGTACCCACGCCGCCACCGGCACCACCGGCACGACCACCGGCCTGCCGGGACATCGACTCGCCCCAGCCGCGCAGTCGCGGCAGCATGTACTCCATCTGGGCCAGCGACACCTGGGCCTTGCCCTCACGGCTGGTGGCGTGCTGGGCGAAGATGTCGAGGATCAGCGCGGTGCGGTCGATGACCTTGACCTTCACCACCTTTTCCAGCGAGTTCAGCTGCGCGGGGCTCAGTTCACCGTCACAGATGACGGTGTCGGCGCCGGTGGCGAGCACGATCTCGCGCAGCTCCTGGGCCTTGCCGGAGCCGATGTACGTCGAGGCGTCCGGTTTGTCGCGGCGCTGGATGAGGCCTTCGAGCACCTCGGAGCCGGCGGTCTCGGCGAGCGCGGCGAGTTCGGCGAGGCTGTTGTCGGCGTCGGCCGACGTACCGTCGGTCCAGACACCGACCAGCACCACGCGTTCGAGGCGCAGCTGGCGGTATTCGACTTCGGAGATGTCGGCCAGTTCGGTCGACAGACCGGCAACGCGGCGCAGTGCCGCCCGGTCTTCGAGGGCTAGTTCACCGACGCTGGGTGTTTCGGGATAGGTCATAGGTAGTTATCGATGGTGCCCGCAAAGTCAGCGGGCCGCATCTGAATTTCCTTCGTTCTCGTGCCACCATTCGGCGGCCAGTTCGCCGTGCGCCAGCAGCACCGACGGCCCGCGCAGGTAGCTGGTGTCCGCGGTGATGGTCACGCTGACCTCACCCCCGGGGATCACCACCCGCAGGCTGCCGGTGTCCGCGCCGGTGTGGTTCAGTGCTGCCAACGTCGCAGCGACCGTTCCGGTTCCACAGGAGCGGGTTTCGCCCACGCCGCGCTCGTGCACCCGCATGGCCACCACCCCGTTGGCGGGCGCGGTCAGCACCTCGACGTTGACGCCCTCGGGGAACTGGTCGGCGTCGAAGGACACCGGCGCCGCGATGTCCAGCGCGGTGAGCCCGGCCATGTTCAGTGACGGATCGACGCACGCCAGGTGCGGGTTGCCGACGTCGACGGCCAGGCCCTCGAAGGTCCGGCCGGCGATGACCGCCTTGCCGTGCCCGTACGAACGGGCCTTGCCCATCTCGACGGTGACCTCGGCGTTGACCGCGTCGGCGCCGTGCAGGGTCACCGGACGTGGCCCGGCCAGGGAACCGACCACGAATTCGTCACGGTGCTCGAGCCCGGAGGCGCGCAGGTAGTGCGCGAAGACACGGACGCCGTTGCCGCACATCTGGGCGATGGAGCCGTCGGCATTGCGGTAGTCCATGTACCAGTCGTCGGCGGCCACGCCGTCGGGCAGGCGGTCGAACACGCCGGCCTCCTGTGCGGCCCCGGCCTTGGTGACCCGCAGCAGGCCGTCGGCCCCCAGTCCGCGGCGCCGGTCGCACAACGCGGCGATGACCGAGGGGGTCAGCTTCAGTTCGGCGTCGACATCGGGCAGCACCACGAAGTCGTTCTGGGTGCCGTGCCCTTTCGAAAACCGCACAGCTTCAGGATACGTGGCGCCACCGACGCGCCACCTCGGCTGCGTTGTCCGGAGCGTCACCGGCCAGCCAGACGATCCGGTGATCGCGGCGGAACCAGGACCGCTGCCGGCGCACGTAGCGCCGGGTGCCGATGAACGTCCGCTCCTTGGCTTCTGTCATCGCGGCTTCGGCCGTAGCGGGGTCGTCACCGGCGTCCAGCGCCGCCAACACCTGCGCGTAGCCCAGGGCCCGGGCCGCCGTCACTCCGTCGCGCAGGCCGCGGGCACGCAGCGCCACCACCTCCTCGACCAGCCCGGAGGCGAACATCAAGTCGGTACGGCGCTGCAGCCGGTCATCGAGAACCTCTGTGTCCCAGTCCAATCCGACGATCAGGGTGTCCCAGCGCGGGGCCCCGATCTGTGGCGCCGACGCCGCGAACGGCTGCCCGGTGAGTTCGACGACCTCGAGCGCCCGCACGATGCGCCGGCCGTCGGTGTTCAGGATCGACGCGGCGGCCTCGGGGTCGACGCGCGCCAGCTCGCCGTGCAGGGCGGTGACCCCGACCTCGGCCAGCCGGTCCTCCCACCGGGCCCGCACCGCGGGATCGGTCGCCGGGAACGACCATTCGTCGAGCAGTGCCTGGATGTACATCATCGATCCGCCGACGATCACCGGCACGGCGCCGCGAGCGGCGATGTCCTCGATGTCGGCCGCGGCGGCCGCCTGGTACTTCGCGACGGTCGCGTTGTCGGTGACCTCGAGGACGTCGAGCTGGTGGTGCACGATGCCGCGCCGCTCGGGCACCGTCAGCTTGGCGGTGCCGATGTCCATGCCGCGGTAGAGCTGCATGGCGTCGGCGTTCACGATCTCGCCGCCCAGCTGTTCGGCGAGGTCGAGTGCCAGGGCCGACTTGCCGGTGCCGGTGGGGCCGACGACCGCGATGGGCCTCACTGCGCGGTCCAGGTACCGACGAAGTAGCCGACGCCGTAGGGCGCGCCGCGATACAGCTCCGTCGCTTTCGGGTCGGGTCCGGCCAGCCCGGCCAGCACCTGGTAGGCGACGCGGCCGAGGACGCCGGACAGCCCCGCGATCGCGGCCACGTCACCGGTGCCCAGCGCGTCATCCCACTGTGCTTGTCGCACAACCGAATCCGGATCGAAGCCGCCGGGCGCCGCGGCCGTCAGGGTGTTCGCGCCGTCGGCGACCACCAGCACACCGACGGCGTCGTCGGCGGCGTCCAGCTCCGCGCGCAGGGCACGACCGCGCTCCAGCGCGATGTCCGGTGCCAGGCCGTCGGCGAAAACCCGCACGTCGACGGTCGCTCCCGCGTCGACACTCCCCCGCAGCCAGCCGGCGATCAGCGCGCACAGCGGCAGAGGCCGTACCGCCCCGTCCGCGGCCGGCGTGAACGTAACCCGGACGTCGGCGCCGTAACCGGCGAAGGTGCCGACCGCGTCGGCGGGCACCCGGCCATCCTCCGGACCGACGCCGATTGCCACCCAATGCGACGGCAGGTCCTGCACCGCCCCGCGCACGGCGGCTGCCAGGTCGGCCAGTTCGACCGCCGCGCCGGACGCCAGCTCAGGCACCAGAATGGGGGCCGACGGGACGATGGCGATATGTGTCAGGCCGGCGCTACGCACGCGTCCACGCTAACGAGTCCGGCAAACGCCTGCGCAGACGGCGGGTCGACCTGTTTGAATAGCGTGCGAGTACCAGATGACGGCGCCGCGTCGCGCGGCAGAAGCGTGGGTCACCCACGCGCGGGCATGAGGAGCACGAGATGACCACCACCGAACCCGGCAACACCCCGAAACCGACTCCTCGGCCCGGTCCGCCGCGCCCCGGTCCCAAACCGAGCGCCATCCCGCACCACCCTCCGGCGCCACCTGTGGCCGCCGCGCCGACGTGCGATCCGCACCGCTTCGGCCGCGTCGACGACGACGGCACGGTATGGCTCATCACCGCCGCCGGCGAGCGCAAGATCGCGTCGTGGCAGGCGGGCGACGCGGAGGCCGCGTACGCCCACTTCGGCCGCCGGTACGACGACCTGAGCACCGAGGTGGCGCTGCTGGAGCACCGGCTCGGTAGCGGTAGCGGCGACGCCCGCAAGATCAAGTCGGCCGCCGCGACGCTGCTGGAATCGCTGCCGGAGGCCTCGGTACTGGGCGATGTCGATGCCCTGAGTGCCCGGCTGAGCACCATCGTCGAGCAGGCGGGCGCCAGCGCGCAGGAGGAGCGGGCCAAGCGCGACGAGCACCGGGCCGCCCAGACCGCCCGCAAGGAAGCCCTGGCCGCCGAGGCCGAGGAGATCGGCGCCAACTCCACGCAGTGGAAGGCCGGCGGCGACCGGCTGCGCGCGATCCTCGACGAGTGGCGGACCATCACCGGCCTGGACCGCAAGGTCGACGACGCGCTGTGGAAGCGCTACTCGGCGGCCCGCGAGGCGTTCAACCGGCGCCGGGGCTCGCACTTCGCCGAGCTCGATCGCGAGCGGGTCGGCGTCCGTCAGGCCAAGGAGGCGCTGTGTGAACGCGCCGAGGCGCTGTCCAGCTCCACGGACTGGGGCGCCACCTCCGCGACATTCCGCGATCTGCTGACGCAGTGGAAGGCCGCGGGCCGCGCCGCCAAGGACGTCGACGACGCCCTGTGGAAGCGGTTCAAGGCCGCCCAGGACACGTTCTTCAGCGCCCGCAACGCGGTCAACGCCGAGAAGGACGCCGAGTTCAACGCCAACGCCGACGCCAAGGCCGAGCTGCTGGCCGAGGCCGAGAAGATCGACATCAGCGATGTCGAGGCCGCGCGCGCGGCATTCCGGGCCATCGGCGACAAGTGGGACGCCATCGGCAAAGCTTCACGCGACCGCACCGCGGAGCTGGAGCGCCGGCTGCGGGCCGTCGAGAAGAAGATCCGCGACGCCGCGCAGAGCGGCTGGAGCGACCCGGAGGCGCAGGCCCGGGCCGACCAGTTCCGCGAGCGCGCCGAGCAGTTCGAGCGTCAGGCCGAGAAGGCCGAGGCCGCCGGCAAGACGAAGGATGCCGAGAAGGCGCGGGCCAGTGCGGCGCAGTGGCGCGAGTGGGCTTCGGCGGCGGACGCCGCGATCAAGAAGTAGTCGCGTCGGGCGTTTAAGCGCCAGGCGAGTCCGGGCCGTCGAGCAGCCCGCGTTTCTGCTGCTCGGCGGTCGATTCGCGGCGCTGCGCCTCGGCGGCCAGCTGCACCGCGGTGCGTGACCACACCACGCGGGCCCAGTGGAACGTCAGCAGGATGACGGCGATCCACGCCAGGTAGAGCCCGAATCCGGGTCCCGGGTAAGGCTTGACGACGGTGTTCCGCGACCAGATGGCCAGCATGCCGAGGAAGCACGACACGGCGGAGCCGGCCAGCGCGATCCAGGCCAGGCCCCAGCGGCGGGTCAACAGCGCCAGCATCGAGAAGCCGACGCTGAACACCAGGATCAGCCAGACGAACACCCGCGACGGCAGCAGAATCTTCGCGTCCAGGGCGGCCTGATCGCCGAGCAGCACGTCGAAGCCCTTGACGCCACCGGTGTGCGGCAGCACAAACGACAGCAGGATGACGAAAACGCAGATCGCCACGACCATGGCGCGGCCGCCCGGGTCGATCTCCCGGGCGATGCGCTGCTCGGCGGCGTCGATGTCGTCCTTGAATTCCTCGAATTCGCCGTTCGCGCCGCCGTTGGGCTGTCCGGGCTTGGTGTCGTTCATCGTGAACATCCCTGCTCTACGGGCGTGACGGGGGGCGCGCCGATCTGCGGCATGCCCAGCCCGACGCCGGTGGTGGGTTTGCGGCCCGCGGCGTGCGCGTCGCCCGCGCGGGTGCGGCGGTGGCTGATGATCGGCGTGTCGGCGATCAGGTGGTGCGGGGCGGCACCGGTGACGGTCGTGGTGACGATGTCGCCAGGACGGATGTCGGCGTCACCCGGGGTGAAGTGCACCAGCCGGCCGTCGCGCGCACGGCCCGACATTCTCTCGGTCGCGGAATCCTTGCGGCCTTCGCCGGTGGCCACCAGCAGCTCGACCTCACGGCCGACCTGTGCCAGGTTCTCCTCCCAGGAGATGCGCTCCTGCAGCTCGATGAGCCGCATATACCGTTCGGACACAACCTCTTTCGGAAGCTGGTCGGGCAGCTCGGCGGCCGGGGTACCAGGCCGCTTGGAGTACTGGAACGTGAAGGCGCTGGAGAACCGGGCGCGTTCGACGACGTCGAGGGTGGCCTGGAAGTCCTCTTCGGTCTCCCCGGGGAACCCGACGATGATGTCGGTGGTGATGGCCGCATGCGGGATCGCGGCCCGCACCCGTTCGATGATGCCGAGGTACTTCTCGGCGCGGTAGGAGCGGCGCATCTCCTTGAGGATGCGGTCCGATCCCGACTGCAGCGGCATGTGCAGCGTCGGGCAGATGTTCGGGGTGGCCGCCATGGCTTCGATGACGTCGTCGGTGAACTCGGCGGGGTGCGGCGAGGTGAACCGGACCCGCTCGAGGCCCTCGATGTCGCCGCAGGCGCGCAGCAGTTTGGCGAACGCGCCGCGGTCGCGCTCGATGTCGGTCCAGGCGTCCGGATTTTCGCGGAGTCGTTCGTCCTGCGAGAACGAAACGCCATACGCGTTGACGTTCTGGCCCAGCAGCGTGATCTCCAGGACGCCCTGGTCCACGAGGGACTTCACCTCGGCGAGGATGTCGCCGGGACGCCGGTCGACTTCCTTGCCGCGCAGCGACGGCACGATGCAGAACGTGCAGGTGTTGTTGCAGCCCACCGAGATGGAAACCCAAGCGGCGTAAGAAGATTCGCGCGTGGCCGGCAGCGCCGAGGGGAACTCCTGAAGGGCCTCGACGATCTCGACCTGGGCTTCGCGGTTGTGGCGGGCGCGTTCCAGCAGCACCGGCAGTGAGCCGATGTTGTGCGTGCCGAACACCACGTCGACCCACGGCGCCTTGCTCAGCACCGTGTCGCGGTCCTTCTGCGCCAGGCAGCCGCCGACGGCGATCTGCATGTTCGGGTCGGCTTCCTTGCGCGGCGCCAGGTGGCTGATGTTGCCGTAGAGCTTGTTGTCGGCGTTCTCTCGCACCGCGCAGGTGTTGAAGACCACGACGTCGGCGTCGGTGCCGTCCTCGGCACGCCGGTATCCGGCGTCTTCGAGCAGGCCGGCGAGCCGCTCGGAATCGTGGACGTTCATCTGACATCCGTAGGTGCGGACCTGGTAGGTGCGTCCCGCGCCGGAACCCGTAGCGGACTCCGTGGCGTCAGCTTCCACGTCCGGAGTCGCTGTCGAAATCACGTGCCAATCGTACGGGCGACGCGATTTATACCAAATTTGCCGAAGGGTTTCCGGGTTTCTGTGACTGATCCGCGCGCCGTGGTTTACCTGGGTAGTGTCTGTGCGCATGGTCACCGGCGAGCCGTCACCTGCCACCCCGATGATCTCGGTCAAGGGGGTCAACAAGCACTTCGGCGCACTGCATGTGCTGAAGGACATCAATCTCGAAGTCCCGCGCGGACAGGTGGTCGTGCTGCTCGGGCCGTCGGGTTCGGGCAAGTCGACGTTGTGTCGCACCATCAACCGGCTGGAGACCATCGACTCCGGCTCGATCCACATCGACGGCGAGCTTTTGCCCGAAGAGGGCCGCAAGCTGGCCACGCTGCGGTCCGAGGTCGGCATGGTGTTCCAGTCGTTCAACCTGTTCGCGCACAAGACAATTCTCGAGAACGTCACCCTCGCGCCGATGAAGGTCCGCGGCAAGGGCAAAGAGGAGGCGCGCAAGAAGGGGCTCGAACTGCTGGAGCGGGTCGGGGTCGCCAACCAGGCCGACAAGTACCCGGCGCAGCTGTCGGGTGGTCAGCAGCAGCGCGTCGCGATCGCCCGGTCCCTGGCCATGGGCCCCAAGGTCATGCTGTTCGACGAGCCCACCAGCGCGCTGGACCCCGAGATGGTCAACGAGGTGCTGTCGGTGATGACGTCGCTGGCGACCGAGGGCATGACCATGATCGTGGTGACGCATGAGATGGGCTTCGCCCGCCGCGCGTCGAACCGGGTGGTGTTCATGGCCGACGGCACCATCGTCGAGGACGCCGAGCCCGACGAGTTCTTCACCGCCCCGAAGTCCAACCGGGCCCGGGATTTCCTGGGCAAGATCCTGGACCACTGATCGTGGAACGATCGATTGGGCAGAGGTTCGTGACGCGCACTCTCCGCCGCCTGGCCGCCGTCACGGTGCTGATCGTGGCGTTGTTGTCGCTGAGCGCGTGCGGCGCGAACAGCAAGAAGATCACCATCGGCACCAAGTTCGACCAGCCCGGCCTGGCCGCGAAGAAGCCCGACGGCACACTGGCCGGCTTCGACATCGACGTCGCGACCTACGTGGCCGGGCAGCTGGGCTACAAACCCGACGACATCGAGTGGAAAGAAGCGCCGTCGGGTCAGCGCGAGAACCTGATCCAGAATCACCAGGTCGACTTCATCGTCGCCACCTACTCGATCACCGACGCCCGTAAGCAGAAGGTGTCGTTCGCCGGACCGTATCTGGTGACCGGCCAGAGCCTGTTGGTGCGCGCCGACAACAACGAGATCACCAACGTCGAGTCGCTGCAGAACCACAAGAAGCTGTGCTCGGTGTCGGGTTCCACACCGGCACAACGCATCAAGGACAAGTACCCGGGCGTGCAGCTGCAGCAGTACGACACCTACTCGGCGTGCCTGGAGGCGGTGAAGACCGGCGCCATCGACGCGCTCAGCACCGACGAGGTGATCCTGGCCGGCTACGCCGCGCAGACGCCGGGCGCCTTCAAACTGGTCGGCAAGCCGTTCTCGGTGGAGAAGTACGGCATCGGATTGCTCAAGGGCGACAAGGAATTACGCCAGAAGATCAACGACGCCATCCAGAAGATGCAACAGACCGGCGAGTGGCAGGCCGCGTTCGACCGCAACCTGGGGCCGGCCGGGTTGTCGGCGCCGCCGCCTCTCCCGCTGGACACCAACATCAATGGCGCCGGCGGCGCCAAGCACGTCGATCTGTGGGGCACCTACGGCGGCAAGATCGTGAAGGCGTTCTGGACGACGATCCAGCTGACGCTGCTCGCCGCGGCCGGGGCACTGATCCTGGGCACCGTGCTGGCGGCGATGCGGCTGTCGCCGGTACCGGTGCTGCGCTGGCTGGGCACGGCGTACGTCAACGTGGTGCGCAATACCCCACTGACGCTGATCATCCTGTTCTGTTCGTTCGGTATCGGCAACACCCTGCGGATCACCCTGGTCGATCCGCATTCACCGACTGCCGTGGTGGACAGCAACTTTCGGCTCGCGGCGCTCGGGTTGACGGTCTACACCGCGTCGTTCGTGTGCGAGACGCTGCGTTCGGGCGTCAACACCGTGCCGCTGGGGCAGGCCGAGGCCGCGCGCTCGCTGGGCATGAGCTTCGGGCAGAACCTGCGGTTGATCCTGTTGCCGCAGGCTTTTCGCGCGGTGATCAATCCGCTGGGTTCGGTGCTGATCGCCCTGGTGAAGAACACCACCATCGCGTCGGCCATCGGCGTGGCCGAGGCGGCGCTGCTGATGAAAGAGATGATCGAGAACACCGCGGCGCTGCTGGCGGTCGGCTCGATCTTCGCCGCGGGTTTCGTGGTCCTGACGTTGCCGTTGGGGCTGTTGTTCGGTTGGTTGGGTAAGCGATACGCGGTGGTGCGGTGATGAGCGCTTGCGCGAAGAACAGAGGACTCCGGTTGAGCGCGTGCGCGAAGGGCGGGCACTGATGAGCGAAGCTTCCGTCCTCTACGACGCCCCGGGCCCACGGGCGCAGCGGCGCAACCTGTTGTTCGCCGCCGTCATCGTCGCGGTGATCATCGCGATGGCCGGCTGGGTGCTGTGGCAGTTCGAGTCGAAAGGCCAACTGACCGAAGCGAAATGGCACCCGTTCCTGACCGCGAACCTGTGGACGACGTACGTGCTGCCCGGCGTGGCCGGCACGTTGACGGCGGCCGCGGTCTCGATCGTGCTGGCGCTCGTCCTAGGTCTGGCGCTGGGCATGGGCCGGTTGTCGGATGCTCGTCCGGTGCGCTGGCTCTGCTCGGTGGTCGTCGAGTTCTTCCGCGCCGTCCCGGTCCTGATCATGATGTTGTTCGCGTATTTCCTGTACGCGCTGTACGACGTCTTCCCGTCGCGCCAACTGGCACTGGCCGGCGTGATCACCGGCCTGACGCTGTACAACGGCGCCGTGATCGCGGAGATCGTGCGGGCGGGTGTGCACGCGCTGCCGCGCGGCCAGCGTGAGGCCGCCGTCGCACTGGGTCTGCGGCCCGGTCAGACCCTGCGGCTGATCCTGCTCCCCCAGGCCGTGACGTCGATGCTGCCGGTGCTGGTGTCCCAGATGGTGGTGGTGCTCAAGGACACCGCGATCGGCTACCAGATCACCTTCGTCGAGATGGTCCGCCAGGGCACGAACATCGGTTCGGCGTACAGCAACTACATCCCCGCGCTGCTGGTGATCGCGGCGCTGATGATCAGCCTCAACTTCGCACTGTCGGCACTGGCGACGCGCCTCGAAGCCCGGCTGCGCAAGTCCCGGCGCAGCCCCGAACCACTGCAGATGAAGACCGGAGTTCAGGAGGACACGCCGGGAACCCCGGCCTGACGCGGTTCGGGCCAGGCGCGCAGCGCCTGATCGGCGACCGCGTGCAATTCGTCGCGGTCGGCACCGCTGTTGGCCTGGACTGCCAGGCCCTGACACACGGCCCCGATCCAGCGGGCCAGCACCTCCGCGTCCGCCCCGGATAGTTCACCCACACGTTGGGCCGCGGTGAACCGTTCGGCCATTTGAGCGACCGCGTCTTCGCGCAGTTGCGCCAGTTCGGCGTGCAAGGCCGCCGCCTCGTCGCCGGCGGCCAGGGCGCTCTGCACCAGCAGGCAGCCGCGCGGGCCCGCTGTCCCGGCTGACGCGTCGACGGCGCCGTGCACCATGGCGTACGCGGTATCCCACGCGGTGGGCAGGGCCAGCGCCCGTTCCGCGTACCCTCCGGGCCCGGCCTGGTAGCGGCGCACGGCGGCCCGGAAAAGGTCGGCCTTGGAACCGTATTCGGCGTACAGCCCGCGCCGGTTCACCCCGGTGGCAGCCGCGAGATCGGCGATGGACACTCCGTCGTAGCCGTGCGCCCAGAACAACCGCATCGCAATGTCCAGGACGCACTCCGGGTCGTACATGCGAGGTCTGCCGATCGCCATCAGCCCTCCTGGTGTGATCCGGGCCACAGTTCGGAATGAAGTCCGGCCGTAGCGGCTTGTCCTGAGCGTACTTAGTAACCGATCGGTTCGAAAGAATCATCCCCACGACTTGGAGAGCTCATGAGCACCACCTCGGAAGCACCACTTGCCGGCCGACGTGCACTGGTCACCGGCGGTTCTCGCGGCATCGGCGCCGCGACTGTGCGCCGGCTCGCCGCCGACGGCGCCGCGGTCGCGTTCACGTACCAGTCGTCGCCCGATGCCGCGCAGGACCTGGTCGACGAACTCGAAGCGACCGGTGCCAAGGTGGCCGCCATCAAGGCCGACAGCGCCGATGCGCTGGCCGTCGCCGCGGCCGTGGACGAAGCCGTCGAGCGGCTCGGCGGCCTCGACATCCTGGTCAACAACGCCGGCGTCGCGCAGGGCGCGCCGATCGAGTCGTTCCCGTTGGAGGACTTCGACCGGATGCTGGACATCAACGTCAAGGCGGTGTTCGCGGCGATCCAGCGCGCCGTGCCCCACCTGGGTACCGGCGGCCGGATCATCACCATCGGCAGCGTGAACGCCGACCGCGTGCCGACCCCCGGCTTCTCGGTGTACGCCCTCACCAAGGCCGCCGTCGCCGGACTGACGCGCGGCCTGGTGCGCGAGCTCGGCCCGCGCGGCATCACCATCAACACCATTCAGCCCGGCCCGGTCGCCACCGACATGAATCCCGACACCGGCGACTTCGCCGACGAACTCCGGCCGCTGATCGCCGTCGGCCGCTACGGCCAGCCGCGCGACGTGGCCAGCGCCGTCGCCTATCTGGCGTCCCCCGAGGCGGGGTTCGTCACGGGCGTCAGCTGGAACATCGACGGCGGTTTCGTGATCTGACGCCGCGTCATCGCAGCAGTCCGCGGGGTTCGCCTTCCCGGGTGTGAACCCCGCGGGCATGCATGTCGTGTCCCTGATGGAGGTTCACTCGATCCCGGGAGGCGTCATGAGCGTCGCGGTACGTGCGTTCACAGCAGTTCCAGCTCCAACCCAGACCGTCGCGGCGCTGTGCACCGCGTGCCTGGTTCTCACCGCGGCACCGTCGCCAGGGCACGCCGCCGCCCAAGCGGTGCCGATGCTCACCGAACCGAGCATCTCGCTGACGGCGCAGCCGCTGCCGCTGCCGCTCGATCTGCTCAACCAGCAGGTGATGTTCAACGTCGGGCTGTTCGTCGACTGGGTCACCACCGGCGCCGCCCTGTTCCAGCGCCAGGCACAGATACCGGGGAACTTCGTGGCAGCCATCGGCAGTGGCACGCCGCCACCGGCTGCTGCCACGCAAGCCTTGAGTGCGTTCGCCGACATCGAGTTCGAGGCCGGACGCGATCTCGTCGGGTTCGCCCAGGACATCGCGGTGTTCCAGCTCCAGTTCCGAGCCACCACCCTGTCCGCATTCCCGCCGTTCAACTCGGGACCCGGTCAGCAGTTCGTCGTCGACACCACCGCATTCGGCCTCAACGTCACACAGCAGATGGCGGACTTCGCACGAGCGGTGATCGCGTCAGTGGAAAAGTTCACCCACAACATGCTCGGCACGCCGGTGCCGACAACGATCGCTGCGGTGAATCCCACCGCAGCCACTGACGGCCCGCAGACACCGAAGACACTGGCCCCCACGAAAACACCGACCACGCAACAGGATTCGATCGCCTCGACGTTCAGCCCCAAGCCGCCCAAGCTCCCGGCGCCGCCGAAGAAGCCCCGCCAACTTGTCGACGTGGCGGCCGGCGACATCGATCACCCACCGGCCGGCAAGTTCGCGCCACCCAAGTTGCCCGCACCCAAGTTCTCGGCGCCGAAGTTCTCCGCGCCCAAGTTGTCGCTACCGAAGCTGTCGCTGCCCAAGATCACGCACCCGCACCCCAAGGGACCGGCCAAAGGCTAGACCGCGCGGCGCTGCCGTTCCTGCGTGAGCTGGGTGTTGACCACATCGAAGGCCATGCCCTGGCTGTACCCGCGGCGTGCCAACATCGCGACCAGGCGCCGGGTCACCTTCATCTCGTCGTCGAGGTTCTCCCGTCGCAGCTTCGCGGCGACCAGTTCCTCGGCGCGCACCCGCCACTCACCCGCGTCGACGCTGTCGAGCGTCTCGGCGATCACGTCGGCGTCGATTCCTTTGGTCCGCAACTCAGAAGCCAAGGCACGCTTGCCTTTTCCCGCATTGGTGCGACGTTCACGCACCCACTGCTCGGCAAAGGCCACGTCGTCGACGAGGCCGACCTCGGCGAGCCGGTCCAGCACCCGGGCGCTGACATCCTCGGGGAAGCCGCGCTTGGTCAGCTGAGCTTCGAGCTCGGCCCGGCTGCGCGCCCGGGTGGTGAGCAGACGCAGGCACACGTCCCGCGCCTGCTCCTCACTCCGCTGCGGCTGCGCCGGCTCGGCCTCAGAAGTCGACCGGGGCGGGAAGGACGTCATCGGCCGCACCATCGGTCACCACTGCACCGATACCGAGCTTCTCCTTGATCTTCTTCTCGATCTCGTTGGCGGCATCCGCGTTCTGCAGCAGGTAGTTACGGGCATTCTCCTTGCCCTGCCCCAGCTGCTCGCCGTCGTAGGTAAACCACGAACCGGACTTACGGATGAAGCCGTGCTCGACACCCATGTCGATGAGCGAGCCCTCACGCGAGATGCCGCGACCGTAGAGGATGTCGAACTCGGCCTGCTTGAACGGCGGCGACACCTTGTTCTTGACGATCTTGACGCGGGTGCGGTTACCGACCGCGTCGGTGCCGTCCTTGAGCGTCTCGATACGGCGCACGTCCATACGCACCGAGGCGTAGAACTTCAAAGCCTTACCACCCGTGGTGGTTTCGGGCGAACCGAACATCACGCCGATCTTCTCGCGCAGCTGGTTGATGAAGATGGCGGTGGTACCGGAGTTGTTCAGCGCACCGGTCATCTTGCGCAGCGCCTGGCTCATCAGGCGGGCCTGCAGACCGACGTGGCTGTCGCCCATCTCGCCCTCGATCTCGGCGCGCGGCACCAGGGCGGCGACCGAGTCGATGACCAGGATGTCGATGGCGCCGGAGCGGACCAGCATGTCGGCGATCTCCAGCGCCTGCTCACCGGTGTCCGGCTGGGAGACCAGCAGCGCGTCGGTGTCGACGCCGAGCTTCTTGGCGTACTCGGGGTCCAGGGCGTGCTCGGCGTCGATGAACGCCGCGATGCCGCCGGCCGCCTGGGCGTTGGCCACGGCGTGCAGGGCCACGGTGGTCTTACCCGAGGACTCCGGGCCGTAGATCTCGACGACGCGGCCACGCGGCAGGCCACCGATACCGAGCGCGACGTCCAGTGCGATGGATCCGGTCGGAATGACCGAAATCGGTTGGCGCGACTCTTCTCCCAGCCGCATGACCGAGCCCTTACCGAAGCTCTTGTCGATCTGTGCCAGCGCGAGCTCGAGTGCCTTCTCGCGATCTGGGGCCTGTGCTGCCATGGTGGTCTCCGTCCTCGTGGGTGTCCGTTGATCGGGTTTCCGATCGGTTGGCCGTGACGCTAGATGAGGCCACCGACAAGTTTTTCGAACTGACACCACAGTAGCGAACAGATGTTCGACTTCAAGCGGACACGCCGATCAATGACCGGTCACCCGGTGATCGCCACGGTCTTCGTGGGCATCGCCCATCGCGGTCACAGTGAACGCTGGCGCCGCAGGCCCAGCGCCCTCATCAGGGACAGCGCGCGCAGACCGGCGGCCGGTGCCACATCGGTGCCGCGGGCGATCACGCCGCGCCAGCGCGGTACGACGCGGAAGATCTGACGGGAATCCATCAGCTCCAGGGCAGCTCGTGCGATGTCGTCGGCGGCCAGCGGCTTGGGACCCGAGAACAGCAGCGCCGCACCGGGGTCGTGGGTCCGCGAGTTGACCATCTCGGTGTTCACCACATCGGGGCACAGCGCCCTGACCCGGATCGGCAGGCCCGCGCCGCGCAGTTCGCCCTGCAGAGAGGTGGTGTACGACACCACCGCGGCCTTGCTCGCGGCATACACGGCCAGCCCCGGCACAGGCGTCAGCGCCGAGATGGACGCGATGTTGAGGATGACGCCGCCACCGGCACCCATGGCGTTGACCGCCGCCATGCAGCCCGCCATCATGCCGCGGACGTTGACGTCGAGGGTCTGCACGACGTGCTCGGCGGGCTGCTCCCAGGAGTTCCCCGCGTGCAGCACACCGGCGTTGTTGACCCACACCGCGAGTCGGCCCTGCTGCGCAGCCAGTGCCGCAACGGCCTCATGGCCGGCGACGTCGCGCACGTCCTGGGCGACGCCCCACGCACCGCGCCCGACGGACTCCGCCGCGCGCTGCGCGGCGTCCCCGTCAACGTCGGTGATCAGCACGCGGTGTCCCGCCGCGGCAAGGGCTTTCGCGATGGCGAGGCCGATTCCCCGCCCAGCTCCGGTGACTACGGCAATGCTGGCGCTCATCGGCGTGTTGTCGTCCTTCCATCGTGGGGTTCACGCACGACGCTATCGGGGCAGTCTCGGCGAACACCATGTCGTCGGCCGACAAACACCGAAGCGCGAACCGTGCGGAGAGACCAAAGACCGGCGCTCACCACTGATCGCGCGGGACGTCGAAGTCCGCGCACAGGGCGCGCCAGACATCGCGGGGTTCGACGCCCGCTTCGATCGCTTGCGCCGGGGTACGGCCACCGAGCGCGGCCAGCACGTGGTCCGACACCAACGCAGCGCCGCGCGCCGCACCGAACTGCTCTTCGATCAGCAGGGTGAATTCGGTCAGTCGCACCGCACCAACCTACTCAGCGGGGCCGCCGAGCGCCGCTCGGCATACGGCCACCGGGTCCGCGACGCCCGCTCCGCTGGCACCGGCGCGCCGGGCCGCCTCCCGGTAGGACGGTGTCGCCAGCACGCGGCCCACGGTCGCCGCCAGCGATTCCGCGGTCAATGGCCGGATCAGCTCGCCACTGCCTTGCCGCACAATCCGATTGGCGATCTCCCACTGGTCGCCGCCACCGGGCACCACGACTAACGGGACCCCGGCCAGCAGCGTCTTGGACACGATGCCGTGCCCACTGCCGCAGATCATGACATCGGCCCGCTTCAGCAGTTCGTCCTGCCGCCCGAGTCCGACGGCGGCCCACGGCGGCACCGGCGCGTCGGGGCCGCGCAGCCGCGAGACGACGACGCGCGCGCCGTCGGGCAGCGTCTGCCCGGGGATCAGTGTCTCGAGCGCCAGGTCGTCCAGGCCCTGCATCCCCGTCGTCGCGGTCGACGGCGCCACCACCACGACCGGCCCCGAACCGGGCGGTATGTCGAGCACCGCGGTCGTGGGCTCGAAGTGCAGCGGCCCCACGACGACGGCTTCGGCCGGCCAGTCCGGCCGCGGCACCTCCAGCCCGGGCAGGGTCGCGATCAGCCGCCGCGCCGGCCCGGGATCGGTTGCGGGCAAGCCGATTCCGACGCGCGCCGCGGACCGCTGCCGGTTGCCCTGACGCACCGAACGAGCCGTGAGGAACCGTAGTGTCGCGTCCCGCAGCCGGCCCCGCACGCCGACGCCGGGCGCCAGGCCACTGCCCAGCGGCGGCAATCCTTTCGACGGCAGGTACAGCGGGTGCGGGGTCAGTTCGACCCACGGCAGGCCCATCGACTCGGCGACCATCCCGCCGCAGGCCGTGATGACGTCGGACACGATCAGGTCCGGCGCCGGCTCTCGCAGCGACGACTCATTGAGCACCGCCATCCGGGCCGCACGCTCGTGAATCTTGGCGCCCGAGTCGAGGTCGTCGTCGCCGTCCTCGGGATCCAGCCCGAGCAGCTCCCGTGCGTCGACGCCGGCCTGCCGTGCGGTGTCGAGCCATTGCCGGCCGGTGAACAGCACCGGATGGTCGCCGGCAGCCCGGAACCGGAGGCACAGCGCGATGGCCGGAAAGGCATGGCCGGGGTCCGGCCCGGCAACGACGGCGACGCGCATCGGGTCACCCTGTCACACCGGGGCCTGTGCGCCGGCGGGCAGGCGCACTACCGTGGCCGGTATGACACAGAGCACACCGGCCGTGACCCAGACCAACGCCGAGATCGTCGAATCGTTCCTCTACGCCCTGCAGGCCGAGGACATGGACACCGCAGACCGCCTGCTCGACGACAACCTCGTCTACGAGAACGTCGGGCTGCCGACCATCCACGGCCGCACGCGCGCGATGAAGCTGTTCCGCCCGATGAAGAAGAGCCCGGTCAGTTTCGAGGTCAAGTTCCACCGCATCGTCGGCGAGGGCACGACGGTGCTCAACGAGCGCACCGACGCGCTGGTCATCGGTCCCGTACGCCTGCAGTTCTGGGTCTGCGGGGTCTTCGAGGTGCACAACGGCAAGATCACGCTGTGGCGCGACTACTTCGACATGTTCGACATGGCCAAGGCCACGCTGCGCGGCCTCATCGGCGCCGTCGTCCCGGGCCTGCGTCCGACCATGTAGTCCCCGGTAAAATCGGCCACCATGGCCAATGAGAACCGCCCGAAGCCCAACGCCTGGCAGTACATCAAGTACAGCTACGGCGGCCGGCTGCCCGACTCGATGCGGGCGTGGGTGACCGAGGACCTCATCGGCAAGGGCGCAACGCTGCGGATCGTCATCCGCATGTTCGTCCCGGCGTTTCTGATCCTGATCCCCATCTGGTTCCTGCCCGAGCTCCTCGGCATCACCGGAGGGCAGGATCTGGTGATCCGCCTGAGCGCGACAGTGCCGATCCTGATCCCGGTGATCTACTTCTCGCACGCCCTGAACAAGATCTGGCGCCGCCACATGCTGGTCAAGCACGGCATCGACCCGAAGCTCCTCGAAGAGTCGTTGCGGCAGAAGAACGCCCACATCCACGCGGCCTACGAAGAGCGGTACGGCCGCCGGTCCGACGACGGCACGGGCAGCACCACGATCTAGCGGCCGTCAGGCCTGGCGCAGCCGTCCGAGTTCGTCGAAGGCCTGCGCCCAGGCGCTGAGCCGGTCCGTGGCGGCCACCAGTTCGCTGCGGTAACGCTGCTCGGACATCGACCGCGCCGAGCCCGCACCGCTGTTCGCCGCGGACACCAATTGTGCTGCCGCCGTAGCGATGTCGCCGTACTGCCGCACACCTGCCTCGAGCTGGGCCGTGTACGCCTTGATGGTCGGGGCCAGATGTCCGCGGGACTGCGGCACCGAGCCGGCCGCGCGTTCCATGGCGACGATTTCCCCGGCCGTACCGGCCAGCGCCGCAGCCGACACGTTGGCCGCGGCGGTCACCTCGGCGATCTCGCCGGCCGGCAGCAACTGGCCGCGCTGGATGACGCTCAGCAGTGAGTACAGCCCGCGTTCCGCCGACGCCAGGGTCTCCATCGGACGCCGCGCTGCCGAGCCTCTGGGCGGCAGCCGCCGTGACGTCCGCGCGGGCGGCAGGGGCTCGCCGCGCAGCCACCGGTACCGCAGGAAGCACAGCGTGGCCAGGAAGGCGGCGCCGCCGGCGATGGGTCCGGTGATGATCAGCACCCAGAACGGCGTGCTCCAGGCCGCCAGCAGTGCCGTCAGCCCGATCCAGAAGGCGCTGGCGCCGGCGAAGAGCCAGCCCAACCGCAGCGCCCAGCGCCGCTTGCGCAGCAGGCGCGCCCGCGGGTCGGCGGCGGCGCCGAGGCGTTGAGCCACCAGGTCGGACAATTCGGCAGCGGTGTCGATGCTGCGTTGCAGGACTGCCTGCCAGCCCCGGGTCTCCCCGGGACGGCCGGCCGACTGGGCGTTCACCGCTGCCCCCTCACATCTCGAAAGTTACTGCGACAGTGGATTTTCCGGAGCCGGGTTGGCTGCCGGAGCCGCGGGAGTGGCGGGCGCGGCGGCACCGCCGGACGGCAGGGAGTTGCCCTGCATCGAGGCACGGATCTGCTCGAGGCGCGAATGCCCGGCCATCTGCACGCTGGCCTGCTGGACCTCCATCATGCGGCCCTGCACCGAGTTCTGCGCCAGCTCGGCAGAGCCCATGGCGTTGGCGTAGCGACGCTCGATCTTGTCGCGCACCTCGTCGAGGCTCGGGGTGTTGCCCGGCGCGGCGATCTCGGTCATGGAGCGCAGCGAGGCACTGACCTGCTCCTGCATCTTGGCCTGCTCGAGCTGCGACAGCAGCTTGGTGCGCTCGGCGATCTTCTGCTGCAGCACCATGGCGTTCTGCTCGACGGCCTTCTTGGCCTGCGTCGCGGCCTGCAGCGACTGGTCGTGCAGCCCCTTGAGGTCCTCGACGCTCTGCTCGGCGGTCACCAGCTGGGCGGCGAAGGCCTCGGCGGCGTTGTTGTATTCGGTGGCCTTGGCGACATCGCCGGCCGTGGTGGCCTGGTCGGCCAGGGTCAGCGCCTGACGGACGTTGGCCTGCAGCTTCTCGATGTCGGCGAGCTGACGGTTCAGGCGCATCTCCAGCTGGCGCTGGTTGCCGATGACCGAGGCGGCCTGCTGCGTCAGGGCCTGGTGCTGGCGCTGGGCCTCCTCGATCGCCTGCTGAATCTGCACCTTCGGGTCGGCGTATTCGTCGACCTTGGAGCTGAACAGCGCCATGAGGTACTTCCAGGCCTTGACAAAGGGATTGGCCATGAGATCGGTCCGCCTTCGTGTCGTTCGTTGATTCGGGATCGGTTGTCAGGTTGCCGGCCACACGGTGGCAGCGCGTCTACAGCCAACCTAGTGGGTATGGACAGCCGGACGCAGCCCGCATGCAGGATTACGGCGCGGCGAATGCCGGACGCGTTCGAGCTGCGGTTCAGGCCTCGGCGACTCAGGCAACTGCCATGGCGAGAGCCTGTGGGATGACGACCTTGGTCGCGACGTCGATGTTGGCCACCGTGCGGTCGGCCTCGGCGCGCTCGGTGTGCAGCATCTGCTCGGCGGCGTCGGCCAGCACCTGGGACAGCGGCACGTCCAGGGCGCCGCAGATGGCACCGAGCAGTTCACTCGAGGGTTCCTTGCGGCCCCGCTCGACCTCGGACAGGTAGCCCAGGCTCACCCGAGCACCGTCGGACACCTCGCGCAGTGTGCGTCCCTGCCCGGTACGGGCCTGACGCAGCACGTCGCCGATGACCTCACGTAGCAATGTCGTCATCGTGTTTCCCCTTCGCCCTGAAGTAACAGCAGCCGCGCAGCCCGGCCGGACCACCCGTTCTACACGGTCTTGTAGGCACCAACGTGGCGACGCACCGCTTTGGTTCCCGGGCTGCCGGATCAGGGCCGGCGAAAAGCGGAGACGGCGTAGTCGATGCCGGTCAGCACCGTCAGCACGACGGCGGCCCACATGAACACCCAGGCGGTGGTCAGCCATGGCGCGGGCCAGGCATGCAGGGGCAGGACGAACAGGCCGATCGCCACGGCTTGCACCAACGTCTTGAGCTTGCCGCCGCGGCTGGCGGGGATGACGCCGCGCCGGATCACCGCGAAGCGCAACAGCGTCACCGCGAGCTCGCGGGCCAGGATCACGACCGTGATCCACCACGGCAGGTCGCCGAGCATCGACAGTCCGATCAGCGCGGCCCCGATCAGCGCCTTGTCGGCGATGGGATCGGCCAGCTTGCCGAATTCGGTGACCATGTCGAAGCTGCGGGCGATCTCGCCGTCGAACCGGTCGGTGATGACGGCGGCCGCGAACACGACGAAAGCAGCTATCCGCCAACGGGTTTCGTGACCGTCACCAGCGAACAGCGCGGCCAGGAACACGGGCACCAGCACGATGCGCAGTCCGGTCAGCAGATTGGCGATGTTCGCCACGCCGGCGCGCGAGGCGCGCGGATCGGTATCTGACTGGCCTGTCACCGACACAGGATATCCGGTCACCTACCGGGCGATACGCAGCCGATACCCTCCACATGTGAGCGACGCACCGAAACCCGCCACCACTGGGCTGGTGGTTCGCCGCGCCCGGACTTCCGATGTACCGGGAATCAAGGCCCTCGTGGACATCTACGCGGGAAAGATCCTGCTGGAAAAGAACCTGGTGACCCTCTACGAGGCGGTCCAGGAGTTCTGGGTCGCCGACCTGCACGGCGAGATCGTCGGCTGTGGCGCATTGCACGTGCTGTGGGCCGATCTCGGTGAGGTGCGTACCGTCGCCGCGCACCCCAAGGTGCGCGGTATGGGCGTTGGGCACGCCGTGGTGGCCAAGCTGCTCGACGTGGCGCGGGAACTGCAGTTGCAGCGCGTCTTCGTGCTGACCTTCGAGACCGATTTCTTCAGCCGCCACGGCTTCAAGGAGATCGAGGGCACGCCGGTCACCGCCGAGGTGTACGAGGAGATGTGCCGCTCGTACGACACCGGTGTGGCGGAGTTCCTCGACCTCTCCTACGTCAAGCCGAACACCCTGGGCAACACCCGGATGCTGGTCACGCTGTAGCTAATCGACGCTGTCGGCCGCGGCGTTGCGGCGTGCGACGATCCGGTCCCGCATGTCCATGATCGCGGCCCGCCGGCGGGACCGCCCGCCCCGGCCGAACGACGGCAGTGTCGGGATCACCTCGATCTTGTCCGAGACCCCGATCATCAGCTCGGCGATCTCCAGCACCAGTTCGTTGAGCTCGTCGACCTGCTGGCCCATCGCCATGAACGCGCTCAGCGACTCGAGGACCACCCGCGCCACCAGCACGATCGCGACGCAGGTCACGGGGCCGGCGAGCAGCAGCCAGAACACGCCGAGCCAGGCAGACAACTCGAAGGCAACGACGGCGCCGGTCAGGTACAGAACCACCGCACCGGCGACGACGAGCCCGTACAACAGCGGGACCACGTGCTGCGCCGTCGACTTCCGGAACCCGAAGTCGGTGAACGCCGCCAGTGCGGGCCGGCTGCGGCCACCGGATTCGTACTCGGCGTCGAGCTCCGCTTCCGTCGCTGCGCTGCGCGAAATGTCAACCACGGCAAAGCCTCCTTAGGAGTCCAGCCTCCCACAGTCGGCGCCGTCAGCCACCGATCGTCGGTGTTATCCGCACCGCCGATCAACCCGGGTGTGACCCCGGCAACACCGGTCAGAAGCCCGGGTCGTCGCCCACCGAGCCGTTGGCGTCGGAGCCGCCCTGGATCAGCATCAGCGTGCCGGCGAGCTCGTCGGGCTTGACCAGGACCTCACGGGCCTTGGAGCCCTCCGACGGTCCGACGATGCCGCGCGTCTCCATCAGGTCCATCAGGCGGCCGGCCTTGGCGAACCCGACCCGCAGCTTGCGCTGCAGCATCGAGGTCGAGCCGAACTGGCTCGACACCACGAGCTCCACGGCCTGCAGGAAGACGTCCATGTCGTCGCCGATGTCGCTGTCGATGTCGCGCTTCTCGACGGTCTTGACCGTGACGCCGTCGATGAACTCGGGCTGGGCCTGCTGTTTGGTGAAGGCGACGACGGCCTGGATTTCGTCGTCACTGACGAAGGCGCCCTGCACACGGATGGGCTTGGGTGCCTCCGACGGCTGGAACAGGCCGTCACCCTTGCCGGTGAGCTTCTCGGCGCCGATCTGGTCGAGGATGACGCGCGAGTTGGTCGCGTTGGTGACGCCGAATGCCATGCGGGACGGCACATTTGCCTTGATCAGACCGGTCACCACCGACACCACCGGCTGCTGGGTGGCCAGCACCAGGTGGATGCCCGCGGCGCGGGCCTTCTGGGTGATGCGGACGATGGCGTCCTCGACGTCGCGCGGCGCCTGCATCATCAGGTCGGCCAGCTCGTCGACGACGCACAGGATGTACGGATAGGTCTTGTAGACCCGCTCGCTGCCCAGTGGTGCGGTGATCTCGCCCGAGCGCACCTTCTTGTTGAAGTCGTCGATGTGCCGGACACCGCTGGCACTCATGTCCTGGTAGCGCTGCTCCATCTCCTCGACCAGCCAGGCCAGCGCGGCGGCGGCCTTCTTCGGGTCGATGATGACGGGCGTGATGAGGTGCGGAATGCCTTGGTACGGCGGGAATTCCACCATCTTCGGGTCGACGAGGATCATCCGCACCTCGTCCGGGGTGGCGCGCTGCAGCAGCGACACCAGCATCGAGTTGATGAAGCTCGACTTACCCGAACCGGTGGAGCCGGCCACCAGCAGGTGCGGCATCTTGGCCAGGTTGTAGCTGATGAAGTGGCCTTCGACGTCCTTACCGATGCCGAACACCATCGGGTGGTGGTCCTTGCGGGTGGTCGGCGCGTTCAGCACGTCCTTGAGCCGCACCATCTCGCGGTCGCTGTTCGGGACCTCGACACCGACCAACGACTTGCCGGGGATCGGGGCGAGAAGGCGGATGTGCTCGTTGGCCACCGCGTAGGCGAGGTTGCGCTGCAGCTGCGTGAACCGCTCGACGCGCACACCGGGCCCGAGCTCGATCTCGTACCGGGTGACGGTCGGGCCGCGCTGGAATCCCACGACCGTGGCGTCGACCTTGAACTGCTCCATCACCTCGGCGATGGCGTTCATGATGCGGTCGTTGTCACGGCCGACGCGCTTGGGCGGGTCGCCGTCGGCGAGCAGGTCCAGCGGCGGCAGGGTGTAGTCGCCCTCGATGACACGGTCGATCGACAAGCCGTCGTCCTGCGCCTTTTCCACAGCCTTGGCCTTGCTGGGCACCGGGTCCGCGACGTTCTGCGCCTTGCGGCGGCGCGGCTTGGCGGCCGGCTCGGGCGCGGTCGGCGCCTCGTCGGCAGCGGGTTCGACCGGGTAGTTGTCCATCGGCGTGCGGCCCAGCGGCCGCGTCATCGCCGCGGTGGACTGGTCCGAACCGGGCCAGGCCTCGGGCTCGTCCCGGTTGTACGTCGGGTCGTCGTAGTAGCCGTCGGAGAAGTCATCGGCGAAGTCGTCGACGAAACCGGCCGGTGCGTCGTCGTCCTCGTCATGCTCGCCGTGCAGGCGACCGGAAACCATGTAGCGCAACGTGTCCGGCAGTTCGCGGATCGTCGTGCCGGTGACCAGCAGCAGGCCGAACAGCACGCCCATGATGAGCAGCGGCGTGGCGATCCAGACGGTCAGGCCGTCCGAGAGCGGCCCGCCGATGACGAAGCCGACGAAGCCGGCGGCGCCGCGGCGCTCCCCCGGCTCGGTGGGCCCGCCGGCCCAGATGTGCCACAGGCCCAGTACCGGCAGCCCGATCATCGCGGCACCGAGGATCAGCCGGGGCCGGGCGTCGGGGTTCGGGTGGGTACGCATCAGCGTGACGGCCAGCGCGAGCAGCAGCACCGGCAGCACCACGACAGCGGATCCGACGACGGTGCGGACGCCGTAGTCGATCCAGGCACCGACCGGCCGGGCCGCGTCGAACCAGGAGCTCGCCGCGATCAGGAAGGCGACGCCGAGCAGCGCCAGCGCGATGCCGTCACGGCGGTGTCCGGGCTCGAGTTCGCGGGCGCGGCCGACGCTGCGGGCGGTGGTTCCGGCGCCCTTGGCGAGCATCAGCCAGCCGGCGCGGGCGCCACGACCCACCGCTGCGCCGGCGGTCGCGACGGGAGACGGATGCGGCGCGGGTTTGCGGGCCGGCTTGCGGGCGGGTGATTTCGGGGCCGGCGGACGCGCCGGCCGGCCCGACTTTGCACTGCCTGACTTGGATGAACGCGCCCCCGAACCGGCTGCGCCACGATTCGCCGACCCGGCCTTGGCCCGGTTAGCTGAGCTCGTTGCGGTTTTACTCGCCATGGCTGCCAGCCTAGTCGCAATTACCCCATCTGCACCATCTGCCACACAAGTAACGCTTGGGTCACGACCCCGGCCACATATCCGCTGGTCATGCCGCAGTGGGAGCCACGTCACACGCGCCGCGCGGCCCGGTCTAACGTGGACACCTGTCTAGGTCAGCTAGCTATCGAGGAGTCGTTCATGCCCGTCGTCGTCGTCGCCACCATGAAAGCCAAGCCCGAGTCCGTCGACCTGGTCCGCGCCGCGTGCGTCGAGGCCGTCGACGCCGTCCACGGCGAACCGGGCTGTGAGCTCTACTCACTGCACGAGGCCGAGGGCGGCACCTTCGTGTTCGTCGAGCAGTGGGCCGACGCGGACGCCATCAAGACCCACAGCACCGCCCCGGCCATCGGCAAGCTGTTCGGCGCCATCGGCGAGCACCTCGACGGTGCGCCCGACATCAAGATGCTGGCTCCCGTGGTCGCCGGCGATCCGGCCAAGGGCCAGCTGCGGGCGAGCTGACGATGGGTGAGCTGAGCGGCAAGGTCGCCTTCATCACCGGCGCGGCGCGCGGCCAGGGCCGTGCGCACGCGGTGAAGCTGTCGTCGATGGGCGCCGACATCATCGCCGTCGACCTGTGCGACCAGATCGCGTCGGTCCCCTACCCCATGGCCACGCCCGACGATCTGGCCGCGACGGTCAAGCTGGTCGAGGACAACGGCGCGCGAATCGTCGCCAGTCAGGCCGACGTCCGCGACCGCGACGCCCTCAAAACCGCGCTCAAGGCCGGCGTCGACGAGCTCGGTGGGCGGCTGGACATCGTGATCGCCAACGCCGGGATCGCCCCGATGGCCGGCGAAAACGCCTGGCAGGACGTCATCGACGTCAACCTCACGGGCGTCTACAACACCTTGGACGTGGCGGTGCGCCCGATGGTCAAGGCCGGCAACGGCGGGTCGATCGTGCTGATCAGCTCGGTCGCCGGACTGGTCGGACTGTCCTCACCGATGGCCGGGTCGGTGGGCTATGCCGCCGCCAAGCACGGCATGGTCGGCCTGATGCGGGTGTACGCGAACCTGCTGGCCTCGCAGAACATCCGGGTCAACTCGATCCATCCGGCCGGGGTCAACACCCCGATGATCGACAACGAGTTCACCCGGAAGTGGTTGAGCCAGTTGACCGAGGAAACCAAAGGGGGCCCGGACATGACGAACGCGCTGCCCGTGCAGGTGCTCGAGGTCGAGGACATCGCCAACACCGTGGCGTGGCTGGTGTCGGAGGCCGGCCGGTACATCACCGGCGTGACCCTGCCGGTGGACGCCGGCTTCGTCAACAAGCGCTGACATGGCCCGGAACGCAGCGGCGCAGACGGCTTTCGGGCCGATGGTGCTCGCCGCGATCGAGCAGCACGAGCCGCCGGGTCGTCGTCTGGTCGATGACGACCTGGCGGCATCGTTCCTGCCGCCGGGCCTTCGCACGCTGGTCGCGGCCACCCGGTGGTCGCCGGTGCGCAGCGCCATCATGGCCGCGTCGGACCGGTCGGCGCCCGGCATGTGGGCCGGCATCTTGTGCCGTAAGCGCTACGCCGACGACAACCTGATCGCGGCACTCGGCGACATCGACGCCGTGGTGATCCTGGGCGCGGGCCTCGACACCCGGGGCTGCCGGTTGTCGCGCCGCAGCGCCATCCCGGTGTTCGAGGTGGACCAGCCGCTCAACACCGAGCGCAAACGCGCTGTGCTGAACCGGGTCTTCGGCACTCCCCCACCGTCCGTCCACCTGGTCGCCGTCGACTTCGAGCACGACGACCTGATGGCCACCCTCGCCGCTGCGGGGTACCGCCGTGATGCCCGCACGTTCTTCATCTGGGAGGGCGTCACGCAGTACTTGACCGCTGAGGCGGTCGATGCCACGCTCGCGCAACTACGGTCCGCGCCGGCGGGCAGCCGACTCGACTTCACCTACGTGCAGCGCGATTTCATCGACGGCGTCGACATCGCCGCCGCGCCATCGCTGTACCGCCGGTTCCGCGAGCGCAGCGAGGTCTGGAAGTACGGGCTCCGACCCGACGAGGTCGACCGGTTCCTGGACGGTTACGGCTGGCGACTGCTCGACCAGTTGGGGCCGGACCAGGCGCGTGACCGCTATGTGCGCCCGACCGGCCGGGCGCTGCCGACCTCGGGTCTCGAGTGGTCGGCGCTGGCCCGGAAGATTTAGACCTCGAGGACGGTCGGCACGATCATCGGCTGGCGCCGGTAGGTCTCGCCGACCCACTTGCCGACGGCCCGCCGCACCGCCTGGGCGATGCGCGCGGGATCGGTGACTTGCTCGGAGACAAGGGTTTCCAGCGCCGTCTGCGCCTTCTCGGCGCCCGGCTCGAGGGCCTTCGGGTCCTCGGAGAAGCCGCGCGAGTGCAGGTGCACCGGGGCCACCGGCTTGCGGGTCTCGCGGCTGATCACCACGGTGACCGCGATGAAACCCGAAGTCAGCGTGAGCCTTTCACCCAGGGTGGCGTCGCCGACGTCGCCCAGTACCAGACCGTCGACGAACACCTTGCCGACCGGCACGGCGCCGGCGATCCGGGCCTGCCCGTTGATCAGGTCGACACTGACGCCGTTCTCGGCGAGGACGACGTTTTCCTCCGGCACCCCGGTACGCATCGCGAGTTTGGCGTTGGCACGCAGGTGCCGCCAGGTGCCGTGCACGGGCATGACGTTGCGCGGCCGCACCCCGCGGTACAGGAACAGCAGCTCGCCGGCAAAGGCATGCCCGGAAACATGCACGCGCACTTGCTGATTGGTCACGACGCGGGCGCCGATCTTGGCCAGCGAGTCGATCACGCCGTAGACGGCTTCCTCGTTGCCGGGGATCAGCGAGCTGGACAGGATGATCAGGTCGCCGGCGGTCAGTGTGATGCTGCGGTGCTCGCCGCGGGACATCCGGGACAGCGCCGCCATGGGCTCGCCCTGGGTGCCGGTCGTGATCAGCACGACCCGGTCGGCCGGCAGCAGCTCGGCCGCACCGATGTCGATGACGTCATCGTCGTCGACGTTGAGGAAGCCGAGTTCCTTGGCGATTCCCATGTTGCGGACCATCGAGCGGCCGACGAAGGAGACCTTGCGCCCCAGCGCCACGGCGGCGTCGATGATCTGCTGCACACGGTCGACGTTCGAGGCGAAGCACGCCACGATGACGCGGCCGTCCGCGCCGCGGATCAGCCGGTGCAGGTTGGGACCGACCTCGCTCTCGGAGGGACTGACTCCGGGAATCTCGGCGTTGGTCGAGTCGCACAGGAACAGGTCGACGCCCTGTTCGCCGAGCCGGGACATGCCGGGCAGGTCGGTGGGCCGGCCGTCCGGCGGCAGCTGGTCGAGCTTGATGTCACCGGTGTGCAGCACCGTGCCGGCGCCGGTGTGCACGGCGATGGCGAGGGCGTCGGGAATCGAGTGGTTGACCGCGAAGTACTCGCACTCGAACACCCCGTGGGTACTGCGCTGACCCTCGGCGACGATCTGCATGTTCGGCTTGAGCCGGTGCTCGCGGCACTTGGCGGCCACCAGGGCCAACGTGAACCGAGAGCCCACCACGGGAATGTCCGGCCGCATCTTGAGCAGATACGGGATGGCGCCGATGTGGTCCTCGTGCGCGTGGGTGAGCACCAGGGCCTCGATATCGGCCAGCCGGTCCTCGATGTGCCGGATGTCCGGCAGGATCAGGTCGACGGCGGGCTCGTCGTGCGTCGGGAACAGCACGCCGCAGTCGATGATGAGCAGCCGGCCCAGGTGCTCGAAAACGGTCATGTTGCGGCCGATTTCGCTGATGCCGCCCAGTGCCGTCACACGCAGACCGCCCGGCTCCAATGGGCCGGGCGGTGCGAAGGCGGGTCTGGTCACGCAAGCACCGATGCCGTGCGCAGGTCCGCGGCGAGTGCCGCCAGCTGGTCCGGCGTGGCGGGCACCTGCGGCAACCGCGGGTTACCGACCTCGATACCCAGCAACCGCAGGCCTTCCTTGCTCATGGTGACGCCGCCCAGTCGGTTCTGCGCCTCGCCGAGCGAGTACAGGCCCACATGAATCTTGCGCGCGGTCGCGATGTCGCCGGAATTGAAGGCCGACAACATGTCCCGCAGCTGGCCGGCGGCCACGTGACCCCAGACGCTGATGAACCCGGTGGCGCCCATCGCGAGCCACGACAGGTTGAGCGTGTCGTCGCCGGAGTAGTAGGCCAATCCGGTCTCGGCCATCATCTGCGCGCCGCCGTTGAGATCACCCTTGGCGTCCTTGACCGCGACGATGTTCGGGTGCGCCGACAGCGTGCGGATGGTGTCCCATTCGATCGGGACCGCCGAGCGCGGCGGGATGTCGTAGAGGACCACCGGGAGGTCGGTGGCGTCGGCGACGGCGGTGAAGTGCGCGACGAGGCCGGCCTGCGGCGGCTTCGAGTAGTACGGCGTCACCACGAGCAGACCGTGCGCGCCGGCCGCGGCGCTGGCCTTCGCCAGGTGGACGCTGTGTGCGGTGTCGTAGCTGCCGGCGCCGGCGATGATCCGGGCTCGGTCGCCGACTTCTTCGAGAACCGCCTCGAGCAGGGCGACCTTCTCGTCGTCGGTGGTGGTCGGCGACTCGCCGGTGGTGCCGGAGACGACGAGGCCGTCACACCCCTTGTCGACCAGATACTTGGCTACCTTCTTCGCACCAGCCAGATCAAGCGAGCCGTCCGGGCCGAACGGCGTCACCATGGCAGTCAGCACGGTGCCCACACGTGCGCTGACATCAATTCCGGTGGTGCTCACGGGCAACAAGATTACCCGCCGGTTCCACCCACTTTGCACCGCCGCCCACTCCCGGCCGCGTGCGGTGCCGGGCGGAGCGTTCAGTCGATGAGCATGCCGGCACGCCGCATCGCCGCCGTGATGTTCTCGAAGTCGATGGCCACATGGGCCCGCGCCAACGCCTCGGCGGCATCCCCGTCGCCTTCGGCGATGGCTTCGACGAGTGTTGTGTGCTCGCCGAGTGCCCGCTGTTCCATTGCCCGCATCGTCACCGGCTCGCCCCAGACGTGAGCGGGTGCGCCGATACTGACCGACGCTTCCATTTCCAGCAGCACCTGCTTGAGGACGGAGTTGTGGGCGGACTCCATGATCGCCAGGTGCAGAGCGCTGTCCGCCTGCTGCGCGGCCAGTCCACTATCGGCCAGGCGGTAGTCCTCCAGCCGCTGCCGCAGGGCGCTGATATCGGCGTCGGTGCGAGATTCGGCGGCGGCGCGGCTGATCGCACCGTGAATACGGCAGATCGCGTCGCACCGGTCCCGAATCTCGTCGACGCGCATCCGCAGCGTGCGGACCACCGCGTCGGTGGACGAGTCCGGCCACTGCTGCAACACGTACGAGCCACCGCCACGGCCCCGCCGCGTCTCCACCAGGCCGCGGTCCACCAACCGGGCGAGCGCCGCGCGCACCGTCATCCGGCCGACCCGCAGCGACGCGGCCAGTTCACGTTCGGCGGGCAGCCGGGCATTGGGCAGGTATTCGCCGATGGCGATGGCGGTGACCAGCCGATCGGTGATCTCGTCGACCCGACTCGATGATTCGAGTTCGCGGTCGAGCAGGCCGGGGGCATCCACACCGTGGAGATGTGTCATCGCCGGCTCCCTTCCTGTCGACACACAGAGTATCGACACGGATTGTTAAATCTCGATTAATGGTCTTGTGGCGAGACCATTGATGAAACATGCTGGCCGTCATGCCGACCACCCGCCACCACGTGCCGTTCCGCGACTACGAGACCTGGGTCCAGGTGACCGCGCCCGAGTCGCCCGCGCCGGGCGCTCTGCCGCTGTTCGTCCTGCACGGAGGGCCGGGCATGGCCCACAACTACGTACGCAACATCGCCGAGCTGGCCGCCGAAACCGGCCGCACCGTCATCCACTACGACCAGCTCGGCTGCGGCAACAGCACCCATCTGCCCGACGCCCCCGCCGCGTTCTGGACACCGGAGCTCTTCGTCGACGAATTCCACACCGTCCGTGCCGCCCTGGGCATCGACGAGTACCACCTGCTGGGCCAGTCCTGGGGCGGCATGCTGGGCGCGGAGATCGCCGTGCGCCGACCAGCCGGGCTCGCGTCACTCGTCATCTGCAACTCGCCGGCGTCGATGGAACTCTGGATGGCCGGCTGCGCACAGCTGCGCGCGCAGTTGCCACCGGATGTCGAGGCCGCGCTGACGCGCCACGAGGAAGCGGGCACGGTCGACGATCCGGAGTACCTGGCGGCGACCGACGAGTTCTACGCGCGCCACCTGTGCCGCGTCGTCCCCATGCCACAGGATCTGACCGACACCATCGCGCAGATGGAGGCGGAGCCCACCGTCTATCACACGATGAACGGGCCCAACGAGTTTCACGTCATGGGCACGTTGCGCACGTGGAGCATCATCGACCGGCTGCCCGCGATCGACGCGCCGACGCTCGTCATCGCCGGCGAGTTCGACGAGGCCACCCCCGACTCCTGGCAGCCGTTCCTCGACCACATCGACGGTGCCGTCGGCCACGTGTTCCCCGGCACCAGTCACTGTTCGCATCTCGAGAAGCCCGCGGAATTCCGCGCTTTCGTCGCCGCATTCCTCGCCAACCACGACGCCAACCACGATCTGGCCACCGACGCCCTGGTCTGAACCCATCCGCTCGACCCGATAGGACTGCCATGGCAACCACCCGCCTCGCCACCGGCGAAGGTCAACGCGCCCTCGAATCATTCGGCTACAAGCAGGAACTCAATCGTTCCGTCTCGACCGTCGACCTCATCGTCTACGGGCTGGTGTTCATGGTGCCGATCGCACCGTGGACCATCTTCGGCGTCGTCTACAACAGCGCCGGCGGCATGGTGCCGCTGGTGTATCTGATCGGCCTGATCGCGATGGTGTTCACGGCGACGGCGTACGCGCAGATGGCCAAGTCGTTCCCGCTCGCCGGATCGGTGTTCTCGTATGTCGGCCGCGGAATCCATCCCGGCGCGGGCTTTTTCGCGGGATGGGCGATCCTCCTGGATTACCTCCTGATACCGACGCTGCTGTACGTATTGGCCGCCGAATCGATGATCGGCCTCTTCCCCGGGACGCCGCGATGGCTGTGGGCGCTGGTGTTCGTACTGGTCAACACCGTCATCAATCTGCTCGGCGTCGACTCGCTCAAGATGGCCAACCGGCTGTTCCTGGTACTCGAGCTCGTCTTCCTCGTGATCTTCGTAGTCATCGCGGTGCGGGCCATCCACGGTGACTCGCTACCCAATGTGCATTGGAGCACGACGCCGATCTGGAATCCGGAAACCGTCAGCGCTCCGCTGATCGCCGCCGCACTGTCGATCGCCGTCCTCAGTTTCCTTGGCTTCGACGGCATTTCGACCCTCGCCGAGGAATCCACGGGCACCCGCAACCCGGCCGGCAAAGCGATGATCGGCGCGTTGTTCATCGTGGCGTTCCTGTTCATCGGCCAGACCTGGCTGGCCAGCCTGTTGGCCGGCGGTCGGGCCTCGTTCAGCGACGACGAGGCAGGCAACGCATTCTTCAAACTGGTCGAGGCAGCGTCCAGCACGGGGTGGATGAACGCCTTCTTCGTCGTCAACGTGCTGGCCGTGGGATTCGCCAACGCGATGGCCGCGCAGGCCGCGACCAGTCGGCTGCTGTTCTCGATGAGCCGCGACCGGCAGCTACCCGCTTTCCTGTCCAATGTCAGCTCACGCAAGGTGCCATACGCCGCGATCCTGTTGGTCAGCGCGATCAGCGTGGTGCTCGTGCTGTTCTTCGTCGGCCAGATCGCGCTCATCTCGTCACTGGTGAACTTCGGCGCGCTGTTCGCCTTCTGCCTGCTGCACGTATCGGTGGTTTGGTACTACCTCGGCCGCAAGAAGTCGCGGAACTATCTACTGCACCTGGTGGTGCCGACACTCGGCTTCCTCATCATCGGCTACGTGCTGTTCAACGCGGATTCGCTGGCCAAGATCGGCGGCATCGTGTGGCTGGGCATCGGGACGGTGGTGTTCATCGTCAACAAGCTGCGCGGCCGCGCCGTGCCCGCGCTCGGCGAAACACCGCAACACGACGTCACCGGCTAGCACCCGGCATTAGAGTCGGATGATGCTCGGCCATCTCGGCATCAACGTGCCCGATCTTGGGGCGGCCAAGAATTACTACGACGAATTGATGCCGTTGGTAGGTTTCGAGCCTTTCATCGCCGCCGATGATCAGTTCGCCTTTCGCCCGGCGGGCGGCAAACCTGGCACCTTCCTGTTTTTCTATCCGACCGCAGAGCCCGGTGACTACTCGCGGCACCGCACCGGGCTGCAACACCTCGCCTTTATGGTCAAGACGCGATCCGCGGTCGAGGGCGTCCATCAGTTCGTCCAGCGGACCGGCGGCGAGGTGTTGCACAGACCACAGGCGTTCCCGCAATACCCGCCGCCCTACTTCGCCATGTTCTGGCTGGATCCGTTCGGCATGATGCTGGAAGTGGTGTGCCACCACGACGCGCAGTGATCGCGTTCGCGCGGGAACGCGCAGTGAATCATATTGGGGCCGTGGGAATTACCCGCACAATTGAATTCTCGATATTCAGTCGGATTGCCGTGAAAAAGCGCTGAGCGGGCGTACTACTACCGGCAATGAAGACTCCGGGGTGCCCTTCTTATTTTTTATCGTTACACTTCCGGCCGAACACCCCCGATAAAGGAGATCATTCGTGGCCGAACGCATTGTCGTCCAACTTGTCGACGATATTAACGGCACTGAAATCACCGACGACACGGGTGAGCGGATTAACTTCTCGGTACGCGGGGTTGATTACCAGATCGATCTTTCTGCTGCGAACGTGGCGAAGTTCGAGAAGGCGCTGGCACCGTATCTGGACGCCGCGACCCGCGTCGGCGGCCGTCGCACCCGGACCCAGAAGGTCGCGGAGCCGAGCACTCGGGCCGCCAAGAGCGGCACGTCGCGCCGCCGCGGCAAGAAGGCCGCGTCCTCGAAGGAACAGCTCGCCGCGATCCGCGAGTGGGCACAGGAGAACGGCTACGACGTCGCCGCCCGCGGCCGCATCAAGGCCGACATCGTCGAGGCGTACCACGCCGCGAACTAGCCGGCGCTAGACCCGCCGTCCCAGCTCGGCGACCAGATCCCCGCGGTCCCCGACCGTCACGTCGCCGACGCCGAGCCACGTCGCCATCGAGCTGAGCTCCGGCACCAGGGCCGCGGCCACCCGCGCGCGGTCCTGGCCGTCCTCGGCGAACGCGCCCACGACATGCAGCGCGTCGGCCGTGCGTTTCAGGTCGACGCGCGCCACCAGCCGGCCGTCGAGCAGGAAAGGCCAGACGTAGTAACCGAATTGGCGCTTCGGGGCCGGGGTGTAGATCTCGATCCGGTAGTGGAAGCCGAACAGCCGCTCGACGCGGGGCCGGAAGAAGATCAGCGGGTCGAACGGGCACAACAGTGCGGTGCCCCGGTCCGTGCGAGGCACTTTCTGCCCGGCGCGCAGGTAGGCCGCAGCCCCGTCGATCGTGACGGGCTCCAGCTCTCCGGACGCCACCAGCGCCGCCAAAGCGGGCTTCACCTGACGGGCGCCCAGCCGGAAGTAGTCGCGAATGTCGGCCTCGGTCCCCACGCCCAGCGCCCCGGCCGCCTTGAGCACCAGTTGCCGGACCGCCTCGTCGTCGGAGACCTCCCGGGCCAGCACCTCCGCCGGCAACACCCGCTCGACCAGGTCGTAGTGCCGCGCGAACCCGGCGCGGGTGGCCGTGGTGAGCACGCCCGCCGACCACAGCGCCTCGGCCACCCACTTGGTGTCACTGCGCCCCCACCACGGCCCTTTGGCGCCGCGGGGTTCGGCTTCGAGGTGGGCCTCGATCTGTCCGGCCGTCGACGGCCCGAGTTCGGCGACGGCGGCGACGATCTTCTCGGCCAGCTCACCGTTGCGCTTGACGATCTCGGTGCCCCAGCGCCCGTGGGTGTACTCACGCATGCGCCAGCGCAGCAGCGGCCAGTCCTCGACCGGCAGCAACGCCGCCTCGTGCGCCCAATATTCGATGAACTGCCGCGGCGACCGCGCGCTGTGGCTCCACGCCAGCGCGTCGAGCGCGTCGCGATTGTAGGGACCGAGCCTGCTGAACACCGGCGCGTAATGCGCCCGCACGCAGACCGATACCGAATCCAATTGCAGCACTTGTATTCTGGACATCAAACGCTTCAGGTGTGCCCGGGTTACCGCCCCGGACGGCTTGGGTTCGTGAAAGCCCTGGGCGGCGACGGCGATGCGACGGGCCTGGACCGTGGTGAGTGCTGCCACTGTCACATCGTGGCGCAGACCACCGACAAACTCGCGCATGGATCTGCAAGGTTGTCGGCCGAACCGCCTACCATTCCTGCGGCACACCCTGTATTGGGGCTTCGGTCTCACCCGGCCGGCCCTGACGGAAAGGACCAGCAGTGAGCTACAACGCTGCGGACATCACCGAACTCGACGATGTTCAGCACACCCGCCTGCGACCGGCGGTCAACCTGGGCCTGGATGTGCTCAACACCGCCCTGCGCGAGCTGGTGGACAACGCGGTCGAGGAGGTCGCCGACCCCAGCCACGGCGGCTCCACCGTCACGATCACCCTGCATGCCGACGGCTCGGTGAGCGTGGCCGACGACGGACGCGGCCTTCCCATCGACTCCGACCCCGTGACCGGCAAGAACGGCATCGTCAAGACCCTCGGGACGGCGCGCGCCGGTGGCAAGTTCTCGGCCCACGCCGACGCCAGCAGCACCGGCGCCGGCCTGAACGGCATCGGCGCCGCGGCCGCGGTGTTCATCTCCGCCCGCACCGACGTCACCGTGCGCCGGGCCGGCAAGACCTACCTGCAGAGTTTCGGCCACGGCTACCCCGGCACGTTCGAGGGCAAGGAATTCGACCCGAACGCCGAGTTCACGCGTGCCGACAACCAGAAGCTGCGCGGCGTCGGCAACCGCAAACCCGACGCCCACGGCACGACCGTCCGGATTCTGTTCGACCAGGCCGTGGTGCCGGACGCCAGCGTGGACATCGCCGAGGTCCTGCTGCGCGCCCACGCCGCGGCCCGGATGTGCCCCGGTGTGCACCTGACCGTCGTCGACGAGGGCTGGCCCGGCGAGGAGGTCCCCGCCGCCCTGCTGAAGCCGTTCAACGGGCCCTGGGGCACCGAGGCGCTGCTGGACCTGATGTGCACCTCGGCCGGCACTCCCCTGCCGCCGGTGCGCGCCGTCGTGGAGGGCCGTGGCGAATACACCACCGGGCGCGGGCCCACCCCGTTCCGCTGGTCGATGACCGCCGGACCGGCCGAGCCGACCACCGTGGCCGCGTTCTGCAACACCGTGCGCACCCCCGGCGGCGGATCGCACCTGACCGCGGCCATCAAGGGACTCACGGAGGCACTGGCCGACCGCGCGTCCCGGATCCGCGACCTGGGCCTGGCCAAGGGCGAGGACGGACCCGAACCGCAGGACTTCGCCGCGGTGACCGCGCTGGCCGTCGACACCCGCGCACCGGATGTGGGCTGGGACTCGCAGGCCAAGACCGCGGTCTCGTCGCGCTCGCTGAACGTCGCGATGGCCCCGGATGTGACGCGCAGCGTCAACGTCTGGGCGGCGAATCCCGCCAACAGCGAGACGGTGTCGTTGTGGACGAAGCTGGCGCTGGAGTCGGCCCGGGCGCGCCGCAGCGCCGAGGGCGCCAAGGCGCGGTCCCGCGCGGCGTCGAAGGCCAAGGGGCTGGGCACCAACCTGTCGCTGCCGCCGAAGCTGCTGCCCAGCCGCGAGACCGGCCGCGGGTCGGGCGCCGAACTGTTCCTGTGCGAGGGCGACTCGGCGCTGGGCACCATCAAAGCGGCGCGCGACGCCACCTTCCAGGCCGCCTTCCCGCTGAAAGGCAAGCCGCCCAACGTCTATGGCTTCACCGTGAACAAGGCGCGGGTCAAGGACGAGTTCGATTCCATCGAGCGCATCCTGGGCTGCGGCGTGCGCGACAACTGCGACCCCGAACAGTGCCGCTATGACCGGATCCTGTTCGCGTCCGACGCCGACCCCGACGGCGGCAACATCAACTCGAGCCTGATCTCGATGTTCCTGGACTTCTACCGCCCGCTCGTCGAGGCCGGCATGGTCTACGTGACGCTGCCGCCGCTGTTCGTGGTCAAGGACGGCCAGGAGCGCATCTACTGCCAGGACGAGTCCGAGCGCGACACCGCCGTGGCCGAGTTGAAGGCCCGCTCGAAACGCCGGGTGGAAGTGCAGCGCAACAAGGGTCTCGGTGAGATGGACGCCGACGACTTCTGGAACACCGTGCTGGATCCGCAGCGGCGCACCGTGATTCGCGTGCACCCGGACGACGCGGAGAAGAAGCTGCACCACACCCTGTTCGGCGGGCCGCCCGAGGGCCGGCGCACGTGGATGGCCGAGGTGGCCGCCGTCGTCGACACCCTTGCGCTGGACCTGGACTAGAAAGAGTCAACCGTGACCTCGACCCTGGATGTTCCCGAGCAGAATCCGGACCTGGTCCTCGACCAGAGCGCCGACGACTACTGGAACCACTATCAGCTGACGTTCGCGCTCTACAGCGTCAGTGACCGCGCCATCCCGTCGGCTTTCGACGGCCTCAAGCCGGGCCAGCGCCGGCTGCTGTACCAGATGCACGACTCGAAACTGCTGCCCGGCAACAAGCCACAGAAGTCCTCGAAGGTGTGCTCGGCCGTCACCGGCAACCTGCACCCGCACGGCGGCGCCTCGATGTACGGCGCCGCGGCGCTGATGGCCGCCGAGTTCCAGCGCGTGAAAGTCATTGACGGACAAGGCGCTTTCCCGCGCATCCAGGGCGACATCCCCGCCGCGGACCGGTACACCGAGATGCGGCTGTCGGCTCCCGGTGCGGCACTGACCGCCGAACTCGACGACCACGCGGTACCGATGGTGCCCACGTTCGACGGCGAGTGGATCGAGCCCACGATGCTGCCGGCCCAGTGGCCGGTGCTGCTCTGCAACGGTGCCGTCGGTATCGCCGAGGGCTGGGCCACCAAGGTGCCCGCGCACAATCCGCGCGAGATCATGGCGGCCTGCCGGGCGCTGCTGAAGACGCCGAACATGACCGACGACCGGCTGGCCAAACTCATTCCCGGCCCGGACTGGGGCTGTGGGGCGACGGTGGTCGGCACGGCCGGGCTGCGTGAGTACCTCACCACCGGCCGGGGTGCGCTCACCGTGCGCGGCACCTTGTCGATCGACGGCAAGAACGTCGTCATCACCGAACTGCCGCCCGGTGTCGCGAGCAACACTGTGCAGGACCGGATTCGGGCGCTGGTCGAGTCCGGTGAGCTGGCCGGTGTGGCCGACATGTCCGACCTGACGGATCGCCGCAACGGGCTGCGGATCGTCGTCACCGCCAAACGCGGCCATGCCGCCGAGACCATCCGCGACCAGCTGCTCGCGCTGACCCCGCTGGAGTCGACTTTCGCCGCCAGCCTGGTCGCGCTCGACGAGGACCGCGTGCCGCGCTGGTGGACGGTGCGCGAGCTGATCGGCGCGTTCCTGCACCTGCGCGACTCCGTCGTGCTGCACCGCAGCCAGTACCGGCTCGAGAAGGTCACTGCCCGTAGGCATCTGGTGGCCGGGTTGATGAAGATCCACCTCGACATCGATGCCGCCGTCGCGGTGATCCGCGGTTCCGACACCGTCGACGACGCCCGCCGCGGGCTGCAGGAACGGTTCAGCATCGACGAGGAACAGGCCAACTACGTTCTGGCACTGCAGCTTCGGCGACTGACCAAGCTCGACGTCATCGAGCTGCAGGCCGAAGCGGACAAGCTGGACGCCGAGTTCGCCGAGCTCACCGAGCTGGTGTCGAACCCCGACGCCCGGCGCGTGGTGATCGACAACGAATTGAAAGAGACGGCGAAGCTGTTCGCGGGGCCCGAATTCGACCGCCGGACGGTCCTGGACTTCGAGGGCACCCCGACGGCGTCGAGCTCCGACGACGACGGCCCGCGGGAGAAGAAGGTCAACGCCAACTGGCGGCTTGACGACCGCGGCGTGTTCTCCGACACCCACGGCGACCTGCTCTCCGCCGGGCTGGGCTGGGCGGTGTGGACCGACGGGCGCATCAAGTTCACCAACGGCAATGGCCTGCCATTCAAGACCCGCGACATCCCGGTGGCCCCGGACATCACAGGGCTGCTGCGCTCGGGTGTGCTGACGCCGGGGTATCACCTGGCACTCGTGACGCGCCGCGGCAAGATTCTGCGCATCGACCCAGCGGCGGTGAACCCGCAGGGCGCGGCAGGCAATGGTGTCGCGGGCGTGAAGCTGGCGGGTGACGGCGACGAAGTGATCGCCGCGCTGCCGATCACGTGCGGCAACGGCGAAGCCATCCTGTCGACCTCTGAAAAGGGTTGGAAGGTAACCGAAGTCGCCGACATCCCGGTCAAGGGCCGCGGCGGCGCCGGCGTGGGCTTCCATCCGTTCGTGGGTGGCGAGGACGCGCTGCTGTCGGCGGCGGTCTCCCCCACCGGGTTCGTGCGCAACGGCAAGGCGGTGCGTGCCGAGAAGCGCGCGAAGTCCTCGGTGAAGGGCACGGGTGCCGACGTGGTGCCTGCCGAGGCGTAGGCACCGGTGCAGTTCGACTGGGCAGGATTCGAAACCGATCTGACCGCTGCGGCGGTGACGGCCGTCCGGGCGCTGGTCGGCGCGGCGGCCGGGCAACAGCCGTACGCGGTGGCATTCAGCGAGTTCTACGCCGAGACCACGGGCGTCATCTACCTGCCCAATCTGGCGCTGGGCACCGAGGAGTCGGTGCCGGAGCCGTCCTGCCGGTTCAGCCCGCCGGACTGGGAGCACCAGGACTACGAGTGGGGCGACAGCGCCGGCGACTGGGGTGACCGGTTGATCGAGGCGGTGTCGGGCTTGCCGCGCGCACAGTGGGACCAGGCCTGGGAGCGGTTCGCGCAGGCGATGCTGACCATCGCCGCCGGCGTGCGAGCGGCGCTGGTCGCCGACGGCATCCTGCCGGCCGACGTCGTCGTCTATCTCGACGACGAGGACGGCGACCTGCTGGTGCGCTCATTGACGCCCGACGAATTGCGGCGACACTTCCCCGAGTACCTCGCGGCCGACGAAGCCGAGCAGGCGCTGCTGGCGTTGCCGGTCGAACAGCGGGTCGCGGCGCTCGCGGCTGCTGCCGGGTTGGTGCCCGGACCGCCGGGCGACTTGGGTCAGGAACGCGCGCGGACCCTGCTGCTCGATCTCGGCGCCGCCGCGGTGCCGGTCGCCGTCGCGGCCCTCGAACGTCGGGATACCGCCTGGCTCGGCGCCAAGCTGTTGGCCGACCTCGACATCGCATCGGCTGACGTCATCGACGCGCTGTGGGCGGCGGTGCCCCTGTCGGGCCCCGGCCACGACTGGGCGGCCACCGCGTTGGGGCGGTTGGGCTGCGGTCCGCAGGTGCTGGAGAGCGACCTGCCCGCGGCCAGCCGCGCGGCCGCCGTCACGGCGCCGTATCGGTCGTTCCGCGATCACGGCCGCAGCCATCGGCCGCTCGACTACGCACTCCTGGCCGCGGGACTGGCCGACCCGGCCATCGCAGCGCTGATCGCGCAGGAACTGGCGCCTGGTCAGGGCTACTGCACGCTGGATGCCGCCGACCTTCCCGGCGCCCGGCGGGGACTCGACCACCCCGAGCCGGTGATCCGCCGGCATGCCGTCGTCGTTCTCGGTGAACTGATCGGGCCCATGGGGCCGGAAGGTCTGGACCCCGACGACGTCGCGGCACTGCGCGCCCGGATCACCGACCTGGCCGCCCACGATCCTGACGACGACGTCCGGCGGCTCGCCGGCTACCGCCGATAGGTGCAGAACCGGTAGCGCAGGCCGGTTCTGCTGGTCTGCCACTCGCCGTGCGTGACGGTCCAGGAGTCGTCCAACTCGGGCGCGAATGCGTCACCGTCCGGCACGTCGACATCGATCTCGGTGACCTCGCACAGCGTCGCCGACGGCAGCGCCAGCGCGTACAGTTGCGCCCCGCCCATCACCCAGCCGTCGACCTCGGCGGGCAGCGACGTGACCACCTCGGCGCCCTCGGCGACATAACCGGCGTGGCGGCTGACCACGACGTTGCGGCGGCCCGGTAGCGGCCGGAAGCGTTCAGGCAGCGACTCCCAGGTGAGCCGGCCCATCACCACCGTGGAGCCGAGCGTCAGCTCCTTGAAGCGCGCCATGTCCTCGGGCAGCTGCCACGGAATCTCGTTGTCGCGGCCGATGACACCGCCGTTGGCCTGGGCCCAGATCAGCTTCATGGCATCAGACCGCAACGGGTGCCTTGATGGCCGGGTGCGGGTCGTAGTTGACGATCGCGATGTCCTCGTACTGGTAATCGAAGATCGAATCACGCGGCGCGAGAACAAGTTCCGGGTACGGCCGGGGCTCGCGCGACAGCTGCAGCCGCACCTGCTCGACGTGGTTGTCGTAGATGTGGCAGTCGCCGCCGGTCCAGACGAAGTCGCCCACCTCGAGGCCCGCCTGGGCGGCCATCATGTGCGTCAGCAGCGCGTAGGAGGCGATGTTGAACGGCACGCCGAGGAACAGGTCGGCGCTGCGCTGGTACAGCTGGCAGCTCAGCTTGCCGTCGGCGACGTAGAACTGGAACAGCGCGTGGCACGGCGGCAGCGCCATCTGGGCGATCTCGCCGACGTTCCACGCCGAGACGATGTTGCGCCGGCTGTCCGGGTTGGTCTTGAGCATCTCGAGCGCCGCGCTGATCTGGTCGACGTGCTCGCCGGACGGCGTCGGCCACGACCGCCACTGGACGCCGTACACCGGCCCGAGTTCGCCTGTCTCCGAAGCCCATTCGTCCCAGATGGTGACGCCGCGCTCCTGCAGCCAGCGCACGTTCGAGTCGCCGCGCAGGAACCACAGCAGTTCGTAGATCACCGACTTGGTGTGCACCTTCTTGGTGGTCAGCAGCGGGAACCCGGCGGCCAGGTCGTAGCGCAGCTGATGGCCGAACAGGCTCCGGGTGCCGGTCCCGGTGCGATCCGATTTGGGCGTGCCCTGTTCCAACACGAGGCGCAGCAGGTCTTCATAGGGAGTCGGCACAGCCACACTGCCAGCTTACGTTCTGGGCCGAGGAGTAGAACGGAAGCCATGCCAGTGACCAAGGACACCATCACCACCGCCGACGGCACCTGTGCCGTCACCGTCGCCACTCCTGAAGGCCCCGGCCCGTGGCCCGCGGTCGTCATGTACCCCGATGCGGGCGGCCCCAGGCAGACCTTCGACGACATGGCCGCACAACTCGCCGAGCTCGGCTACGTGGTGCTGGTGCCGGACATCTACTACCGCGAGGCCGGGTGGGCACCGTTCGACATGGCCACCGCCTTCTCCGACGAGAACGAGCGGGCGCGGCTGTTCGGGATGATGCGCAACGTCACACAGGACGTCATGGCCGCCGACGCCGGCGCCTTCTTCGACTATCTGGCGGCCCGGCCCGATGTCACGGGCGACAAGTTCGGCACCACCGGCTACTGCATGGGCGGACGCACGTCGTTCGTCGTCGCCGGCAAGCTGCCCGACCGCGTCGCCGCGGCGATGTCGTTCCACGGCGGTGGCCTCGTCACCGACACCGACGACAGCCCGCATCTGCGCGCCGACCGGATCAGCGCCGTCGTCTACGTCGGCGCTGCCGAGAACGACGGGTCCTTCACCGCCGAGCAGGGCGAGATTCTGGACCGCGCGCTCACCGACGCCGGCGTCGAGCACACCGTCGAGTTCTACCCGGCCGCACACGGCTTCGCGGTGCCCGACAACGTCGGCGCCTACGACGAAGCCGCGGCCAAGCGGCACTGGGATGCGATGCAGCGGGTGTTCGGCGCGGCACTGAAGTAACCCCCGGGGCGGGGGCTGCTCCCGCTGTGCGGGACGATTGACGGGTGTACGACCAGACCAGCACCTACGAACCTGATGCCAACGAGCACGGATCCCGCCTGGACCCGGTACTCGCGCGCAGCTGGCTGCTGGTCAACGGATCGCAGTTCGACCGGTTCTCACCGGCGACGCGCTCCAGCGCCGACATCGTCATCATCGACATCGAGGACGCGGTAGCACCCAAGGACAAGGACTCCGCCCGCGACAACGCGGCGCGCTGGCTCGGCGGCGGCAACACCGACTGGGTGCGCGTCAACGGCTTCGGTACCCCGTGGTGGGCCGACGACCTGGAGATGCTGTCGAAGACGTCCGTCGGCGGCATCATGCTGGCGATGGTCGAGTCCGTCGACCATGTCACCGAGACCGCCAAGCGGCTGCCGAACGTGCCGATCGTCGCGCTGGTGGAGACCGCCCGCGGGCTCGAGCGCATCACCGAGATCGCGTCGGCCAAGGGCACGTTCCGGTTGGCGTTCGGTATCGGCGACTTCCGGCGTGACACCGGCTTCGGTGACAACCCGGCGACGCTGGCCTACGCCCGCTCGCGGTTCACCATCGCCGCCAAGGCCGCGCACCTGCCGGGTGCCATCGACGGCCCGACCATCGGTTCCAGCTCGCGCAAGCTCAGTGAGGCCACCGCGGTGTCTCTCGAGTTCGGCATGACCGGCAAGATCTGTCTGACTCCGGAGCAGTGCGGGACGGTCAACGAGGGCCTGTCCCCCTCACTCGACGAGATCGCTTGGGCGCAGGAGTTTTTCGCGGAGTTCGAGCGCGACGGCGGCGAAATCCGCAACGGCTCGGACCTGCCGCGTATCGCGCGCGCCAACAAGATCCTCGATCTGGCGAAGGCGTACGGCATTCACCCGTCGATGTTCGGCGACGACCCCGACCACGTGTCGGCGCCGTCGGACACCTACCACTACTGAGCGGCGTCCCCCGCCTTCTTGTTCCGGTGCAGCACCGACGAGAACGCCCGGGCGATGCCGCGCAGTGCGTACCAGCCGGACAGCACGGTGAAGACGATCAGCGCGACGAACATCGGCAGCCAACCGGTGCGCGAGTGCTTGAGGTTCCACCAGATGATGCAGAACAGCACCGCCATGATGAAGACGAGGATGTCGCGCAGCCGGCCCTCGCGGTTGAACGCGTAGCCGATCGCCGTCGACTTGAGCTGGCGGCTGCGGTCGACAGCTGCGATCACCTCGTCGATCCGCATGTCGATGCTGCGTTGCAACTCGGCGCGACGCTCGACCTGCTCGGCCGGCAGCCGGTCCAGCAGGTCCATGTCGGCCTTGATCGCGGCGCGCACGTCCGGTGGCTTCAAGTTGCCCGCGACGGCGCCCAGCAGCGCGCCTCCGGCGAGCGGCGCGGCTCCCAGCGCCAGGTCCGCGATTCCCATGTCGGCCCCTCCCTATCGACGCAAACGTCAATCACCATACGGCGTTTTGAGATTTGATCCTGAATCCAGGGCGCATTTGTTCGAGTGCGGTGCGCCGTCACGTCAGGGTCAATGGTTCTGGGCACCGAAACCGAGTTGACCGTGCATTCTGGGCGTAGTTGTGCGAGTAGACCCTCAATAACGCTGCACGCTCAACCACCAACAACAGCGTTCCGAGATCGGATAGACGCATGAGTGAAGGTCAAGACCTGCCACCGATCCCAGCCGAATTCGAGCAGTTCACGCCCCGCACCGCCCGCGTGCTGGTCCGCGAGGGCTATCGCTGCCTCGCTGACGTACAGGCGGCCAGCGACGACGAACTCCTGAAGCTGCGCAACTTCGGGTACCTCAGCCTCGCCGAAGTGCGAGCGGCGGGCCGATGACGTGAGCCTCGGCCTGACTCAACTCGACGAGCAATCTCGCCAGCACAGCCGTCAACGCGCTGCGTCTGAACGGGCCTAGTCGATGTGGTGTGGCGGTTGGCCAAGCGGTAGCGGTGGAATCTGGTCCGCCGCAGGCACCACGAAGCAGTTCTGCACTGGCGGGATGTACCCACCGGCTGCGGTGTATTGCGAATGTGCAAACATGCACCGCTTCCACGAACCGTCTTCGCGGATAGGACCATCGCAGTAGTTGGCGAACACTTGTGTTTCGCACCCGGCCATGGGGTCGCCGGGCACCGCAATTGCGGCAGGGCTGACAAACAGGGCCATCGCGGGGACGGCAATAGCCGACGCCGCCAGCGTTGCTGCGATCCTCACGGTGGTTTCCTTCGGTCGGGGAACCTAGGTCTATCAGAAAACCACAGCCAAAATCAGCGCAGCGAATAATCGACTAGCGGCGACGCACACGATCCGCGAAAGCGGAATGCTTATGCAGCGGCCTCAAGTTGTCGAGTGCAGTCGATAACTCAGACAGGCGGTCAATCGCCCGACTGAGCCACGCAATATCGATCGCGACAGTGCGGGTCGGTCCCTTCCAGTCGGCGGGCTTCCACCGAGAGAGACGTTGGTCGTTACCAAACGTCGCGGGGCGAGCATGAAGCACGTCGTTGCGCAGCTCGGCAGCCTCGCTTAGCACCTCTCCAGCCTTCGCAACATAAGACCGGACATCGTGGTCCCCAACCTCGCTCGCCTTCTTGCTGAGTGCACCTGCAATTTGGCCGGTGGACTTACCTGCCAGCATCGTGGTCGTGAGCTCGGATGGGAGGTACTGAGCCAGTCCTGGCAGGTCACCCAGAATGGTCCATTCGAGCGAGCTGACCATGTAGGCCACCTGGCCGATCAGGAGGAGGTAGCCGTCTTCTGGCAGAGCAACGCGCGCCGATCGAGCCATCTAGGTCACTAACCCATCAACGTCGCGGCGACCGTCGCGCCCAGATTCCAGCAGGCCTCCACGTCGGCCTTGCTGGGTTTGCCCGAAACCACCACGTACTCAGCCGCTTTCACCCACCCCAGCCCGGTGGTGATGGACGTGACAGCCTTCTCGGCGCCTTCGGTGCCTTCGTTGCCGTGCAGCCACAGACCGAATGGCCGGCCACGCGTCGCATCCAGGCACGGGTAGTAGATCTGGTCGAACGCGTGCTTCAAGGCACCCGACATGTAGCCCAGGTTCGCCGGCGAGCCGAGCAGATAGCCGTCGGCCTCCAGCACGTCGGCGGCCGACAGCGTGAGCGCCGGACGGCGCACGACGTCGACGCCCTCGATCTCGGGATCGGTTGCTCCGGCGAGCACCGCCTCGAACATCTCCTGGCAGTGCGGAGACGGAGTGTGGTGCACGACAAGGAGTTTCATCGTGATGCCTGCTCCAGCCGGACGGCCTTGCGGATGGTCTCGCGGGCCCGGGTCCGGTCCCCGGCATAGTCGTAGGCCCGGGCCAGCCGGTACCAGCCGCGCCAATCGTCAGGGCTGGCCTCGACTTCGTCGCGCACCGACTCGAACAGTGCGTCGGCGGCGTCGCGTTCGATGCGGCCCGACGGGCGCTTGGGCAGGTCACTGACGTCGAGTTCGACGCCCTCCTCGTGGGCCAGCCGGGCCAGCCGCTGGTGCGCGAACCCGGCGCGCAGCGTGGCGACCATGGCCCACAGGCCGATCAGCGGCAGCACGAAGATGCCGATGCCGAGGCCGATCGCCGCGGCTTCCCCCGACTGCATCAGGATGACGCCGGAGCGCCCGAGCATCACGAAGTAGACCACCAGTGCCACGCACAGGAATGCGACGACCAGCTGGATGCGGAATACCTGCGAGCTCGGTTTCGTCATCACCGCCCCGTCACAGCCCCATGAGCTTCTCGATGCCGATGGTCAGCCCGGGGTACTTGGCGACCTCGCGGACACCGAGCAGCACGCCGGGCACGAACGACGTGCGGTCGATGCTGTCGTGCCGGATGGTCAGCGTCTCGCCCTGCGTGCCGAACAGCACCTCCTGGTGCGCCACCAGACCACGCAGCCGCACCGAGTGCACGGGGATGCCATCGACGTCGGCGCCGCGCGCGCCCTCCAGGCCGGTGCTCGTGGCATCGGGGTTGGGCGGCAGGCCTTTTCGCGCCTCGGCGATCAGCTGGGCGGTGCGGGTGGCGGTGCCTGACGGGGCGTCGGCCTTCTGCGGGTGGTGCAGTTCGACGACCTCGGCCGACTCGAAGAACGGGGCGGCCAGCTTGGCGAAGTGCATGGACAGCACCGCGCCGATGGCGAAGTTCGGGGCGATCAGCACCGCGACTCCGGGCTTGGCGGCCACCCACTCGCGAACCTGGTCCAGGCGTTCGGCGGTGAAGCCCGTGGTTCCGACGACGGCGTGAATGCCGTTGTCGATGAGGAACTTCAGGTTGTTCATCACGACGTCGGGGTGGGTGAAGTCGACGACGACGTCGGTGCCGCTGTCGGTGAACAGGCTCAGCTCGTCACCGGCGTCGACGCCGACGGTGAACGTCAGATCGTCAGCGGCTTCCACACCGTCGACGATGGTCGCACCGACTTTGCCCTTGGCACCCAGAACTCCGACTCGCATGAGGTCAACCCTAGCGGCCCCCTACTATCAGCCCCATGCGCGGCGCCAAGATCCTCATCACCGGAGTCACCGGCCAGGTGGCCACCCCGATCGCCACGGCCCTGGCGGCCGACAACGAGGTGTGGGGTATCGCCAGGTTCAACAACCCGCAGGCCCGGCAGAACCTGGAGCAGGCCGGTGTCCGGTGCGCGGCGCTCAACCTGGCGGTCGGCGACTTCAGTGCCCTGCCAACCGATTTCGACTACGTGGTGAACCTCGCGGTGGCCAAGAGCGGCCGGTGGGACAAGGACCTCGCGGCCAATGCGGAGTCGGTGGGTCTGCTGATGGCGCACTGTCGTGAGGCCAAGGCGTTCCTGCACACCTCGTCAGCGGCGGTGTACGACCCGCCCGGCGACGAGCCGCGTTCGGAGTCGGCGGCGTTGGGCGACAACCACAAGCACCTCTTCCCCACCTATTCGATCTCCAAGATCGCCGGCGAGACGGTCGTGCGCACCATGTCGCGGGTCCTCGATCTGCCGGCCACCATCGCCCGGTTCAACGTGCCGTACGGCGACAACGGCGGCTGGCCGTACTACCAGATGGAGATGGTCCTGGCGGGCATCCCGATCCCGGTGCCGCCGGGTGGGCCGGCGCAGTACAACCCGATCCACGAAGACGACATCCTGGCGACGCTGCCGAAGCTGCTGGATGTGGCATCGGTGCCCGCGACGACCGTGAACTGGTGTGGCGATCAGACCGTCAGCCTGCAGGAATGGTGTGCCTACATCGGTGAGCTGGTCGGCCGCGAGCCGGTCTTCGCCGAGGATCCGAACGCGCTGCGCGGCGGCCCGACCGACACCACCCGCATGCACGAACTGATCGGCGGCACCTCGGTCGACTGGCGTGACGGCATCCGCCGGCTGGTGACCAAGTTCCACCCGGAGCTGGTCGGCGTCTAG